>NZ_JBLKSS010000348.1:0-1506 GCF_047607725.1 Sodalis sp. (in: enterobacteria) | reverse complement strand
GGGTGGCCTCACGCAGGTCAATTTTGCGCGGGTCGGTCAATCGGGTCATCGGGGACGGCTGTTCAGCGGTTTGCATTGGCTCTTTCCATGAAAAATCAACGGGGTGAAAACGGCGTCACCGCCCCTGAAAACGGTTGACCGTCAGGCCCGCATCCATCGGGCCTGCGATCATCTGCATTAATAACCACATGGCTTCAGTCAGGCGGGGATGGGATAAATCCCCGTCTTTTTCCAGCGTTTCCTTACCGCGTGCAGCTGGATAGCCAACTCTGCGGCACTTGTCGTCGTGTTGTTTGTCATTGGGTAACCTCTCATTAAGTCTGGGTTATGCCTTGCCCAGCAAAATGTCGCGGATTTTGCTTTCCATCTGGTGACTCATGCCCTCCTGCCCACGTAGCGCTTCACTGACGGCATTCGCCGCTTCCTCAGCATAGGCCTGGCGGATTTCCGCCTCGCGCTTGTGGCTCATCTCTGCCGTGCGCTCCAGGCGCTGGGCGGCCAGCATGGCTTCTTTCAGAAAATCAATATCAATCTCGTCGTTATCCTGACTGGCAAGCTGGTGCTTGCGTATGCCCTTGAACAGCAGGGAGCGCGCCATCTCCATAATCAGCCGCGAGGTTTCGCCGGTGGGTTTTTCGCCCAGTTCGGCGGTAAGGGCGCTGGTCTGCTCGCGCAGCTCGCGTAAATCCCGCGCCACGCGCTCGTTTTCACTCGCCAGCCGGTTCAGGGCGCTACGCGAGAGTTTCTGCTCAGGCGGTAACCCGGCCGCCTCAATCAGGCGGTTTACCTCGTCCAGAATTTGCAGCTGGGTGATGCGCTTTTCCCGCAGCAGCGTAAAAAGACGTTTACGGATATCTTCCGGCAGCACATTGACCTTGCCGGGACGGCCTCGGGTGGCTTTTTCCATCCCTTCCCCCTTAGCGCCGACGCGGCTTCTTCACGCCCGGCACGGTCGCGCGACCCTCGGCGACCTCCTGCCCGCGCCCGCTCAGATGGGCCACCAGATAGCCGCCGGGCAAGGTGTCAAGCCGCAACAGGTCCTGCTCCGCCAGCCAGGCCAGCAACACGCGTACGCGGTCGCGCGAGACCTTATGACCGTAGGCGTCGAGGCAGTCCTGCAACACCGATTCATTTAATTCGCCGTGATAATCATTCAGTGAACGCACTATCACCAGGCGCTGGTCTTGCGTCAAAATATCGTCAATCATCCGTCACTCCGGTAAAGGGCTTTTTCCACCAGTAACTCAAGCTGATGCGTCACCGCCTGCAAGCTGGCGCGGGTTTCTTTCAAATCGCCGCGCAGCTCGGTGATTTCCACTTTCAGGGCATGCACCGTCTGCGCCGACGGCGTGGCCCCCAGGCGGGTTTCTACCGTTAGCAGACGGGCGTTAAGGTGCTCGACCTGCTCGCGTCCGGCAAAGGAGCGGCGCATCAGCCACATAAACAGCGCACCTGCGGTAATACCGCCAGCCGGGCCGGGGCAATCCTGTGGCGACAGTCCTCGCA
>NZ_JBLKSS010000347.1:0-1512 GCF_047607725.1 Sodalis sp. (in: enterobacteria) | reverse complement strand
TTTTACGTGCCATGCCATACTCCCGGAAGCTAAAAGTCTCCAGAGTATGGCGGAACAGAAGATGAGCGATCGGACAGAATCGGAATCGCTGATCGGGCGACCGGAATCAGTGATCGGATGAAATCAGAATCAGTGATCGGACGTGACCGGAACCAGCATGGCCCGCACGGGGCCAGATTCTGGACATAAAAAAAAGCCCCGACGGGCCGATAATGACGCGCTGTGGCGGTTATTTGCCGTCAACGTAGACCAGACCGCGATGGCCGATGGGGGCGACGCCGGCATTGATACGCACCTTGGTGGTCACGCCATCGGATTCAAAGCCCTGCTGCTGGTCGATATACGGCGTATCGACACCGTTCAGATAAGCCACCTCAATGGTGTCCGTGCCTTTGGCCGCCGCTAGATACCAGGCCGTGGCACTGGCATCATCTAGACGCGGCTCGGCAATCACGGTGGCAAAGTTTTGTACCGGGTTGATAATACCTGCGTTGATATCGGCCCCCTTGACGCTGGTCGAGCGGATCACCTGATTGGCCGTGGCTTCCAGTGCCGTCGGGACCAGCATAAAGGCCGGGCGGATATTCAGATGGTGATCGCCTTCCTTCTGGCGGCGCATCATCTGGCGCGTCTTGTCAATGTTGCCCACCTCAATGGCGCCCTTGCTCCTGTTGCCGTGCTTGTCATCAAACAGCGGCAGACCGCCGGTGTTCATAATGGGGTTGCCGGTCAGCACGGCGTAAACCAGGTCGGCGATGGTGGCCTTAGCCGCCCGCCCCAGCTTCATCGGCACATCGGTCAGCAAGCTCAGGTCGTCATTGATAATCGCCTGACGGGTAATGCTGAACAACTCGCCGTAAGTCGCCAACGCAATAGTGGCTTGTTTATCATTGGTGGTCACATATTGGTACTCAGCCCCTCACGCACCTGGCGCAGCGACGGGAAGCCGCCCAGACCAACACGGTGCGCGGTCTTGAAGTCCGACAGCTGCCCCTTTTTGGTCCACTGCTCAAAGGTCTCCGGCGCTTCTTCCCAGCCTTGCAAAATGGCCTTGTGCGCCACGTCAATCAAGATATTGCCGAAGTCCGACGTGCTGTGGGTAAAGGCCAATCCGACCATTTGCACCGGGTTATAACCCGCCCCGCCGATACCGCGCTCGGTCAGCAACAGCCGCGCCAACTCGCGCAGCGTCATCCCGTTATAGGGGTTCTTCTTGTGTGCGCTATCAAACCCGGCGTGCGCCATCAGCGAGGCACGGACGCCATCACCGGTGATATTGCCGTTCCCGGCGTAGAGATGACTGTAACCACTGTTCACCGGCGAAGACGTGGTATCAATGGGGGTGATTTTACTGGCCAGCGCCTCCAGCAGGGCGTCTTTGGCCTGGTCAAACGAACAGTTAACATCACTCACGCATTTGACCATCAGGTCGGCATGCTGCGTCCCCAGGCGACCAAACAGCGCCGTATTGACAGTTATTCAGCAGGGATGGTGAGGTTCCACGGCAGGAGC
>NZ_JBLKSS010000346.1:0-1682 GCF_047607725.1 Sodalis sp. (in: enterobacteria) | reverse complement strand
TCCGCTCTGCCATAAGTGCAGGGAGTGGTGGATAAGCAAAACCTCTCCGTTTTTTTTCAGGCGACACCACTGGCGTTTTCGTCACGCAGCTATGTAAAAAACCCCCATCCGTGCTATCGGCCGCCCAAAGAGGACGTAAAGCCGCCGCGTATTATTGACGCGATGCGTAAGGCGGCGCGGGACAATGCCCCTTCACAGCATCCGCTCTGGCGTACTGCGCCCCGTTATCATGCTATGACGCATGAACTGCTAGGCAATGAACGGGCGATGAATCTGCACCGTGCCCGTGCTGTTGACGCCATCATGGAGTGTCTGGCGGCGCATGTGAATATCGTGACCGGCAAGGTGTATATGTCGCTGGCGCAGATTTCCGATGCGTGCGGTCTGACGACCTACAATGCGGCAGGTAAACCCTGCTACAGCCGGGCCAGCCGTGCTATCAATGAACATCTTGAGGCTATCGGCGCGGTGCTCTGCGACCGGATATGGGACGATACCACCGCCTCCTATATTCCCAATATCATCTGGGTCACCGAGTTGTTCTTTGTGCTGATTGGCTACGAGTACGGTAAATATCTGTCTGCCCAGCAGCAGCAGCTTTCCTGGGAGAACCAGAAGCTACGGGACGCGGGGGAAGGGCCGATTACGCTGACCGAAGCCCGCCGCCGGGCCAAGACGGAGCATATCCGGCGCGCCTTTGACTATCGCACCAAAAAGCTGGCGCGGAGTAAGCAGCGCCGCCACGCACGCAAGCTGGAGGCGATGGATGAGCAACAGGCACGGAAGCATATCCTCAACGACCTGGTGAAGCTCTACAGCAAGGAAGAGCTTGGGGCAATGGGGCATGTTGAACTGAACCGAATGGTCACGCAGCGTTACCACTCCATGTGCAAGCTGGCGACCGCGCCGCCTGGCACCGGCTAACCCGACATCCCTTAAGTGAATCTATGCGCTTGACGGCGCAGGGCTTCGCTCGTCCTGAATTCCGCCACGGTCGTTTTCTGAGCAAACCCCATAGCAAAAATCGCCATTCCCGCTAAAAATTCCCGCATTTGCCCAATACACCCACCTGAGCACGGTACTTATCCACACATCAATGCAATTCACAAGCGAGGGCTAGATGCACTCTCAGAGATAGATGCAATATCACTATAGATTCTTAAAACAGAAAAAAAATTTAGACGAGTACCAACCTATAGATAAACGTAAGCGCCCCGATAGTGGGGATTTCTATGAAAAGCCTTCTTAATACCTTTGAAAAAAACAGTGCGCTCTGTGGCATTAAAGATAGCGGGGCGCGATATCGTTACGTGAATCCGGCAATGCGAGAGTTGCTGGCCCTGTCGGATGATTTTGTGATTTCAGGCTGTTCGGACTGCGATATACCACCCTATTGCACTGTATGCCTCCGTGATGTGGGAGGAAGAACAACGTCTCTATAGTCAGGGTGAAAACATTTCGTTGTTAGTCCTGCCGCCGTTTGGGATTAACAAAAGAATGCAGCCTTATGTTTTTGATTATATTCCTCATGATGATAAGAAGGGCGACTTGTGTGGGACGCTGTGTTATGCGCGGCCCTGCCGGTTCTTTTCAACGTTGCAATGCGTTGACAGTGAAATACCGCGCCCGGCAAATATTATTACTGCCTATGGCATGTTTAGCGATAGAGAGCTGGAGGTCGC
>NZ_JBLKSS010000345.1:0-1820 GCF_047607725.1 Sodalis sp. (in: enterobacteria) | reverse complement strand
TTTAATAACTTGATGGGGAATTAACAGACGGCGCTGGGCGTACGCTTACCATTTTTCATTGGCTGCGGTGACAATGGCATTATTTATCTCTGCCAGAGCCGGATTGTTTGGCACCAGAATGAAAGCAGCGGGGAGTAGCGTGGTTCACTTTCCGCATTGACCGCTTTAGCTTCAAAAAGTGCCGGGAACGCCAGTCGTACGTCATTCAATTTCAGTTTCATTTTTTCACCTTTCGTCAAAGAAACTCTGCGGTACCCTCAAGGGTATCCACGTTGTCAAAGTCGTTTTCTGTACACATGTTCAGCGCCGGACGCGGATCGCTTTCCGGGGCCACTACAGGCTTGCCGTCCGGGCGGGTAATGAGCGGCTCCACTTTCTGCCAGCGGCGGGGACTGGCTTTTTTGACGAGCTTTTCGGCGCGGGTCGAGCTGATAAGCTTCATGTCGAAAATGTCATCAATTTTGTAGCGGAACTGGTCCTTAAGCAGAGCACGGGCGGCTGCCTCATCGCGCCAGGCGCGGTTACCCGGTTTGCCCTGCACCAGTTTCAGCCCTGGTAGCGCGTGTCCGTTGCGCAGTTCGCCTATAACGCGGGCGTAGACACTTTCGCAAAACCCTTCAAGCGCGGGCAGTTGGCCATAAACAGCCGCCAGCTCGTCAGGCGTGAGCGCCGCGACCCTTTTCGGCGCGTCGGCCAGTTGCGGGGCCAGCGGCTGCGTCAGGTCGACAAAATCCCCGGCAGTCAAATTGAGGTAGTATTCCGTCTCGGCCTTACAGAGCCCGCCGGCGGCTTTACACCAGCGGCACTGCTTTTCGCCCGGCGTGAACACGTCGGCGGGCAGGGTATCGACCCCTTCACAATCGGCAATGTTCGCGGTGACAATCGCCGCGGCAGCGGCTTCCCTTGCCCGTTCGCCAAACGCTTCCAGCTCAGCAACGCTGAGCGCCCATTCCGAGGTTTGATTCAGGCGCGGTTGATGGATGAACAGCCGTACGCGGTCGAAGTCCTGCGCCAGACTGAAATAGGCCAGCGCGCCCAGGGCGTAGAGCTGCAGCTGTTTATTGTTCTCGGCGTCCACCTTCAGAAAACCGTATTTCAGGTCGTGGATTTGCAGCTCGCTACCGGCGAGGATGATGGCGTCAGCGGTGCCGAATTGTTCAGGCACCCCGATAGCCTCCGAGAAATCTACCCGCTGTTCTACCAGCAGGTCATTACCCTCGGCCAGCGCCCATACCGTATCGATGTAGCACTGCACATGCTCGGCCATCTCCTCGGTCACCTGCGGGCCGATAGGCTTTCCGCCTTTCGCCAGCGGATACGTGCCGATGTAGTCGGCGGCGTGCCTCCCGCCGCTGAGCGGTTTGCCTGCCAGCGTCGGGTTGAGCAGATTGTTCAGGACATTTTCAGCGACACGGTGCGCGGCACTGCCCTCCTCGGCATACGATGATGTGCTTTCAGGAAGCCCCGCCTCCATTGCCAGACTGCCGCGACAGTTGAGCCACTTTTCCGCGCTAGAGGACGCTAATCGGGCATGCTCTGCCATGACCTAACCTCCCAGCTCGTCGGCCAACTGTTCGAGAGCGGCGACCACATCCGGGACTTTCTCATCCGGGCTTTTGCTTATACTTTTCACACCACACCGGGCGAGCGCTTGGACTATCGCTTCCCTGTCAGCGTTGGCGAGGCGATTAACCAGAACCAACCGGCCTTTCTCCCGTAGTGCTTCGATATCGGCGCCACCATCTTTGTCAGGCGTATGTAAGCGACCCGTGGAGGACGTCTTGAATTATTGGTGGGTTTGTTGTATGAGACAGTAAACC
>NZ_JBLKSS010000344.1:0-1897 GCF_047607725.1 Sodalis sp. (in: enterobacteria) | reverse complement strand
TTTTTGGCGGATCACTTTGTCTGCAAGAGTGGATCACTTTGTCTGCGGCGCTACACCCGCCTCGGCGTTATCCGGCATAGCACGTCTTCACGTTATCCGCGCCAGATTATTCGGCACAATGACGCTCCTGATCTTCGCGTCCACCTTGGCCGATTGACGCCCCCCGGCGTTCGCCCCGGTTTTAACCGGAGATAGCGCGGCACGCCTTCATGCTGCCCGCGGCAGCCTTCGCTCTCAATCTTCAGCCGGTTTTCGCGCCGGGCGTACCTTTTGGCTGTAGGCCGTAAGCACCGGCTGCAGCACCTCCAGCGTCACCGGTTTTGATAAGCAATTGTCCATCCCCGCGTCCAGACAGCGCTGTTTTTCCTCTGCCAGCGCGTTGGCGGTAACGCCGACCACCGGCGTCACCCTGCCCTGAGTACGCAGCGCGCGGGCGAATTGATACCCATCCATGTTCGGCATATTGACGTCGCTCAGAATAATGTCCACCGCCTGCCGGTTTATGACATTCAACGCATCCAGCCCGTCGTTGGCGGTAATGACCTGATAGCCCAGCGAACCCAGCTGATCCGCCAGCAGCCGACGATTGATGGGGTGATCGTCCACCACCAGGATCAGGATATCGTCGTTCGCGCCGCTCGTGGTTAGCATCACCGGCGGCACCGGCAACGCCGGACCTGTCGCCTGTTCACTGCGATAGAGGTAGTTGAGCAACAGCGGGAGATCTCCCGCAAACGCCGGACTGACGTGCCAATAGCCGGGGCGGATTTCCTCCGCCGGACCGATATGCTCGTTGGAGAAGCAAATCGTGGCGCGCGCCGTCCCTTCCGGCTGCTGCGGATCATCGCACAGGAAAATATCGTCGACGCTTAACGCTTCGTCGTGATAGTCCAACACCGTCAGCCCCTGATGGCGCAATAGCAGCTGCAGATAGCGTCCCAAGGCGCTATTACGCACCGCCAGCCAGCAGGTATGACCGGCGGCATCCTGTGTCTCCACCGGCCGGGCAACCGCCTGATAAAGCGGCAGCCGGATGCTGAAACGGCTGCCGATACCGCGTTCGGACTCCACGGCGATATCGCCGTCCATCAAATTGACCAGTTTTTCACAAATCGCCAGCCCCAGGCCGGTGCCCTGGGTCGGGCGCTGACCACCGTCGCCCAATTGCACAAACGGATCGAAAAGGCGCATCACTTCCCGCGGCTGCATGCCAACGCCGGTATCCCGCACGCTAAACTGCAAATAGCCGTCCCTGCAGTACACCGCCACCACGATACTGCCGCTGCGGGTAAATTTAATGGCATTATTTAATAAATTGGACAGCACCTGCTGCAGACGCACCGGATCGCCGCGCAGGCTGTCCGGCACGTCGGGATCGATAAAGCAGTACAATCCCAGGCGTTTTTTCACCACCAGCGACAGGTAATTGCCAACGATATAGCTCACCGTCTCACGGGGGAAATAATCTTTCGGTTCAATCTTCAACTGCTCTGATTCGATTTTGGAGAAATCGAGAATGTCGCTAATGATGTTGAGCAGCAGCGTAGAGGAGTTACTCATCGGCATGACCAGCCTGTCGACGCCGTCCGGCAGCACCTTGGTTTTCAACAGATCCAAGTTGCCGATAATGCCATACAGCGGCGGGCGCAGTTCGTGGCTCACGGTCGCCAGGAACATCGACTTGGCCTGGCTGGCCTGTTCGGCGGCGGCGGCCATATCCTGCAACGACTCCTCCATCCGCACGCGGGCGCTGACGTCTACCAGCACGCAAATAGCGACGTTCTGGTTACGATAGCGGGAATGGACGAAGCTGATTTGCAAGTTGGTGTTGTTGCTGGTAATAAGTAAGCGCCCCGTGGAGGACGTCTTGAATTATTGGTGGGTTTGTTGTATAGCC
>NZ_JBLKSS010000343.1:0-2073 GCF_047607725.1 Sodalis sp. (in: enterobacteria) | reverse complement strand
GCAACCCTGGGGCAAACATTACCGGCCTGCTGCAATTGCGGCCTACCGGAAGCCGTCAGCGCTACCAGACCACCGCGCCGGGCACGATAGACGCAACCGGCAGTCTGACCTTGCCCGCCCGCGCACTCGACAGCGGTACCCAGGGCAATCTGGCGGACAACACGCCAGGAACGCTGCTGATGGCCCCCGCCGGTGTTGACAGCAAGGTGACACTCACCCGCATGGTCGGCGGCAGCGAGGCCGAATCCGACGCCGCATTGCTGGCACGTCTGCTGGAGGTGATACGCCGTCCGCCGGCGGGCGGCAATCAATATGATTACCATCGCTGGGCGGTGTCCCTGCCGGGCGTCACCGAAGCCTATGTCTACCCGCTGCGCCGGGGCTACGGCACGGTGGATGTGGTGATAGTCACCGATAACGACCTGCCATCGCCGGAGACGATTAAGGCGGTGCAGCGCTACATTGACGAGATGCGCCCGGTCACCGCGAAAGACTGCCTGGTGCTGGCCCCCGAGGTGGTGAAAGCCGATATCACGGCCCGGGTCAGCCTGAGCAACCTGACGCTGGACGCGGCGCGCAAACAGATGACGACTGCGCTCACCGACTACTTTAACCGCCTGGCCCCCGGCGAGGTGGCGGTCAGAACCCAGCTGGGGGCGCTGATATCGGAAGTGGTCGGCGTGGTGGACTACCAGCTGCTTGCCCCCAGCGCCAATGTGGTGCCGGTGGTGAACAAACAGACCGTGCAGTGGATACGCGCAGGGACTATCACCGTGGAGACAATGCCATGAACGGCCGCGACTACGCACAGCTGCTCAGTGCCCTGCTGCCACCAAAAAGCTATGCGCTGACCGGTGAGCGCCTGACGGCTGAACTGCAGGCCGAGGGGCAGAGCCTGGCACAGCTGGAAATCCGCGCCGGTGAAGTGGCCGACGGTATCACCCCCTTCCTCGCCGTGGGGCTGCTGGCGGATTGGGAGCGGATGTTAAGTCTTTCCCCCGACAGCGGCATGACGCTACAGCAGCGTCGTCAGCAGGTGCTGGCGCGAATCAACGCCACCGGTGGTCTGAGCCGGACATACTTTATCCATCTCGCTAAATCGCTGGGCTACCGCATCACCATTGACGAGCCGGAGCCGTTCCGCGCCGGCATTGGCCGGGCCGGCGAGCGTATCTGGGTGCCGGAGATTATCTGGCTATGGATAGTCAATATCGATGACGCGCAGGTGCCGGTCTACCGCTTCCGCGCCGGCAGCTCGGTGGCCGGGGAAAAGCTGCTGACCTTTGGCCAGAACCTGATTGAAGGCCTGTTTAAAGACCTGAAACCCGCGCACACGCAGGTGGTGTTTAACTACCGGGAGAAAACGCGCCCATGAAGGACATTATCGCGCCGATTGACAGCGATGACGGGCTGTTTCATGACGGCGATCCGGCCGGCGACGTCAGGGGCACCGTGCTCTACGCCCTGTGGCTGAACGCCATGCAGGGGGCGGTCATCGATACCCAGACGGAGCAGAAAAATATTCTGGCGGCCGCCGGGATGCAGCCCAATCCGGCACAAAATAGCCAGCTGGCCGAGGCCATCCAAGGGCTGATTCAACAATCGCAGGAAGAGAAGAGCAACCAGAGCCTGCTTAAGAGAAAAAACGGTGCGGATATCCCGGATAAAGCGGCGTTCGTGGCCCATCTGGGGCTGAAAAATACCGCTGAACAGGCACAAAACGCGCTGGATAAACGTACCGGTGGCACGGTTAACGGCCGTCTGCAGATCACCCATTCGGTCAATGTCGGCGACAGCGATTCAGGGCTGATTGCCAATGGCAAAGGCAGCGTCGCGTTGTACGCCAACAATGTCAAAACCGGCGAATGGAATACAGAGCGCCTGCATTGGATACAGAATCTTGAAGTGGGTGGCAACGTTACCGCCAGTGGTGGGGCAACGTTTGGGAAAGCTGTCTCCCTATCCGGTGGTGGCCACCTCACAGATATTTTGCATTTTTATGGCAGGGGGCGAAGCGGCAACGAGACACGTTCAGGTGAATGCCGCTATTACCCTTATCCAGGCAATCTCCCA
>NZ_JBLKSS010000342.1:0-2239 GCF_047607725.1 Sodalis sp. (in: enterobacteria) | reverse complement strand
TAAGAAAACGCAGGAGATTATGCTGTAAAGCTTTTATTTTTCAGCCGCCGGGAAGGTCTAAAGCGGTTATAACCCCCCCCCGCCGGCGCGGTGATATAAACCTTCCTTATAATGAAATCAGCAGTGCATTATGCACTCATAAGGCGTCCTGAAGGAAAAACGGAACCTGATGAATCAATTTTGCCTCGCCCGGCGAACACAATATATTTACAGTTACGGGGTCATAGGCATTTATAAAGAATACTTTTGATTAATCACAATCTGGGTATTGCAGAAAAGAAACTAGCGCTCTATTATTACTGGGACGCCCCCTTTATAATATTCGAGATTATGTCAATGAGCGAAGCACTAAAGATTCTAAACAACATCCGTACTCTGCGCGCACAGGCCAGAGAATGCACTCTGGAAACTCTTGAAGAAATGCTGGAGAAACTAGAGGTCGTTGTCAATGAACGCCGTGAGGAAGATAGTCAAGCCCAGGCTGAAATTGAAGAGCGTACGCGCAAATTACAGCAATACCGCGAAATGTTGATTGCCGATGGCATCGACCCGAACGAATTGCTGCAGTCGATGAGTTCCTCTAAATCCGCGGGTAAAACCAAGCGTGCCGCTCGTCCGGCGAAATATCAGTACACCGACGAAAACGGCGACGTTAAAACCTGGACCGGCCAAGGCCGTACCCCTGCGGTAATCAAAAAAGCGATTGGTGAAGAAGGCAAAGCACTGGAAGATTTTCTGCTGTAATCGCCTAGTCGACCCAAGTTGCAAAAAAACCGCTGCTCGCAGCGGTTTTTTTTATCTGCCCTTTGCGCCGCGCGCGGCGTACAAAGGCCCAATCCTTTGCCCTATTCCCCGACATCATGCAAGCACCTTCCCGGAGAGGAGGTCTATTCCACACGGGTCTGCGCCATAGATGTTTTTAAATAATAATCAAGCAAACATTGTAATAAGTACATTATTAACAGAATAATTAACTACTGAACGGCAGGAAGAGTGGGGATTACCCCCGGCGTTTCACGATAGCGCCGCCATTGCGCCGTTATAATTCAACAATATCTTCACATTCGCAAACTCGCGATCTGTGTCCATGCCATTCCATTGTGACAAACCGACACACTTCTCTGCGCTAATTTGCCGATGAGTTAAAAGCCGTTACCGCGAAGACGGTTTGATTAGAAGGCATTTTGATGTTCAAGAAATATTTCACCTGCAGTGATTTCAATGGCCGAAGGTAAGCGTTATGACCTTTTCTCTTGCAGTATATTGCCAAAGGCGGTAAAGAAGGCAGCAAATCGCCGGGCCAAAATAGGCCCCCCCCTTGCTGCCAAAATGTGCGTTATGCCGCATTCTTGATAGCTTTTTCATAGGGTGAATATGTTCGTTAACCTGTATTTATATTAGCGTGTGAATCTTCTACGTTCCCTTTTTAGCCGCGGCACCCGCCTGTTGCGCAAACAGGAAGCGCCTGCACGGGAGCGATATTTCCGGCTCTGTTCCGCGCGCGTCCAATTGATGAATCGCAAAAGAATAAGGGCAGAACCCCGTTTATGCCGCCCTAAACCCTGAGTTCGATCCTTGAACGCTTTCTCCCCTCTTATTCTTGCCTGCGGCGCTAAGGCAGCCGCCGAGAATATCAGCAACGGCAAGTGGCGAGACAGCGACCCTACGAGGGCCCGTTAGCCCAGGTGTCGCCGCGACATTGCCCCTGCCACCGGGTGATGTTTCCTATCGAGGCATTAAACGGACAGAAAGCGGGCGCCTATCCTCGAGCGCCGGCCATCACCCGGCCCACTGCCTTATTGGCTTGTTGAATATTACTGCTTTACCTCGGCCCGTTGGTAAGCGTACGCCCCGCGCCGTCTGTTAATTCCCCATCAAGTTATTAAAGATGATGTCCATTATTTTTTTAATGGGCGCAATTCATGAAACAAACCCCACCAAAACCCTCAAGACATCGTCCCAATTTCCCGCTGGACTTTAACATTAAGCTGGTTGAGCAGGCGCTCCAGCCCGGCGTATCCATTGCCAAGCTGGCACGGGATAACGGTATCAATGACAATTTGCTGTTCAACTGGCGCCAGCTCTACCGTCAGGGCAAGTTCGGTGTCCAACCTAAAATCCCCACTACACAGCAGGCTGAGCTACTGGCGGTTACACTCACCGCCGAACCATCACCCTTACGTTTTCCTTTACCCTCTGCCGAACCCGTTACTTGCGACATTGAGTTCACCGGTGCCCG
>NZ_JBLKSS010000341.1:0-2333 GCF_047607725.1 Sodalis sp. (in: enterobacteria) | reverse complement strand
TCATCTTCAATAACTTGATGGGGAATTAACAGACGGCGCTGGGCGTACGCTTACACTGTAACCACTGTTCACCGGCGAAGACGTGGTATCAATGGGGGTGATTTTACTGGCCAGCGCCTCCAGCAGGGCGTCTTTGGCCTGGTCAAACGAACAGTTAACATCACTCACGCATTTGACCATCAGGTCGGCATGCTGCGTCCCCAGGCGACCAAACAGCGCCGTGATATGCGCCACGCGCTGATGCTGGGCGTCACGCTCCTGGGCGCAGATAGCGGTTTCATCAACGGCGACCGGCGCGGATACCGGTATGCCGGACGTGATGCTGGCCGCCGGTGCCGAGGGCGACTCCGTGTTTTCCTGTGGCGCGACAATCATATTTTTAATGCTGTTAGGCATGTGTTCAAACTCCTCAATGTGCTTTGACTCAATACGCACCATGGCCTTAACCGGCGACAGCACCTTATCGGCGAAACCCTGTGCGACACACTCACTGCCGGACATCCAGGTTTCCTTGGCCAGTAACGCCATGATTTCTTCTGCGGATTTACCGATCTTGTCGGTATAAGCCGGCACAATCACCGCCTCCACCTTGTCCAGCAAATCCGCCCGTCCCCGTAAGGTTTCCGCATGACCGACGGTCACGCTACGGGGTTTATGCACCATCATCATGGCGTTCTCGGGCATGAGGACGGTATCACCCACCATCGCAATGGCTGAAGCCATCGATATAGACCGTCTTGCGCGCAGGGTGATTTTTTAGCAGGTTATAAATAGCGATGCCGTCAAAGACATCCCCGCCGGGCGAGTGGATATGCAGGTTGATATCACTGACCGGCCCGAGCGCGCTCAGCGTTTCCGCGAACTGGCGGGCGGTAATGCCCCCGGCCCCAATTTCACCATGGAGACGGATATCGGCCTGTTGTCGCGCCTGTATCAGGGGGGCGTTATGCTCGCCCTCGTCCACGACCGCTGTCGGCGGTGTGCTTATCGTCGTCGTTGTTGTCGGCATGAGCCGCTCCTTTATCGTTGGCCGGATCGGTGTCGAACACCAATGCCTGCGCCCGGTTTTCGTCAATTTCGGCTTTCCGGCGGCGCTTGACCTCGGCCGGCGCGCCACCCCGCGCCCGTACCCAGTCACCTTCCGTTGCGGCACCGCCGCGGATCATCACACGTCAGGCATTCGCCTCTTTTAGCGGATCAATCCAGGGCATGACCGGGCCGCTGTAGATCACGTTAAACAGGGTTTGCCGGTCAATGTCTGCCGGTAAGGTGATCATGCCCGTCGATATCGCCACATCCAGCCAGCGACGGTAGAACGGGCGGGTCACCTGGGCGATAAACGTGTCCTGCAAAATACCGTACCCTTCCTGCGCCTCCACCAACTCCTGGCGCTGGGCAATGTAAGTGCCGTCATAGTTACGGGCAATCGAGGAAAAACTGCCCCGCGTCCCCGCGGCTACCGCCCGTAACTGCCCCATACGAAACGATTCTAGGTTGCTGTTGGGCCGGTCAGATTTCACCATGTCGACCTTCTCGCCGGGGCGCAGGCCGTTAAACAGCATACCGGGCTCGATATCCAGCTCCCGCGGGGCCTCATCCGCCTTATCGTCGTAGTTGAACGCATCCCCTTTGACGACGTACATCCCCAGCGACGCCGCGATACGTGCCGCTATCCGCTCTGACGCTTCATAATCTTTCAGATCGGCCAGCCGAATGATGACGCCTGCGAGCAACGACACCCCGCGCACCTAATGCAGACGGCGGGTAAATTTCAGGTGTAACATCTGCGCAGCGTCCACATCATCGTACAATCCGGCGACGAGACCTTCAGACGGCAGACTGCGGTACAGGGTGTAGCCCACGGGACGCTTCCACGCATCAAGGCGGATGCCCTGAACCACCCCCTGCTCCGGAGCCGACAGGTTATCGGGGACAAAATCCGGCTCCAGCGCCTTGTCCAGCACACCGGCACGGGTTAATGGCTGCGGCTCAACGATAATGCCCTTTGCCCCGATAATGCGCTCTTCCAGCTTGTCCAGCGTCCCAATCACCACATCGTGATTCATGTCCAGAAAGCACGCCTGTTCACGTAGCGAACGTCCGCCAAACTGGCTCAGCTGGTTCGCCGTCCGCGTTTCCCGTTGCACTTTATGTGTCCGGGTCGGCATCACGGCCTCGTATGCCTGTATCGTTGCCCGCGAGCGCAGACGGGCCGCTTTCCAGCCCGGTGATAACGCGCCTATCAGGTTATCCAGTACACTCATCGAAACCTCGCCAATGAATAACGTGAACGCGTGCCACTGCCGCCCAGCTGGGCCAGACGGCTTTCGATT
>NZ_JBLKSS010000340.1:0-2496 GCF_047607725.1 Sodalis sp. (in: enterobacteria) | reverse complement strand
GAATCGCTGATCGGGCGACCGGAATCAGTGATCGGACGTGACCGGAACCAGCACCTGGGCGGCGCCAACGTCGGCATGCTGTTCTACAACCCGGAAAACTTGCTGGAGCGCTATAACGCCCCCGATACCCTGAAATGTCAGCACACCTTCCGGCTGACGTCCGGGCACTGTTTGTATTCCGATATGGGCCGGATTTTCTGCGGTATCGAGCAAGATAGCTTCGGCTGGCACGACACGGTTTGCGGTACCCAGAACGCCGCCCTTTGCGAGCAGCGTTTCGGCGCGGCGCGCTACCAGGAGGCGCGCAACGAACGTCATCAAAACGGCTTCGACAGTTTTCTGGTGGAGCTTGCCAAATACGGTCTGGGCAAACGGGGCACGGCCGCCTGCGTCAATTGGTTTTCCCGTGTCGAGGTCGATGATGACGGCGCTCTGCGCCGCTGCCCGCAACCGCCGCCCGGCGCCGCCGTGACGCTGCGTTTCGTGATGGACACGCTGGTCGTGCTGCATACCTGCCCTCATCCGCTGGCTCCCGCCGGCGATTACCCGCGCTCAGCGGTCGAGATTGCGCTGCTCGCGGACCGCGCGCCGCTGCCGCCCTACAGCCTGGAACGCGAGGAAAATCGGCGCGGACTGGCCAATAACGCGCTGTATTATTTGGAAGGAGCCGACCATGATTAACACCAGCACACGTTTACCCGAAGAGGCGCAACTACGGTGCCGCATTCCAGCCGCGAGTATTGGCTGCATCGTCTGGCGCGCGGGCAAGACCTGCGCATTACCGATTGCGAGGGCAACCAGGCGGCGGATACGCTATTTTTCAACGCCGAGAATACCGCCGAGCGCTACAGCATGATGGATACCGTACGCGCACAGCAAAATGTGCTTTTGACCACCGGTAGCCTACTGCGCTCCAGCGAGGGGAATCCGATGCTGGAAATCGTCGCCGACACCTGCGGCCGCCACGATACCTTGGGCGGCGCCGGCGCCACCGAGAGCAATACCGTGCGTTATTCGCTGGAAAAACGCCATATGCACGCCTGCCGCGATAGCTGGATGTTGGCTATCGCCGAGCACCCTGAATACGGCCTGACCAAGCGCGACATCACCCATAACATCAATTTTTTTATGAATGTTCCGGGAACGGCGCAAGGTGGATTGACCTTCGCCGACGGCATTCCGCGCCAGGTAAATATGTCGAGCTAACGGCGCAGATGGCGGTCCTGGTGCTGATATCGAATTGCCCGCAGTTAAACAATCCCTGCAACGGCTATAACCCGACGCCGATTGAGGTCTGCGTCTGGTAGTGCCCCAAGGCAGGCATAGACGGCACGCGTCTTTGCCCCACGATTGCCGGAAAATCCTCCCCGCCGTCGGCTGATGCGCCGCGCGATATTTGAAGCCAAAACGTGCGATAAATGGTGAGTTGCTTTTGTTTCCATCAGTGCAACGAAATTACACTTTTATTTTTCGACCGGGCCGCTTTGACCTGTTCGGGAATTTAGATTAACTGGACAATATTTGTAGATGCTGGCCAATGAGACGCCATACAGTAATGCAAGCTGCTTTCTACTATGGCCTGACTCGAGTAATTTTTTAGCCTGCTCTTGCTGTGCGGAAGATAATGAGCAAGGTCTACCTCCGATACGCCCCCTGCTTCTTGCTGCGGCCAAACCTGCCTTAGTACGCTCAACAATGAGTTCCCGCTCCATTTGTGCCAACGCGCTCATCACATGGAAGAAAAAACGGCCCGCGGACGTAGAGGTATCAATAGCATCCGTCAAGCTATGAAAATGGATGCCTTCATCTTCAAGTTTGGATATTAAAGTAATCAAATGTTTAATGCTTCGACCCAGCCTATCTAGCTTCCAGACCACCAGTGTATCGCCAGATTTCAGGCAGTTTAACGCGCGTTTTAATCCGGGTCTCTGGTCTGTTTTTTCACTGATTTTATCCTCAAAAATCTGTTCACAATTTGCGCAAATCAAGGATTTTTGCTGTAAATCGGTGTTTTGGTCATTTTTTGACACCCTCATATAGCCAATTTTTGCCATTTTTAACCTTTTCTCAACCTTGGTAAGCCTTGTAATCGCTGGTTTAGGTCAAAATTTTAGCTAAATTCTCGATGTTATAAAACCTTGGTTTAACAGAAACGGTAGATTGTGCAAAAAACGCACTGGATAAACGTAGCGGAGGAACCGTCAACGGCAACCTCCATGTGACCCAATCAGTGCATATTGGCGATAACGACTCAGGGCTACGAGCCAATGGTGACGGCAACGTGGCATTTTATGCCAATAATGCAAAAGTTGGAGACTGGAGTAATGCCAATTTCCATTGGTTGAGTAGTGTTGAAATCGATGGCACTATCAATACCCATAGCAACCTGGTTGTCTCATGGGGCGGAAGAACCGCGGTTTATCAAGAAGATGGCAATATCCACTGGTCATTATGGGGCGGTGCGTTAAGCAGCTGGCTTAATATGCAGATTAGCAA
>NZ_JBLKSS010000339.1:0-2758 GCF_047607725.1 Sodalis sp. (in: enterobacteria) | reverse complement strand
AAATTCAGGGTGCCATCGCCGGTAAGCGCCAGCAGTTCGGAATCCCCCGCCAGATCGGCAAGCCGCAGGTTGCCCTGGTTAAGGGTGGCGTTAGCGGTAAGCTGGCGCACTTGTGAATAACGCTCGTCGCGTTCCTCGGCCGCCACACTGCCATTGGTGCGCGTTACCGCCCTTTGAATCAACTGCGAAATGTTCAGCCCTTCCAATTTGGCGTCATCCAACGTCATGGCGGCCGATCCCTGCCAACCGCGGGCAAAATCCATCGCGGTGAAATTATGTCCCCACACCTCTCCTTGCAGGGAGAGTTGGCCGGTCAACGTCTGGGGCAATGCAAACGCTTTCAGCAGCGGGCCGAGCGCGACACGGGAAAATTGCGGATGCAGATGGCACAGAGGTTGTTTGCCGGTGGTATCCAGCGTGCCGGGCAAATTAAACTCTCCTTCGCCAAGTTTGCCGGTAAATGTGTTCAGGCTCAGCTGTCCACGGCGGTTGTCCGCCTGCACGTTAAAATCGGTCATTGTCAGACCGTGATAAATGACGTTTTGGGCGCTCAGGCTAAGCTGACCGCTAAAATCATTAAGATTGGACAGCACGTTATTCGTCAGGGCGCTGTTGGCTATTACCGGTCGACCCGTGGCGGCGCTTTGATTCTGCGCCCGCACGTCGTTGCCGTCGGCAGGCGGCTGCAGCCCCAGCAAGGTATCCAGATTCAGGGTCTTCGCCGCCAAATCCAGTTGATACACCGGCTCATCGCCCAGCCGGGCGCTTATCTGACCACTTAACTCGCTGTCGTTGGCGCTGAAGGTCAATTCACCGAGCGTTAACGACTGATTGACGGAGGAATAATCGGCATTGAAGGCGCCTTCACCTTCAATGCCCTGCTCCGGCAGGCCATTAGCGCGCAGCCGATAACTGAATTTGTCCATGTGGGCGCTGACCTGGCGCGGGTATTGACTGAGATCCAGGCTACCGTTGAGGGAGACCGTCAGATCACGTTGATCGCGATTGAGACGACCGGAAAATTCGATACTTGCTTTGCGTGCGTCGTCCTGTTTCATTTGCAAATTCAGGTCGCGCAAATTGAGTTGTTCATTGGCATCGCGCTGCCAGATAAGTAAGCTGTCGGCGACCTGCAGGCTGCCGATATTCCAGGACCAGCCGCTGCCTTCTTCCGGCTCCGGCGTACCCGCCGGCGCGATGGGGGCATTCTTGGGACGGCGGGCCGCGCTGTCCGGTGTCAACGTAATGACCGCCCCTTTCAACATGACCTGTTTTACCGACAACTGATGGGACAACAGCGGCCACAGCGCCACGTCCAGACGCATATTCTCCGCGCTGACCAGCGGAAGCGACGCGCCGGGGGCGGTGAGCTTCATACGTCCCGCGAGAATGCTCAATTGCGGCCAGGCATGCCAGCGCAAATCTCCCCCCAGCGCCAAATGATAGCCGCTGCGCTGTTCCACCTGGGTGATCATATAGCTGCGAAAATCATTGGGATTGATTAGCGCCACCATGGCCGTCAGCCCGGCCACCACCACCACCAGCAAAATGAACAGCGTCGTCAGTAATCTTCTCATGCGGTCCTCTTTCGTTATTACCCGATGCCACAGGCCTCTGACGATTCAGTCCTTGTCGATCCGACTGGCCACGGCGCCTTGCTGATTGCGGTATTTGGCATCTTCGCGCCTATTATAGGGGCGGGCCGCGGGACCGCTCAGGGGTTCAAAACTCAAGGCGCCTATCAGCATGCCGGGACGCAACGCCAGCGGCAACTTACCTGAATTATAGAACTCCAGTACGATTCTACCCTGCCAGCCGGGATCGATCCGGTGCGCGGTCACGTGAACCATCAGGCCCAGGCGCGCCAGCGAGGAGCGCCCGTCCAGCCAGCCAACCAAATCATCAGGCAATGTGACCGATTCCAGGGTAGCCGCCAGCGCCAACTCGCCCGGATGCAGAAAAAAGGCTTCGCCTTCGGCCAGCTGAATTTCGTCGCTCATCACCCGATCCAGCGCCGCGGCCACTTTATCTTTTGGCCCGCTGAGATCGATATAGGCCGCGGTATGGCCCCGAAAGACCCGGAACTGGTTACCCAGCCGTACATCCACCGTGGCCCCGTTAATCCTTTCTTGCGGCGGGCGCGGCGAGATGGCCAGTCGGCCTTCATCCAGCCAGATCTCAATATCACGGTCGCACAGTCTCATCGCTTGTCTCTCCATAAGGGCGTGAATGTGGGGTTGCCGCTACGGCGGCGGCGGCCGGTCAGGTTTCAAATACTACACGGGAATTATTCGAAAAACTGACTGATCTTCGCTTTTAAAATATCGATGGCAATCCGGTTCTTACCACCGCGCGGGACAATGATGTCAGCGTATTGTTTCGACGGTTCAATAAACTGCAGAAACATCGGACGGACGGTACGCTGATATTGCTCTATAACGGAGTCCATCAAACGTCCGCGTTCATTGACGTCGCGTTTCATACGGCGCATGAGGCAAATATCCAGCGGCGTATCCACAAAAATAGAAAAATTCATCTCCTGGCGCAGGCGTAAATCGGTCAACAACAATATCCCTTCCAAGATAATGACTTTTTTGGGCCGCAGGTGAAGGGTTTCAGGACGGCGGGTATGTTCTACATAACTGTAGACCGGCATCTCGATAGCCAAGCCCGCCTTCAGCATCTGGATATGTTGAAACAGCAGGCTATGATCCATAGCGCTCGGGTGGTCGTAATTGGTTTTGACCCGTTCCGGCAT
>NZ_JBLKSS010000338.1:0-3249 GCF_047607725.1 Sodalis sp. (in: enterobacteria) | reverse complement strand
TCACCATCCCTGCTGAATAACTGTCAATACGGCGCTGGGCGTACGCTTACAAATAATGATCAATTTTGGCCAGATGCCAGCGTAGGCGGTTGCCCGCCGGTTGTAAGATGCCCCGATCGCCCGTTCGGAGCGCTTGCGCCAGATAGCGTTGTATGGGTTGACACGACGTCGCGTCGTCGCCAAGGCAAAGCGCCATGCCGTGCGAAAACTGCTCAAGCAGATCATGGACATAACGCCGGGCCAGTTGCACCTCATGGGTAAAATAGGGCAACGTTGCCTTAAGTTGGTCATAGCCTGGCGGCACCGATTCCCTCTATTGCGTCAAACCGTGCAGATGAAACTGCCGTGCGCCGGGATAGTTAGCCACCATATTGCAGTAATTGAGGTAACTGGTGTCATAACGCAGGTCGATGAATACCGTGGGCGGCATGAAGGACTTAAGCGGACGCGCAAGGGGTGACAGGGTGAAGCCACCCGCCCGTAAGACGGCCCTTTCGAGCTGCAGTATGAGCAACGGGACAGACGGATGTAGACCTTCATAAAGGGTTCGCGAGGCGGTGAACCGGTCCGGCACTGGCTGTTGGTGCGTGGCGGGCGCCGCCGGTGCCAAGGCGTCTCCTTCTGCCGGGGTGGCCACCGCCTGCCTGCTTGCTGCCGTCATGGGAACCGGATGATGGGCCACAATCGCGTATTGACGGCCTACCCCCTTGCCGCTGACGACATCCACCAGCGTTACCAGCAGATGATGAGGCTGTCTGTCGATGACCTTCAGCGGTAAGGTCACCTCGAAACTCGGCACTTCCCCTTTAAAATCATAATGGTCCGCGCCGGTCGCGGTAAGCGCCTCGCCGACGTGGACGGCCGGCGGGTTTTGATCGCCAAAGGCGGGTCGAGCGCACGTATTGAGCAGCGCGCTGGCTTTGGCGAAATTCGCGCATCCTGCTGAAGTCAACACATTCAACACAGGATCGCGCAGCCGCAACAGGTTATTACCCAACCTGATGGTGAGATGACGGGGGGAGCAATCCCTTGCCCGGCAGCGCCGACGCACACGCCAGCATAGCACCGGTATTGGCCTCACTTTGTTCTGCCATCATCGCGATGGCGTTCGCATACAACGGCAAAATCTGCTTGAGCGTCTCACGGTCCAACGCCGCGGGGGCGGTATCGGCGGCATACAGAGAAGCAAAAATTTCACCTCGGTGTTTTCGCAGTAAATAATCTATCAACTGCTGCGCCGTTTGGTGACCGGCCGGTTTGATGACTTTATTATGATCGCCGGGGGGGCTGATATTTAGCACTAATTGATCTCGGCGGCGCATCTCGTCAAATAATGTGTTATCCGTGTGAAGATCAAAAAGATCGTAATCCATGTAGGCCGCGATATCGTAATCGAGACGAATGATGTCATAGTGGTCATGTTAAAATTTAAGCGCATAGATATGCTTGTATTGATTGGTTTTCTGCGCCCAGGCGATGTCACAGACCGCTAATAGGTCAACGGATTTTTTCAACGTGGCAAAATGAGGCCCCCAGCTAACGGCGGCGGAGGGTAAAATGATAGGGGGATAGGCGTTGCGGCTTTGATATTCGCCTAATTCACTGACAAAGGGTTCCAATTCATGAATTTCCGCCTGGTCAGAACAAAGCTGCTGGGCGTCATAATCGTCTAGGCGTGAAAGAGTATCGAGGAGTAAGAGTCTGTCGATAGCGTAAAAATGTTCAGCCACCGCCTCGGCGCGTTCTCTTTTATCAGCGTTAACGCTCTCATGAGCGAGGGAAAGCTGGTTTTGTCTGCCGATGCGCGGCGTAGCGTCAGCGAATGAGGCGGCCCATGGCCACCCCGGCTGTGCCACAACGTTGCCCTCTTGTTCCCACGGCTGCGTAGCGCGCGTGTCCCGCAGCGCCTGCCGGGGCACCCTCGCCTGTATAGGCGCCGTGCGCGGCAGACAGTTGACCACCGATTGTGCATAGCGGCTCAACAGCGCGCTGGCGCTGCACAACCCTGCCGCGCGCGTTCGCCAGAATGCCTTGAACTGGACGACAGCCTCAAGTTTATAGTCGATATTCGCGGCTTGCTGCGCGTTTAACGGCGCCGGTTTGGTATGCTGAGCGGCAAAAAACAGCGCCGGCAGGCTGAGATAACCCAGCAATTGCAGCTCAAGGGTTTCATTGACCAAGACATTTAATAACGCTTCGCCGGTCTGTTGAAGCGCCTGGCGCGTCGGCGGCAGGGCCGCGTTTTTTTGCTGATAAACGTACAGCGAGCCCGCAAACAGCTTAGCGAAATCTTCATAGCCCACGGGCACATCGCCAAACCCCAGCAGGGCGGCATAATAGACGATCGGCAGCTCATCTTTGATACATTGCCGCCACAGCATATCAACCGCGCTTTTCTCCGCCGCCGGTAAACGATGCCATGCGCCACCGTCGATTTTCGCCACCGCATCGAGAGATAACAGAGAATTCAGGCTGTTTACCGTGAAAGTCTCATGATTCATCGCGGTCAGAAACGCATCGAGCAAATAGATATCAAGCGCGACCCCCAGCAAGGTGGTAAAAACGCGCTGTCTATGGATCGGGTCGGCGTAGTACTGAAGCAGGTCGGTGACCCGCGCTCTTGGCGCGAATGCCTCCTTATCCCGAACTGGTTGGCCACCCGAGTTAATTTCAGGATCGCGCGAAGGCCGCGCGCCGCCCTTCATGGTGAAAAGCGCCAAGATCCGGTTATGTGGTGTCGTCCCTTCTCCCCGCTCTAGCGGTTCGACACCGCCCGCGAAGACGGCGACGTCGCCGCGCTGCGCCGTTTTCTCATTGCTTGTGCCCACCGCCAACGGGTTCGGCGCGCTATCGACCTGCCGCCGCGTCATCACTAAGACCGAGGGGTTAACGCTGGAAAGCTGCGCGACAAGCGACGGGGTTGAGGGGCTCATGGCGGTCGCCGCCGCCAGCGCGGCGTGCCCGTGACTCTCTCTATTAGCTGTACAGCGGGCCGTTTCCATGGTGAAATTCCTTTTCGATGTCGCGCCTTGTCGGTGCGGTTTCCCTAGATGGCATTCCCTATTGATGAGATCTTTTCTTATCTTACTGCAACGCCGGTTAAGCTTATTATTGCCCTCTGCGAAACACGCCATTCCTAAGAATATCGTGTCGTCCACGCCCGCGACATAATGGAGATATTATCGTACCGCGCCCGCCCGCGGGATGATGAATATATTATCGCGCCCTGTACGCCTGCTGCGTGATGGG
>NZ_JBLKSS010000337.1:1865-3526 GCF_047607725.1 Sodalis sp. (in: enterobacteria) | reverse complement strand
CGGAATCAGTGATCGGACGTGACCGGAACCAGCAAGCCACGCCCTGCAACAATCGTCGGCGCGCGTTGTTATGTTCTGAATCAGGCATAACGCCCCGGTAATAAAATGTGCATTATCTGAAAAACCAATCGTTTATCGTTAACGGCGAAAACTTTAACCAAACCGCCGGCCGCTGTCATCCCGAAAAGGCCGTACATGGGCGGTGCAGAGCGGACTTTGCGCATCTTTACAAAGTGGCCTACTTTAAATTGGGACTTGCCAAGCGGGGATTAAAAGACTAAAAATACACAAAATCAGAATAATCATTCACAGAGGGTAGGCCGTGAAGGAACGCAGTACAGAATTGGTTCAGGGTTTTCGCCATACGGTTCCTTATATCAATGCACACCGTGGCAAAACCTTTGTCGTTATGCTGGGCGGCGAAGCCATCGAGCATGAAAATTTCGCCAGTATTGTTAATGACATCGGCCTGTTGCACAGCCTGGGTATCCGCCTGGTGCTGGTGTACGGCGCCCGGCCGCAAATCGACGCCAATCTGGCGGTACATCATCTTGAGCCGATTTACCACAAACATACCCGCGTCACCGACGCGCCCACCCTCGAACGGGTGAAGCAGGCCGCCGGCCAGCTACAGCTGGATATCACCGCCCGGCTGTCGATGAGTTTGAATAATACGCCGCTGCAGGGCGCGCACATCAATGTGGTAAGCGGCAATTTTATCATTGCCCAGCCCTTGGGCGTGGATGATGGCGTGGACTATTGCCACAGCGGGCGCATCCGCCGTATCGATGATGAGGCGATTCACCGCCAGTTGGATGGCGGCGCCATCGTCCTCCTCGGCCCGGTGGCGGTCTCGGTCACCGGCGAAAGTTTTAATCTCACCTCCGAAGAGGTGGCGACGCAGCTGGCTATCAAGCTGAAAGCGGAGAAGATTATCGGCTTTTGCTCGTCGCAAGGTGTAATTGGCGAAGACGACGATATCATTTCCGAACTGTACCCCAACGACGCCCAGCGGCGCATCGAGCAGTTGGAGGCGCGCGGTGATTACCATTCCGGCACCGTGCGCTTTCTGCGCGGGGCGGTAAAAGCCTGCCGCAGCGGCGTGCGGCGCTGCCATCTTATCAGCTATCAAGAAGATGGCGCCCTGGTGCAAGAGCTCTTTTCCCGCGACGGTATCGGCACGCAAATTGTGATGGAAAGCGCCGCGCAGGTGCGGCGGGCCACCATCAACGATATCGGCGGCATTCTGGCGCTCATTCGCCCGCTGGAGCAGCAGGGGATCCTGGTGCGCCGCTCCCGCGAGCAGTTGGAGATGGAAATCGACAAATTTACCATTATCGAACGGGACAATATGACCATTGCCTGCGCGGCGCTTTATCCCTTTCCCGATGAGCAGATAGGCGAAATGGCCTGCGTGGCGGTGCATCCCGATTATCGCAGTTCGTCACGCGGCGAGATGCTGTTGACGCGCATCGCGCAGCAGGCGCGTCGAATGGGGCTGAAGAAACTGTTTGTGCTCACTACCCGCAGTATTCACTGGTTTCAAGAACGCTGCTTCACCCCTGCGGAAGTGGATATACTGCCGAACCAGAAAAAGGCGCTGTATAACTACCAGCGCCGATCTAAAATTCTGGTGGCCGAACTTGAGACGCAGGACGGCC
>NZ_JBLKSS010000337.1:0-1765 GCF_047607725.1 Sodalis sp. (in: enterobacteria) | reverse complement strand
GCCAGCACGCGGGACGGCCATTGAGCCTAATACAGTGGGACCGGCTGGAAAGGTCGCGGGCCAAGCGGGAATCATGGCCGCACGCGTCAGCGATCCGCGGATGGCTGCGGCGGTGCGGCCTGGCCGCCGGCCAGCCGCTCGATAAGGCCGCTGCGCCGCTGGGTTTTGGTTGCAATGGCGTGTTGCAATACCTCGTCGGTCGCGTACAGCGTACAGGGATAACCGCGCGCGCGTGACCGCGGTATACAGCAATTCCCGCGTTAATACCGGCAAGATCTGATTGGGTAACGCCAGCGCGGTATGGTGGAATTCCGACCCCTGGGATTTATGCACCGTCATCGCGAATGCCGTCTCATGCTCCGGCAACCGGCTTAGCGGCACCGCTTTGACACCGCCGTCCGGCAGGGAGAAATGCACGCGCAGCGTCTGTTCGCCATCCCAGAGCAAGATCCCGATATCGCCGTTATACAGCCCCAGCGACGGCGCATTGCGTACGATCATCACCGGCCGCCCCGCGTAGCCGCACCCTGCATTGCCGAGGGCCAGCAGCCCCGCCCGGCTCAAGGCCAGCTCAATACGGTCGTTCAGACCGGCAACCCCAAAAGGCCCTTCCCGCAGCACACACAGCAGGCGGAAGCGGTTGAAGGCGTCTAAAATTGCCGCCGGCGCATCATGGTTGCGCACCCGCTCTAAATAGTCCCGATAGCCGTCAACGCAGTCGTCCAGCATACGCTGATAGTCTGCCGCCTCACGCAGCGGCGTGTAGACGACATCCACCGTCGTGCCGGCGTTAAGCAGCGCCAGCGCGTCCTTGACGTCGCCTGCGTTAATAGCATTTGCCAGCCGGCCAATGCCGGATCCTTCATCGAAGCGGTAGCTTTTACGCAGCAGACATAAACTATCGGCGACACCATAACCGCCGCCGCCCGCACCCGCCGGCAGCGTAAAGCCCGTCAGCCGCGCCAGCTCCGCACGGCGCGCGGGGCTGTAGCCGGCCTCGGCGAACTGGCAGATATCGCCCAGCACCGCTCCCGCCGCCACCGAGGATAGCTGGCAACGATCACCCAGGAAGATCACCCGCGCTTGCGGCGGCAACGCCGCAATCACATAGGCCATCATCGGCAAATCAACCATTGACGCTTCATCAATGATGAGAATATCCACATGCAGCGGGTTTCCACGGTGATAGCGCATCTGCTGGCTATTGGGCTGCGCCCCGAGCAAGCGGTGCAGCGTTATCGCCTCGCGCGGCAGCCGCTGTTTCTGCTCTTCATCCAGCCCCAGACGCTGTAAGGCCAGGCCAAGGGATTCGCTCAGGCGCGCCGCCGCTTTACCGGTGGGGGCCGCCATCAACATGCGCGCATGGCCGCCGTCGCTCAACTGCAGCAAGGCCGCCAGGAGCTTCGCCACCGTGAAGGTCTTGCCGGTGCCCGGCCCGCCCGATATCAGCGCCACCGGGTGCGTTATCGCGACCGCCGCGGCGATTTTTTGCCAGTCGATTACCGCGCCGTCGCCGGGAAAGTAGCGCGCCAGCACCGCGGCGATGTTGGTTTCGTCGCCGGCCACCGGCGGCCGCGGCCGGTTAAAGAACTGTGCCACCACGCATTCATGCCGCCACATACGCTGTAAATACAGGCGCTGGCTGTCCAGCACCAGCGGGGTTGGACGCGAACCGTCGCTCACCGCGTTGGACGCCAGCAGGTGCTGCTGCCATTCGTCAAGAGAGGGGCTACCGGCCCGCAGCCACGCCTGCTGCGCCAGCGGC
>NZ_JBLKSS010000336.1:0-3953 GCF_047607725.1 Sodalis sp. (in: enterobacteria) | reverse complement strand
TAACAAAATCACCCACATCATTTTCTTTGACCTGATGGATGATATGGCACCAGTGTATTTCATACTCCATGACAATAAAGTTGTAATCGCCCTCTATTTTATCACATCAACCATAAAATGAATTTGCTCACGAGAATGTTCCCTTTGTGATTGAACATCCTCTTCGATAGATGACGTCGGAACATTGAAAAAAGCGTCATCTACACCTTTTTTATATCGACGACACAGGTGCTTCGCAGCCATTTCTGTAACATTAAACACCAACATATTAACCTCAATATCACTTTTCTCAGTAGAGTTTATCTCAATCCCGCGAGAATTGCTTTGCCACAATAATACTCACATCCATTTAATTAACGGCGGTTGAAAGCAAATTCAACCTTACCTTCGACATTTAATTGCAGTGGCGCATCAAATGCCTTGCCCGCTTTGCTCTTGAATCCTTTAATCACACCCGTTTTTCCCTTGGTCAACAACGCTTCAATCTGGGCCGTGGTCAGCGTCTTACCGGCAATCTGCGGTCATAACCGGAAAGTACAAGCTTTGCACCTGACAACCTTGGCGGAAGCAAACAACGTCTCACCACACATCGGACAACGCGCATTAATGGCCTGTGTATCAACGGAGACAGACTGAACAGCACCTAAATCAACCTGTTTTACCTGTTCGCCAATAAACCGTTCCAGTTCATCCAGAAAGGCATGCACCGTTAACTCTCCCGCCTGGATCATCTGTTGCTGTTCATGCCACAGCGCCGTCATATCCGGCGTCGAGGCTATCGGCGGCAAGGCCGCGATAAACTCAAGGCCCAGCGGGTAAGGATGAGTTTTTTCTTCTCTACCGTGTAAAAACCGCGTTTTTGCAACGTTGCCAGCATCGCCGCCCGCGTAGCCGGTGTTCCGATGCCGCCATTCTCCCCGGCCTTGCCTTCATCCCGCGCCATCAGCAACGACGCTTCAGTATAAAGCGGCTGGGGCCGGGTTTTCTCCTTGCTGACGCTCACCGTGTCGCAGCGTCCAACATCACCGACCGCCAACGCCGCTAGGATAGAAAACGAACTGTCCGCATCGTAGGGGTTATCGTCATCCTCGTCCACACCACCTGATAGCAACGCTGTCCAGCCCGCCAGCGTGGTGTGATTCGCGCGGGCGATAAACGCCTTGTCTTCGACGCCAAACGTCACCTGCGCCGCCTGATAGCGTTTTTCAGGCAGGAATTGCGCGAGGTATTGCCTGACTATCGCCAGATACACCACGCGCTCATCTGGCGTTAACACGTTGATATCGACCTGCGTTGCCGTAGGAATAATAGCCGTGTGTGCGGATACCTTGCTGTCGTCAAACGCTCGCCCTTTACGCCGGGTATCGGACTGCCTGAACGACTCTGCCAACTCGGGCAAGGCATGGCGCTGCGCCGCCAGCGTATCCGGCGCTTCCGCATACTGCTCACTAGACAGATAATTACAATCTGAACGATTATAGGTAATAGCTTTGTGCTTTTCGCGCAAGGCTTGCGTCAGTGCCAATGTTTTTTCAGCATCGATACCCTGTTGGCGGCTCATTTGCGCCTGCAAATCCAGCAAGGAAAAGGGCAGGGGGCCGGTGTCTGTTTCTCTTCCACGCGGGCCTCGGTCACCGTCGCGCATTTGCCCTGACACAGGGCCGCCACATTCCGCGCCCGCTGCCATCGCCATCGTTGCGCTGACAGTGAAATAGCTCGCCGCCGCATGATTTTTAAAAACCAGGTAGCGGTTAACAATCAGCCCCAGGATAGGCGTTTGCACACGCCCAACCGACAACACGCCTTTCAACCCTTTCTCCTGACCGGCCAGCGTATAGGCACGGGTCATATTGAAGCCGTAAAGCTGGTCACCGATACTCCGCGCCAGCGCTTTTTGCGACAGCCCGTAGAATTCCTGATTATCACGCAAACTCGCCAGCGCCTTACGCGCCGCATTAACGTTAAGGTCATTAATCAGCACCCGCTTCACCGGGCCGTCATAATTAAAGAAACTCAACACTTCATCAACCAATAATTGCCCTTCTTCGTCCGGGTCGCCCGCATGAACCACCAACGCCGCACATTTAAGCAGTTCGCCCACTGTATCAAGCTGCGCCTGAGTATCTGGCTTTGCCACATACTTTGGTGGCCGTAGCTGGAGGGGTAAATCGCTGCGCGTCCATTTTGCATAACGGGGGTTATGCATCTCCGGCGGGGCAAGCTCCAGCAAATGCCCCACACACCAGGTCACACTATCCTGACCGCATTCAATATAGCCACTTCTGCGGCGAGGCTGGCCCAACGCCTCCCCAATGACCTGAGCAAGTTGAGGCTTCTCTGCAATAAAGAGTTTCATAAATCACCTTAAAATCATAAACAGTGAATAAAAATAGATTTATTCCGTTTAATGAAATAGAGTTAATGCGAATAAATCAAAAAACGGAGAATCACCATGAAAGTAAAATCATTACTGTCCGTACTGGCGTTTTCATCAATCAGCCTGATAGCCCATGCCGCAGAAACCGACAACCTGGCAGTGTATTCAACACAACAGGATAAAAGTGCAACCTCTCTCGGCAAGTAGGCTTTTCATACCAAAAGCTTCTATGTTACATTAGCCAATATTGGCGAAAAAGACGCTGATTTAAGCAAGTTGTGCCTTAAAGCCTATAATGCACACGGAAAACCCTTCAAACTCGACACCATCGATGAAACGTTAACAACCGGGAAACTGGCACCTAAAAAAACACTTAAAGGCACCACTGTGTTTGCCTCAAATGATGAGTCGGTTTATGACGCCTCCATTGTTAAACTGACCGACGATTGCGATAGCCACGATAATAAATAAACCATCGGCAGGGTTCCCCCTTTTTTTTTCAGCATAACACATTATCAAAAAGCACTATTCTCTACTTCGACATAGACAGTCGAGAAAAAACATCTCCGCGTTCTTTATCCAAAAAAGACAGAATAAATGTTTTGGCAGGGGTCATTTAACAGATTTTCTCGTGTTATCCCCCATTTTTTCTTAAGAAACGGAAACCACGACGAATTGATTTGCATCAGCCCCACATCTTCACTGACGACCTTACCCTGACGCCGGTTAAGGCCAACAGCGAGGGGATTCATACCGCTTTCAACCTCCGCTATCGCGATCAACAACAGCGGATCAATACGGTAGGTACGCGCCGCTGACTCAAAACATGCCGCTATGGCGGCTTTTGGAGGCAGGGAATGCGCCACCGCGCCAAAGGCCAGCGAAAAAAGCGTCTGAGCGACGAGCCAGATCAGGCCGTAAAATAACATTTTCATAGAGGATTAATCGACGGTTCAATAACCACATAGAGATAAAACGTCAGATACAGGAAGGGCACAAACGCCACATGCTTTTTTCTCCATGACCAGGCCATCGCCATCACATAAGCAATCGCGATATAGGCAAAGGAAAATATCGGCGATAACCATAAGCCTATCGCGGTAATCAGATAGATATCGCCTTCACCAAACATGGCAGCCTGCCTGTCGCCCTTCACCCACCGATTACAGACCAGCATAAACAGCACCAGTAGCGCCGAACTCACCCCACTGAGCAACAGTGCAACATCGCTCATATGGCGTGTGACGGCAAAAACACTGAAACAGCTACAGGCATAAATCAGCACATCCGGTACCCAATGCGTGACCGCATCAATATAGGCGGCTGTGGCAAAAAGCAGCAGAAAAAACGAAAGCCACGGCTGCCCCTGGTGAAAAAAATAAAAAACAGGAACAGAATAAAATAATACCACGGCAAGTAACGGATATTTCCTGAGCGTGATGCGCTCCTGCGAAAAGGTTTTTCCCTCCTTAATCACGGCGTCTCGCGCCTGTCGGTAATGTCCAGGAATAAAACGACACCCACCCACCATTATGATGGACGACAAAACCATTGAAATAAGCATCATCATCTTATA
>NZ_JBLKSS010000335.1:0-4032 GCF_047607725.1 Sodalis sp. (in: enterobacteria) | reverse complement strand
ATCATATTCCAAATGTCACGGATAACTACACTTCCGTGATCTTTTCCAGTTAGCTTCGCAATCTCGCGGCTGGACATGGTTAATGTTTATGCAATAGTTAAATTTTTCATACAGATATACCTCGTTGGTTAAAACGATAATGGAACCCCGTCAGGATACCGGGGCGGGATTAGTGATTAGTGGCGTTGCAGAAGCTGGTTAACGTTCACCTGTTGCCATTTTTCGAGTGCTTGGGTCATGACGCCGTAATACTGCTGCGTGCTCTCTTCAAGCATCCGCTGCATTTCAGCAAGCACGATAGATTCATCCTCACGATGACGCAGGATGCGGCGAATTGTCTGCTTTTCGGCGTCGAAGATGGCACCTTTAAGCTGGTTGGTAATGCTGTAGATACGGCGGCACTTCTCGGCCAGCAGGGGGAGCTGCCGGATTTCAAAGTGCTGAGGGGAGGGTACGCCTGTTACGCGGCGCAGAGCGTGCCAGATGACGTTAATCTATGCCCGGTCGAAGTGAAAGCCGTTGCTCATGCTCCAGACGAGGCGGGTAAGGCAATCAACATCATCATTGCTGAATAATTCGGCTGCTTGGGGTTTGTACTGTGGATGCTCGTACTTGCCGGTCTTGCGAATTGAGGGAAGAAATTCACTCGTTACCCACTTGCGGAAACGATGGGGGAGTGTGCCTTGCTTTACTGCATCGCGGCAGCGTAGTACCAGGGTGAACATGCCGGATTCGGAGATGATGTTAACATTCGGATTTCCAGCCCCATCTTGAATACTCTTAGTTAAACTTAGGGTATCCTTTTCATCGTCATCTAAGCGACGAATTGCTTCGGTTGGATTGGTGAGTTTCAGTGCGTTGCAAACATCAACAGCAACAAACCACGGTTCACCATTAATAATTACTGCGCGTACTTCATGTTCTTCAAAAGAGAAAGGAGTAATAGCTGATATTGGATGAGTCATAACGACCTCCGATGGTTACTTGAGTGTATACCACCACCTTCGAGGTCAATCTTGGGTGGTGGACTGAACGAGGTTGACCTTACCGGAGTAACCACCGGCGAGCCTTTCGGCTCCCCCATCCAGCCCACCATAGAGGTGTAGCCAGATTGCGACATAAAAAAACACGCTCGCGGCGTGTCATTATGTCGCGGTTACTTCGGCAGGAGGTCAATCCCGGCACCTGAATTTGCAGAGTGACTATAGCGCATGGGTTATCCTTGCGTCAATGGGGGGTGGACTTACAGCGCGTGGCGGTTCTTTATCAGCCGGTCACCGAAAATCACGATTTCTGCGAGAGTCGCTTTCTTATCCGCCTCTGGTTTTAAAATGATAGTATCGCTTCCATCTTTGTTAAGCCTAAACACAAGGTCTGTTGCTTCAAGAAGAAGGACTTTGACGTTTTCAACTTCAATCATGGGGTGCTCCTATGGAGATGAAAGGTGATGGATTCTGCTGCACAAAATCGCGGTAGCCCTTGTGGAATGCGGCTTCTTCTGGGCACACCCCCCTTCAGCCCAACATTTGAACGGGAATGCCTTTGGCCGTATAGCCGGTTAATTGTCGTCCATCGATGCGGATGCGCTTTTTCGTCAGAAAGCGGATATGGTCGGCATAGACATGCAGCCATTGACCATCGACGGGGATACGTTTGAAGCCGAATCTCTCCCGTTCTGATGCCTGAACAAATGGCTTGAAAGCCTTGCGTGGCGCGGTTACTTCTGGGCATACCCCTTATCACGCTGCTTCTTGCTACGGTCATCAAACTAGCGAGCGTGTGAACGATAAAGCCAAAATGTTTCCTTCTTCCCCGTAATTTTTCTGGTACGAATCTTAACGTAGCCAAGGCGGCCCAAACTCTGCATCATTGATGATGATTGAGGCCACGTAGTCGATTGATTCACGATCCCAGCCCTGACGCTCATAGACTGAAGCCAGCCCCGGATAACGCTTTGTGTCGAATACCGTGTACTTGTCCGGCTGGATAGGATTACGGTAAAGCGCCTAACCATCAGCCGCTTTCTTACGCTCGCTGATGGAGAACTGCAAGGCAAAAGTTGATAGTGCCTTACCATCCTTTCGTTGCTCAAAGATGGCACGTGCGGAGCTATTGGTTAGGATATTCAGGCAATAATCATCGATTTTATGTAGATGCACAAAACCAAAATAATCCTTATTCTTCAATATATTGTTTGGGCATACCCCCTCATGGTACTCATGCGATACTTTATCGTTGCCCGTCAGCCCGGTATCGCTATCGGTCTCATGCACAGAGACTCCGGAATGCAGCCAGACAAGGCCGTTACCGTTATGCCGCAAGCCAAGATCGGTCAGTGTGCATGTGCCGTTGTTGATGGGCGTCCAGTCCCCTGAGATGACGTGGCGGCGTAGAGTGGCTATATCGCACTCTGCTGGTCGGATTTCAGGCGCAGCAGAGGCAGGGAGCGCTAACTCCCGATTTTGCAATTGCATGGTTGAGCCTCGATAGGGTGGTGGGTGGGATTACGCCTGCATCAGAATCTTTATGAATGCCTCCCGCATTTTTGCTGTGAGCGACCAACGGGCAGTGGCAACGCCCATTTCCGTAGGTTTCAGGATGATTCCGCCTCTCTCGCCAGAGTAGACATCAAGGCCGGTGATTCGGGGCTCCCAATGTTCAATACCATTAGGCACGATAAGCGTTTGGTTATAGTTCATGCTGCACCCCCGTTTTTCTGGTGTTGCCGAATTTCAGCCAATAATTCAGCTAATGCATTACGAAGCTCCTGCTTGTCGGTATCTCCATACGCACCCAAAGGATTAATGAATTCAATCGTTACTTTTGATTGCTCCTCAAGTAATTCCTGTCGCTGAAATTCCTCATATGCTTCCAAAATCTGCTCTAATGAAAAGCCAGTATCACGAAGGAATTTCAAAGCGGCAATAGCCTTAGCTTCCGCGTTTTCGCTCAGGGGGATTTGAGGTGATTTTACGTTGCTCATGCTGTACTCCTTTTCGTTGATGTGGTTAATTACTTTACAAACCTCGAGGCGAACGACTTTTGAGGCCGCCTTCGGTTAATTTGTATACAGTGGTCTTGGCAGCTCCCGTACTTCCGGTTGCGCGTTTGGGTTTTAGCGTTCCGTTCTCCAGTCCGTTTAGCCAATGCAGGGCCGTAGCCTCAAGCGGTTCATTTAGGGTTCCAGTGGCACATGGCAGATATCGTTCAATCTGTATCCAGATATCGCCTCGTCGTTGAAAGAACCTTCCGTTTTGTGTCGAATAGTTAGCACCATAAATGCTCGGAAATGCCGGAGCCATTGGTGTTACTCCTTTCGTTGATGTGGTGGATACGCTACACTTGGCCTAAACAGGAGGATTCCCCATGGGCCAAGTCGCATTTGATTCATTGCAGGCGTCAGAAGAGCTCCAGACAGCCGGGCTTACTAGTCAGCAAGCCAAGGCTATTTCGCTCGTCGTACGCAAGTCTCATGAGGTGGCGGATGTGGCTACCAAGCGAGACCTTGACGACGTTCGTAAGGAGATTGACGCCAGATTCGATAAGGTTGACGCTCGCTTCGAGAAGCACGAAGCTCAGATGCAAGCCCGCTTCGAGAAGACCGACGCGCAGATAGCCGATGTCCGTAAGGATATTGCTAACAGGTTTGATAAATTGGGACTACAGATGACGGTTCGGATGGGTGGGATGCTGATTGCTGCCGTCGGCCTCATGACCGCTATTTTGAAAGTGCTGAAATAGCTTCAGCAGCAAATCCTCTCTAGCCTACGCACCTCTTGCCGGAGGTGCTCATTTTCCTCCAGCAACTTGCTAATTATTTTTCTGCATACTATCGTGTCGTTGTCATCGCAATTATGAGGCTCCATGCTTAATGAATATTGCGAGCCGTCAATATTGATGGCGGTGACTATATTATTTTTGAATTCTATATAAGATTTGGTAAGTTGCATCATTCAATCCTCACGTCCAGGGCTGAGAAATTTCTCCGTTGGTGACTGAAACATAAGGCGTAATCGTAGCTTCCTAGCCAAA
>NZ_JBLKSS010000334.1:0-4168 GCF_047607725.1 Sodalis sp. (in: enterobacteria) | reverse complement strand
ATGCTGTTTTTTAACCAGAAAATTGTAACCCGCATAACCCCAATCGTAACCCGTAAAATCCGCTTTAATAAACCGTACAACAATTTCGCCTTAATACAATTACATGAAGTTACTCACGGGTTAAAAACAGCGTTTCACGGGTTACAATACCCAATCTACGGGTTACAAATTAATATTTACGGGTTATATATAGTATTTTACGGGTTATGTTATTTATTATATATCAATGGATTAATGTAATATTCGCCCTCATAACCCGTTAATATCTCCACATTTTCACACGCGTTTGAATTATTCTTTTAGCTGGTCTGCTTCTTCTGGTCCAAACATCAGCACATAGAAAACATGTTGCTTACCACCAATCTTATTTAGTGCTTTCTTTTTGTAGCGATCCCCTCCCGTTTCCAACATGCCAAGTTCTGCAAGTACCCGTGCAAATTCTTTGTACTCGAATCCATTGGCAATCTCTTCCTCAAAAACATTGGGGAATGTGTAGAACCGAAAAGACGCTCCCTCTTCAAACGCTTTTCCAGTACGGTAGCCAGCTAACTTATGTACAGGAAGATCTCTAGGGTCTGGATTGAGGTAAGGCAGGTAACGACTAAATCCGTAATTATTTAGAAATGCCTCTACCTGCTGCTTTATTTGCTCAATCTCTTTATTGCCCGTACCAAAGGTGGCTACCCAAATATTAAAAATATGCTGTAATGCATCGTGGCAACCTTGAGCTTCCCACCCTGTTATGATTTTCCCCATGATCAATGCTGCTTCAATGACGGCGAAACGGTCGGTTACGCGATGCACCTGTTCACCATAGCTTTCCTGGATAAGTGATAACCAGCGGCGTTTAGCTTCTTGGTACTCCTCGATAGCCTCTTGCTTACGAGTTGAGAGGTATTGGATCCACTCACGACCCGCCGCCCCATGATTCTGTTTCCACGCTTCTTTCAACGCATCCGCATGCGCCTTACCACTTTCGTATCCGTGTAACTTTGTCGGACGTTTGGCCGGGATATTGAGCAAACGCACCAGTTGCCCAGCATTGACCTTGATACCTGCACTTTTCAGGTAGGTTTTCAGATCACGCTCTCCGGTACTTATCACGGCGGTTTTCCAGTATTTTTGTACACGGTTGCCGCCTTCCGGGGAACCTTGCAATTTTCCCTTACCGTTGAACAGCGTATAGGCTGCCGTGTACACATGCTTAGGCGCAGCACCCTGGTCTACCTCATCGAGCGATAGCAAGCCGTGGTTATGCGCTTCCGCCTCGTTCGCCACCCCAAGCGCTGTGCCGTACCACGTTAGCCGCTGGCGCTCTGGCTCCCCCCGTACAGGCTCGCGGCCAGATCCTCAGCGGTCGTCTTACCGGCGGTAGACTGTGCATACAGATGAACGCCGAATCCATCAGCGCCCACGAGTGGCAGCATGGGGGCGGCAAGGGCAACACCGACGGTTAGCATCTGGAACGGATTTCCCTCTGCCAGACGCGCCACATTCTCACGTCAGCTTTCCGCCCTCCCCTCGACGCTATAAGCTTCTGCAGCGGCGGTTCCTCCGTTAAACAGAATCGGCTGTTCTGGCTCTCCAATAATCGAACCATCGGGCATGATGTAGGCTCCCTTATGCCAGCCAGAGCGCGGTGTTATGCTCCACATCTCTTTTCCTGCTGAACGTTGCAGCCAGTCGCCCAGCGTTGCCCTCAATCCTGATTTCGTCGTCACGTCAACGCCGCCCGCCTTTAGAATGCGCCATCCTTCACGCTCGCCAATGTCGGCGGCCCGTATTGCCTTTCGTGTAACCGCTTTTTTCTTGCCTTTATTCCACTCCAAAATCAAGTAACGCTCTTTTTCATCCTCGCCCTTACCGATAACGTTGATAGCGGAGCATAACCATTGCTCCTTGTTAACTATTTCACCGGTATCTTTATCCATTTTCGGCTCAACCCAATACACGCCCTCCTCACGGCTCTCAATCCGGGGCTTCAGCGGGTCAGTCGTTTTTTTCTCTTTTTTCCCACCTTCAATAACGGTTAATTTTGTTGATGACACTATATTTTCCTCAATCGGCTCGACTTCCTCCGCCACAGGTATTTCAAGCACCACCGTACTGTCCACAAAAGCCCTCTGTAGCTCCTCTACGCCGTTCTGTTGGCGATGATCGTTCCAGTCGGCCTTATGGTCAGTTGGCGGCACAGCAACCGAGCCACCGACGGTACGTGCGGCTTCCTCGGCAGCATTCTTACCGACGTTCTCACCCTCCGGGGTCACATCGTTATCTCCGGCTATGATGATTGGCGTTTGGGGCCAGCGCTCCCGCACGGCTTGAGCGACGGAAAGCAGATTGCCCGCATCAATGGCTGTCAATATTACCTCAGCGCCACACACCGCCAGACTCAATGCTGTGGAATAACCTTCAGTAATCACCACGCTATCGGGGTTCTCGGGGATATCGTCGACGGGAATAAAGGCCCCTTTCTTTTTCGTACCCGCGAGCAAGCGCTTTTCTCCAGTGGATCGTATGGTCTGAGCGCCGGTTACCGTACCCGCCATCGTGCGCAGTACCAGCAGCAGCGAACCATCCTTGAGCAACGGGTGGGGGCCTTGCAGCCCCTTATTGTTGAGATAGACGGACTCGCCCATGTGGGTGGTCTTGAGTAATGTCGCCACTCGTTCAGCTATCGGGCGCAGAGGCTTCTCTTTGGCTGGCTTCTTCTCCGGCAGCGGCATCGCCATCACCTCCGCTACCATCGCGGTTGCCTCGGGTGCAGTGCATTGTTTTACCTTCATCACCAAATCCAGCCCCGTTCCTGAGCCACAGTGCGAACACAGATATGTACCACGCCCCTCTAAATCATCAAAGCGGTAGCGGGTCTTACCCCCACAGCTCGGACACTCGCTTTCCTTGCGGTTGGTCGATATGCCAAGGCGTTCCAGGATTGGCTCCCAATGGCCGTTTGCCTTGGCGCGGACTTCATCGACAAAGGAGTGCATTATTTCCCCCTCGCTATAACGGTCTCGCCCATGTCGTTGACCATGCTTTGCCATATTTCCCGCCCGGCCTTTGTCAGCCGTTTACCCTTAAAGGATTTGGTAAGCAGCGAGATTGCTAATGTTTCCCACTGCGGGTAATTGAGCTTCATGGCTTCCAGCCCGTAAGCATCTACCAATTCCCGGATACCCGATATCCCGCCGATAATATCGACACGGATGTCCTGTTCACCGGCGTTCACGGTAAACCAGTCGCCGCCGTTCTCTTTTTGTATCGCGGCATACACCGCGGCAGAATACTGGTTAGCCAGCGAATTAAGGCGGAAGTCTTTTGTTACCAGTGCCATATTTCCCCCTTAATGTGCGGTCGGTGCTTCCGGCATCCCGGATTCGTGAATTTGCTGAATAAAGCCATCATGCAACTCGGATAGCACCTCACGTCCCAGTTCGGAGAGACCGCCACTTTCACCACGCATGGCGGCATAGAACTGGACGGCATTTATCGTTCCTTGCTCTACGCCATATTTTTCAATCAGCGCGCCTTCAATGTTGTTAGCCATCGCGAAACGCTCAGCTGCCAGATACAGGTTAATCGCACCATATTCGCCCTGATAAACCGCGCACTCCTTGAATTCCCCCGGACGCCATTCAACGGTAACAGTGCCGTTAGCCTCACGTTGCTCACGGTTGAAAGCGTAGGCAATCAGCCAGCGCCACATCAGTAGCGCATCCTCGTTGGTATAGTCGTAATCCGACTCCCCCCACTTAACGGCGATGGTCAGCGCCAAATCCATATCCTCATCCCACTCTCCGGCGTCAAGGAGGGGCATGACGTCAGCGTAGGGGATCAGGTCTACATGCGCGTACAGGCGCTCGGCGGTATGCTGGGATATTTTTATGCCGTCCGGGGTATTCTCGACGTGATAGCGGCTCATGCTGCGCCCTCCTTTTGGGTTTGAGTTTTGGGTGAGACCGGAAAACCTTCGCGGTGCCAGAGTTCAAAATCTGCATCATCCGCATTTTGGCGAAGGGCCTCGGCAATACGAGGAAGGTGCATCAGTAACTTACCAATGGAATACAAATCCTCTGCGGCCTGGTCATCGCCATATTCCTTGCTGGTACGCATCCAGAACGCCATGCTGCCCAATGCCCGCAGTCCAGACATGATGCCGTCAAAAGCG
>NZ_JBLKSS010000333.1:4713-6471 GCF_047607725.1 Sodalis sp. (in: enterobacteria) | reverse complement strand
CACCATCCCTGCTGAATAACTGTCAATACGGCGCTGGGCGTACGCTTACGGTAAAGGTGACCAGCTGATGCTGCGGCAGCGCCAAATTCGCCTCCAGCACCTGTTGTTTCAGACTGTTTAGCATGGCGTTCTCCTTATCCCACGATAAGGCTATTGTCCGGTCCGCTGCGCCAGGCCGGTATGGGTAAACCGGCTGAAGATCGGGCATGGATCTGCTATCGGACCGTCAAGAAACGTATCAGCCTGGAATCAGGAGGGAAATTTCGGATTATTTAACTCATAGGAAATGGGTAATATATTGAATAGTAATCTTTTTTATTGAATCCTAGACAAGCTAAATGTTGCAGATAAGTCTATAATTATTTCAAGGTAATTCAATATAACACCGTACTATGGAGAACGTGATGATGAGCTCAACCTCTAAACGTATTGCCGCCGCGGTGCTGGCGGTAACCCTCGCTTTATCGCTGAGCGCGTGCTCGAATTGGTCGAAACGCGATCGCAACACCGCTATTGGCGCCGGCGCCATCGGCGGCTCGGTCCTGACCCACGGCAGCGGTTTGGGCACCATTGGCGCCGCCGCCGTCGGCGGGATTATCGGCCATCAGGTTGATTAATATCCGTTACCCGATGAGCCTATCCTCATCGCCACCTGCCGCGCTTGGGATAGCGTATCAGGCGGGCGCACCCGGTTAGCCGCCCGCCAGCTTGACCTTTAAACCCCGCGCCTCCAATAGCTGTTTTAACAGGTCGCGCTTATCGCCCTGGATTTCAATTACGCCCTCTTTCACCGCCCCGCCGGTACCACATTTCTTTTTCAGCTCGCTGGCCAGCGTCTGCAGCGCTGCATCGTCCCAATCCAGGCCGGTAATTAGGCACACCCCTTTGCCTTTTCTGCCGCTGGTTTGACGCTGCAATCGCACGATGCCGTCCCCTGGCGGACGCGGCGCGGGCGTTGCGGCGGCTTTAATGCGCCCGCCGTCGGTGGAATACACGAGCCGGTTTTCATTCGCCATGGGCCGCTCCGACATGTAATTCCTGCAGGATAGCCACCAGGGCGGCAGAGGGATCGGCCGCCTGGGTAATCGGGCGCCCGATCACCATATAATCCACCCCCGCCTGCAGCGGCGTCATCTCCCTGCGCTGATCCCCCGCGTCGCTACCGGCAGGCCGTATCCCCGGCGTCACCAGTTGGAAAGCCGCGCCGCGGTCGGTTTTCAGCCGCGACGCTTCCCAGGCGGAACAGATCACGCCGTCCAGGCCGCACGCTTTGGCCAGAATAGCCAGCCGCAAGGCGTGATCGGACGCGCTGCCTGCAATGCCTATCCCTCTCAAATCTTCATCATTCATACTGGTAAGCACCGTGACGGCGATAAGCGTGGGCGCGTCAGCCCCAAACGGCACCAGCGCCTCCCGCGCCGCCGCCATCATACGTTCGCCGCCGCTGGCGTGTACGTTGACCATCCATACCCCCAGCGCCGCCGCCGCGCTGACCGCTTTGGCCACCGTATTGGGAATATCGTGGAATTTCAGGTCCAGGAAAACGTCGAACCAGCGCTGTTGCAGGTCGCGCACCAGCGCCGGTCCCGCCTGGGTAAACATTTCTTTGCCGATTTTCAGCCGGCATTGCTGCGGCGCCACTTTGTCGGCAAACGCCAGCGCCTGGCGGGCATAGGCATAATCCAACGCCACAATCACCGGCGAACCCGCCCGCTGCGGAGCAATAGAGGAAGAGGAAGAGGAAGAGGAAGAGGAAGA
>NZ_JBLKSS010000333.1:0-4613 GCF_047607725.1 Sodalis sp. (in: enterobacteria) | reverse complement strand
AGAGGAAGAGGAAGAGGAAGAGGAAGAGGAAGATAACATCGTGCGCGTCATGAAACATTTCTGGTTGGCGGCCCCTAGGTCGCAGGCCCGTTAGCATCCTGTCATTTTACCCGCCGGCGCCGCAAAAGCCCAGCCGGGAGCGGCGATAGGCTCTCCCGCCGCCGGTTGTGGCAGGCGCGCCGTTAGGAGATTACTGGCCGTCCAGACCGCGTATCGGCTTGACCGACGCCCAGGATTTACACGACGGGCAATGCCAGTACAGGCTGTGAGAGGTGAACCCGCATTTTTGGCAGCGGTAACGGGGTTTGGTGTGGATCTGTTCGCCGACCATATCCCGCAGCGTCTGCAAACTTTCCTTGGCGCGACCGTCTTCCGCCTCGCTGAGGTGGAAATTCATCAAGCGGTGAAACATGCGCATCGTCGGATGCTGGCGCAATTGCTGATTGATGTAGCCCTGCGCCGCTTCCGGGCCCTGTTCACGTTCAATAATATCGGTCAACAGCAGCTCCGCCGACGAGCCGGTATCTTCTTCTACGCAGCGTTTGAGAAAATCCGCCCAGGCGCCCGGCTGCCCCAGCGCCTGATAACAGTCCTGCAGCATCGGCAGCGTTTCGCTGACCATTTCCCGATCCTGATCCAACACCCGCGTCAATTCGCCGACCGCGCCGGCGTAATCTTGCTGCGCCATATAAATTCTGGCGCGCATGATAGACACCCGCGCGCTATTTTTATCCGCCGACGCCCCTTTTTTCAATAACGCGACGGCGCGATCCATATCGTCACTGCCCATAGCCTGGAGCGCCAGCTCGCAGTAAAAATGGGCGATCTCTTCCCGGCGCTGCTCTTTACCGAGCTTCACCAACTTTTCCGCGACGTCTATCGCCTTCGACCATTCGCTGGTCGCCTGATGGATTTGCAATAGCAGGCTCAAGGCGCCAAGCCGGAAGTCGTCTTCGTTCACCAACTGGCTGAACATGTCTTCAGCACGATCGTAAAAGCCGGCCGCCATATAGTCATGGCCAAGCTGCTGTATCGCCAACAGCCGCTGCTCAAAGGTTAACGAGGTGCTCTCCATCAGCGCTTGGTGGATGCGGATGGCGCGATCGACTTCGCCGCGGGAACGGAACAGGTTCCCCAGCGTCAGATGCGCCTCGACGGCGTTGCTGTCCTCTTTTAACATATCAAGGAACAGGTCTACCGCCTTATCCTGCTGATTGGATAGCAGGAAATTCACCCCTGCCACATACTCTCTGGAAAGACGGTTCGCTTCCTGCTGTTTATCCTGCTGCGCGCTCCTGCGCCCCATGTACCAGCCATAGGCGGCGGCCACGGGCAGCAACAGAAACAGCAGTTCTAACATAATGCGTTATTCCTTAGGCGCAACGGCTGGGGTGCTGGTGGGGACGGAGGGAACCGTTTCCACCGGCGCAAGCTGCTGTTCGAGCCGTTTCACTTTGCGCTCGGCCCGCATTAGCGCTACACGCGTGCGCAACCAAAACAGGCCGCAAATGACCCCGCCGGCGGCAAACAGTGAAGTGAGCAAGGTTGACACCCGAAATTGACTCTGAGCCAGCAGATAGTTGAAGGTCACCACCTGATCGTTGTGCGCGCCAAAGGTAACGGAGATGATAAAAATCACCAGCACCAACAAAATTATCAGAACATATTTCACATGATTTCCTGCAAGCCGTGTTAGTCGTATGTTCAGACGCTTAGCCCATCTGACACGGTTAAATTACCATTTCCCCGATAATGAAGGAAATTTTACCCTACGCTCGGGGACGTTCCCTCCCGGCGGCGGCAATAAATGCACACGCTGAATAACTACTATAGGGCCGGCGCAGGGAAAACCCAACCGCTGGCGGTGCTTTTCTCTTTGCCGGCTAAGCGCAATCACCCGCCTGCGGTTTCATCAACTGCGCGAACGAATATCCGGCGCTTCTTCCGGTATCGGGGTCAGCGCGCCGATTGAGCGCTGCACCAGCCAACACGCCAGGGTAATGACCAGCCAACCGACGGCGATGCCCATCACCACATCCCGCGGCCAGTGCATGCCGAGCGCCATTCTGCTGACCATCACGCCGCTGGCCCACACCATCAGCACCGCCGTGGAAACCCTATGCCGGCGCGGCCATAGCAAGCCTACGGCCAGCAGCGCCCAGCTGGCGGCGAAAACCGTATGGCCCGAGGGAAATGAAAAGCTGGTTTCAACGCGCCAATGGCGTTGTAGCCACGGCGGAATCAGTTGCTGTTGTTGCAGCTCCCGCGCCAACGCCACAGCGCGCGCCTTGCGCGGCATAGCGTAAAACGCCCGATCGTCGAGCACATAATGCTTATCCAGCCAGACCACGTAAGGCCTGGGCTCCTGCACCCGCTCTTTGATAAACGACTTCATCCCCTGACCGATAAGCAGCGTAGCGGACAAGATCACCGCCAGCCACAGCGCCGGCTTGAGACGATAGCGCAGGCACCAGAGAAACCAGCCTATCAGCAGCACGCTGGTCAGGGTGCCCCAGGGCGAGGTGACGGTTTGCGTCAGCCAATACCACCCTTTCAGCCAGCGGTAATCACTTTCCGGCCGCCATTGCCAGCCGCCCACCCAGAGTAGCAGCGGTAAGATCATCATCAGCAGCGCGCCCGCGCCGGTACGTTTTGCAATTTCAACCATTGAATTTCCCTTTTGCCGTTCGCCGCCCGGGTGCGCGACGGCCGCAGGCAAGCTTAACAGAAAGCGCCCCAAACAACGGCTAATGGCGTACCGGTTGCGCAATTTATCGCCAATTAACCGCAACAAATCCCGTCATAGGGTAAATTTATGGCAAAATAGCCCCCAGAGGATGATTCCGAACGACACCCCTACTTAGCGAAGGCTGGTCAAACACCGCAGCAAGCAGTAGGATGCGCGTCATCATTGGGTTTTGGAGAGCAACATGCAGCTTAAACGTGTGGCAGAGGCCAAACTGCCGACACCCTGGGGAGATTTCCTGATGGTCGGCTTCGAGGAAATCGCCACCGGGCACGACCATCTGGCGCTGGTGTATGGCGATATTACCGGTCCGGCGCTGGTGTTATCGCGGGTCCATTCCGAATGCCTTACCGGTGATGCCCTGTTCAGCCTGCGCTGCGATTGCGGCTTCCAGCTGGAGGCGGCGCTGAGCCATATCGCCGAGGAAGGGCGCGGCATTTTGCTCTACCACCGCCAGGAAGGCCGCAATATCGGCCTACTAAACAAAATTCGCGCCTATGCCCTGCAGGATCTGGGCGCCGATACGGTCGAAGCCAACCACCAGCTCGGCTTTGCCGCCGACGAGCGGGATTTCACCCTGTGCGCCGACATGTTTAAATTATTGGGCGTGGAAAGAGTGCGTTTGTTGACCAACAACCCCAAAAAGGTAGAGATTCTGACCGAGGCGGGCATTAATATCAGCGAACGCGTGCCGCTTATCGTTGGCCGCAACCCGAAAAATGCCCGCTATCTGGATACCAAGGCCGCCAAAATGGGCCATTTGCTCAACGGCCCCGCCGAATAGGCGCCGGCGCCGGGCGCGGTAACGATGACCGGCCGCGGTACGCGGCGCAAGAGCCGGTGCTAACGGCAATAGCGGTTGCAGGTCGCCATCCAACCCGCGCCGTCGGTAAGCGACAGACGGGCGTTGCCCGTTTCTCCCTCCCCTGAGTCGCCTGGACCCACTTCTCGCCACAATGTCCCCGGGGTAATCACGCATTGCCCCTAAAGGGATTTAGACATAAACACGCTTAACGGATCGTCCGTGTAGTGGGGAAAAGCTTCGCAGCGCGCATAACCACAGCGGCGGTATAGCGCTATGGCCGGCTGCTGGTGAATACCGGTTTCAAGCCGCAATTGATGGCAGAGATCCGTTGCCGCAAGCCTTTCGAGACGGGCGATAAGTTGCTCTCCCAGCCGCCTGCCGCGGTAGGCGGGGCGAATGTATAGGCGTTTGATCTCGCCAAAGCCGCCACCCTGCAAGAGCACAGCGCCGCAGCTGGCAGGAAAACCCGCTGCATCATGAGCGATAACGCAGCGGAGACGATCATTGTCAACGGTGGAAAAGTCCAGGCAATGATTGCTTTCGGCGGGGTAAAGCCGACTCTGAAAAGCATCCAGCTCACTGACCAGCACGCTTAACGCACTATGGCCTTTATTGATCTCGGTGATGTGGAACATGTATTACCCTCATGTCTTCGCCCGCCATTGTGCCTCCCCTCGTATGAAGAACGTGGTGATAAACTCGCCGCTTTGCCGTGAAAGATGAGGTCTTGTCGTGTGAAAGGATAGTCAAGCGCGTCATGGCCGGTCCACGCGGTTGTCTAGTCGTAGCCTGCCTCCGGGGTCCCCTGGTGAAAGACCAACTGCCAACGTTCACCTTCGCCGCGCAGCCAATAAGAAGCGCGCAGTACGGCGCGGCTACCCTCCGGGTAAACAGTCCTGTAACGCAGTATGGCACTGTTTTCTCCCGTCTTCAGGAGCGTAAAATCAGCGCTGAGGATGGCCGGCGCCTCTTTTTCCCTCACCAGAGAGGCTATCGTTTCTGCGCGGTTAACGTAAGCGTACGCCCAGCGCCGTCTGTTAATTCCCCATCAAGTTATTGAAG
>NZ_JBLKSS010000332.1:0-7467 GCF_047607725.1 Sodalis sp. (in: enterobacteria) | reverse complement strand
AAGCGTGTAGCGTAGGTTTACTGTCTTATACAACAAATCCACCAATAATTCAAGACGTCCTCCACGGGGCGTTTACGATCGAAGTGGCTGGTTTCCACCGTACCGACGCGGAAGCCGCGAAACAGCACCGGATCGCCGGCGCTCAGCTGACCCGAACGATCGCTGTCCAACTGGATACGGATACCGCGCGCATCGGGGGAAGCCAGCGGCGGTGCGTCCAACAGTTTAAATTCCCGCGATGTCTCTTCGCTGGATCCGGGTTGCAGCTGAATATAGGCGCCGGATAACAGGGTACCTAATCCCGACACCCCTTCCTTGCCGATCTGCGGTTTCACCACCCAAAACGCCGAGTCTTTGTTAAGCATTTTTTCCATGCCGTTATAGATGCGCGCTTTGATTTCCACCTGGCGCAAATCGTCACTCAGCATCACGCTCTCGACGGTGCCGACATCCACGCGGCGGCTTTTAATAGCGGTTTTTCCGGCTTCAATACCGTCGGCGCAGCTGGTTGTCAGGGTGATCACTTTGCCCTGATGGATGAAATGGTAAAACAGGATCCAGGCGCCAATGAGGACGTTAACAATGGGAATGATCCACACCGGCGACCAGCGTTTGATCTTCTCCACCCGGGCTTCCTGATAATTATTTTCCGTCAACGGTCGACTCCTTTAGCGTGGTATGCGAAGCCCTGTCCCACAAAAGACAGGGGTCAAAAGTTTTGGCGGCGATCATGGTCAAGATGACGACCGCGGCAAACAGCAGCACGCCGATACCGGGGCTGATGCTCATCAGCCTACCCATACGCACCAGGCCAGACAGCACGGCAATGACAAAGACATCAATCATCGACCAGCGGCCGACGAATTCCACCACCTCGTAGAGTAGGTGCATCCGTTCGCTGTCGGCCGCGTTTCGCTCGCCGCGACCGGCGGCGTCCCAGCACAGCCAGCCCAGCGCAATCATCTTCAGGCTAGGGACCATGATGCTGGCGATAAAAATCACCAGCGCCACGGTATCGAGCCGTCCTCCCACAGCAGGATGACGCCGGCCATGATGGTGGAGTTAAGCCGATTGCCAAGCCCATCGGTAATCATAATCGGCAAGAGATTGGCCGGCATATAGAGCATCAATGAGGTCAATAACAGCGCCAGCGTCCATTGCAGGCTATGGATACGGCGCGCGCCCTCGCGGGTGCGGCAGCGCGGACAGACGGCGGCGTCCGCGGGCAGGATTAGCGTACAATAGCTGCAGGCGCGTATGCCCTGCGCCAGACCGCCCTCACCGGGCCGCAAACGCGTTACCGGCGACGTGAACGGCATGATGACGTTCCATAACCAGCGAGGGTCGACGCACTGTAACGCCCTCAGCTGCAGCAAGCAGAAGAAACAGAAAGGAATAAAACCGTCGCCGATTCCTATCTGGCCGTAAGCCATCAATTTGACAAAGCTGACCAGCACCCCGACCAAGAAAATCTCCGCCATGCCCCAACTGCGCAGGGCGAATAATAACTTGGCCAGAAAAGCCTTCAGGCGAAACGGCAGCGGTACATCCAGGCACAATAAGATGATCATTATCATGCAAAGCGCGGGGATCGCCTGTACACACAGCAGAAACACGCCTGCCAGGCTGGAAAAATGATCGCTAACCATCACCAGCGGAATTTGCGGCAGCGTTATTTGCCGCTTTATGCCGGAGACTTCCATATTGACGAACGGGAAGAGGTTGGCCAGCCCCTGCATCACCAGCGCGCTGATGGCGAACCCCACCGGCTGGCGTTTCGGATCGTACCAATAGCTCTGCAGGGTGTTGCGGCACCGCGGGCAGATCCCCTTCTGGCCGGGCGGCAGCGGCGGCAGCGCCACCAATAAATCACAGTGCGGGCAAAGCACGTGATGCTGATGTCGGGGATAATCGCACACGCCTACCTCCTATTGTGCTTTCCGTTTGCGCGGGTTAACGGCGGGCGGCATGCGCCGTCCGCCAGGGCCTATTCCGCCGCGCCGTTCTTTTGCGCTTCCAGCGTTTCCCAGCGGGTGAACGCCTGCTCAAGCGCGTCTTCCGCCTGCGCAATCGCCGTCATCACCGGCTGCGTCGTCTCGTGGGGTTGACTGAAAAAGTCCGGCGCCGCCACTTGCGCCTGCAGTTGGCCTATTTCCTGCTCCAACCGCTCGATCTGCCCCGGGAGGGTTTCCAGCTCCCGTTGCAGGTTATAACTGAGTTTCCCCCCGCCGCGTTTGGCAGAAGATGGGGTGGAGCCAGGCGCGGGCGCCGGGGTCTTTTGCGCCGGCGTCGGCTGCGCCCTTAGCACGCGCCGATTGCTGCGCTGGCGCTGCGCGTCAAAATAACCGCCCACGTAGCATTCGATGCGGCCTTCCCCTTCAAAAATCCAGCATTCGGTCACCGAGTTATCCACGAACTGGCGATCGTGGCTGACCAGCAGTACGGTGCCCTGATAGCTGTCGAGGAGCTCTTCCAGCAACTCCAGGGTTTCGACATCGAGATCGTTGGTGGGTTCGTCAAGAATCAGCAGGTTGCTGGGATTGAGAAACAGCCGTGCCAACAACAACCGATTGCGCTCGCCGCTTGAAAGCGCTTTTACCGGCGTCATTGCCCGTTTCGGATGAAACAAAAAGTCCTGCAGGTAGCCCAACACGTGGCGCGAGCGACCGTTGACCATCACCTCCTGCTTACCCTCGGCCAGGTTGTCCATCACGGTACGCTCCGGATCGAGCACCGCGCGATACTGGTCGAAATAGGCGACTTCCAGCTTGGTACCGCAATGTATGCGGCCGCTGTCGGCGCCAAGTTGACCCAGCATCAACTTCAGCAGCGTGGTTTTACCGCAGCCGTTGGGGCCGATAAGGGCGATTTTATCCCCGCGCTGCACCTGCGCGCTGAAGTGGCTAATCAGCGGTTTCCCTTCTATACCATAGCTGACATCTTCCAGTTCAAAGACGATTTTGCCCGACCGTGCCGCCTCTTCCACCTGGATTTTCGCGCTGCCCATCACCTCGCGCCGTTCGGAACGCGCCTTGCGCAACGCTTTCAGGGCGCGCACCCGGCCTTCATTACACGTGCGCCGGGCTTTGATCCCCTGGCGGATCCACACCTCTTCCTGAGCCAGTTTGCGATCGAATTCGGCGTTCTGCAGTTCCTGCACCCGTAGCTCTTCCTCTTTTCCTTCCAGATATTTGTCATAATTACCCGGCCAGGAAACCAGCTTGCCGCGGTCCAAATCGACGATGCGGGTCGCCATCTCGCGGATAAACGAGCGGTCATGGGAGATGAAAATAATACTGCCGGGAAAGGTCTTCAGGAAAGCATCCAGCCAGTCGATCGTTTCAATATCCAGATGGTTGGTGGGCTCGTCTAGCAGCAACACCTGCGGTTCGCACACCAGCGCGCGGCCCAGCACCGCCTTGCGCAGCCAGCCGCCGGACAGCGATGACAGCTGGCTCTCGGCGTCCAGACCTATCTGCGCAATCACCTCATGGATACGCTTTTCCAAATGCCACAGGTTCTGGTGGTCGAGGATCTCCATCAGCCGGCCCATCTCTGCCAGATTTTTTTCGCTCGGGTCTTGTTCTACCCGCTGAGAAATCCCGTGATAGGCTTTCAGTATTTGCGCCTGCGCCTCGACCCCTTCGGCAACGAAATCAAAGACGCTGCCGGTGACGTCCCGTGGCGGGTCCTGCTGCAGCTGGGCGACGATCACATCCTGCTCGAAAATCAGTTGACCATCGTCGAGGGGCACCTCGCGGCTCAAGATCTTCATCAAGGTGGATTTACCGGCGCCGTTGCGCCCCACCAGGCAGACTCGCTCGTTGCGCTCAATATGCAGCTCAGTGTTATCCAGCAGCGGCGCATCGCTGAACGACAACCAGGCGCCGGAAAGACTGATTAATGACATGGCGTAGAGATCCTTGTCCGCATGGCTTATCAGCCAGCAGTGATGAATTTGGCGGTTGCGGGTGAAGTCCGGCGAGCGGGTACGATCGGTTATCGGCTGCGCCCGCAGGCCCAGCGCGGTCAGCCCCGCATCATCCAGTTGGAAACCGCGTCTGTTGTTGGAGAACATAATGGTGCCGCCGGGGCGCAACAGCTGTTTGAGTTCGGCCATCAGCGCCAGATAGTCGCGCTGAACGTCAAAGGTATCGGCCATCAGCGCCAGATAGTCGCGCTGAACGTCAAAGGTATCGGCCATCCGCTTGGAATTGGAGAAGGTGGGCGGGTCGATAAATATCACATCGAACGTTTCCTGCGCCATCGACAGCCACGCCAGGCAATCCGCCTGTATCAGCCGGTGCTGACGGCCCACCAGGTCGTTGCTGCGCAAATTTTTTTCTGCCCACTCCAGAAAGGTCCGCGACATATCCACCGAGGTAGTGCTGCGCGCGCCACCAATGCCGGCATGTACGCTGGCTGTGCCGGTGTAAGCGAACAGATTGAGGAAGTCTTTGCCGCGGCTCATTTCCCCCAGCATTCTGCGCGCGATGCGGTGATCGAGGAATAGCCCGGTATCCAAGTAGTCGGTCAAGTTGACCCATAATTTGGCGCCGTACTCCTCCACCAGCAGGAATTCGCCTTTCTGCGCCAGTTTTTCATATTGATTCTTGCCTTTCTGCCACTCGCGCGCTTTGACCACCAGACGGCTGGCCGGTATCGCCAGCACCGCCAGTGTGGCGTTAATCACATCATACAGCCGCTGACGCGCGCGCTCGGGTTCCACGCTTTTCGGCGCCACATACTCCTGGATAACCACCCAGCTGCTGTAGCGATCGATAGCGACATTGTATTCCGGCAGATCGGCGTCATACAGCCGGTAACCATCCAGCTTTTCCCGCTCGACCCATTTTTGCAGCGAGCGCACGTTTTTGCGCAGGCGGTTGGCGAAATCGGCGGCGATTTGCCCTTCCACCTGGCCGGGCGCGACGGCGGTTTCCGCCAGCAAGTAATTTTTCTGCTCGCAGTCCAGCGGGCCGTTTTTGGCTTTGAAACTGCGTTCTGCGCGCAGCATCAACGCGCCGAGCAGCGCCGGCGAGGCGCTGAACAACGATAGCCGCCAGCCGCCGAACCGGCTTTTCATGAACCGGCCGAGCTGATTGTGCAGGGCGATAAGCGCTGGTTCACTCTCCAGGCGTTCACCGTAAGGTGGGTTGCTCACAACCGTCCCGCGCGGCCCCTCCTGCAGCGGATTTACCAGCTGCGCCACCTCGCCTGCCTGGAAGGTAATCAATGCAGAGACGCCGGCGCGGCGCGCGTTTTGGCGCGCCTTCTCCAGCACCCGGCTGTCGACATCGGAGCCGTAAAAGCGCGACGCCGTTTGCGCCAGCCCCGCTCGGGCACGCTCGCGCGCTTCGTGCACCGTCTCTTGCCATAGCGCCTCATCATGCCCGGACCAGGCGGAAAATCCCCAACACGGGCGCGTAAGCCCGGGCGCGCAATCGGCCGCGATCAGCGCCGCTTCAATCAGCAGCGTACCGGAGCCGCACATCGGATCCAGCAGCGGCGTGCCGGTTTGCCAGCCGGAGCGCAGCACGATGGCGGCGGCGAGATTCTCCTTTAACGGCGCTTGACCCGCGGCGTCGCGATAGCCACGCTGGTGCAGACTGCTGCCGCTCAAGTCAAGCGACAGCATCACCCGGTCGCGGTGCAGATAGGCCTGGATGCGAATATCGGGCTGCTGGCGGTCGACATCGGGCCGGCGTGCGCCGTGGCGGGTAAAAATATCGACGATGGTGTCCTTGACCTTCAGTGCGCCATACTGGCTGTTGCGGATTGCCGCGTTGGTGCCGCTGAAATGCACGGCGAAACGTTTATCCACCGTAAACAGCGACGGCCAGTTCACCGCCTGCACATCGCGATACAGGTCGCCATCGCTGTCGACGCTGAACTCGTTCAGCGGCAGGACGATGCGCGACGCCAGACGACTCCACAACAGCGCGCGGTAAAGCAGCCGGCTATCGGCCTGGAAGTGCACGCCGCCCAGCGCAATTTTACACGAGGCGGCCCCCAGGGTTTCCAGCTCGCTTTTCAACAGTTCTTCCAAACCTTGTGCCGTGGTGGCAAACAGAGAATTCATCTGGTCCCTTATTATTAATTAAAAAGAAAATCGTTGCGCATTATAGCCAATCCTGCCCCATTGTCATAAAGTTGACCGTCATCACAAACGGCACGGAGGCAGAATGAGTATTTTATCGCGCTTATATGTGCACCCGGTGAAATCAATGCGCGGGCTGCCGCTGTCGCATGCCCTGGCCGGCGCCGAAGGGTTGACGTTTGATCGCGTTTTTATGCTCACCGACGCCGGCGGCGTCTTTATCACCGACCCCGACGGGCAAAGCCGCCACGTGCGTTTTGCCGATTTTTCCGCGCCGGCACAGCCGGGTGAGGTCTGGGGGAATCATTTTACCGCTTATCCGGCGCCGGAGACCATCAATACCTGGCTTTCCGGCTATCTTGAACAGCCGGTTACCCTCTGCTGGACGGGCGAGCATAGCCACCGGCGGGTAAAACGCTTCCCTGCCGTCCCGCTATCGTTCGCCGACGGTTATCCTTATTTACTGATAAGCGAAGCGTCCTTTTTGGATTTACAGCGCCGCTGCCCGGCGGGGGTCACTCTGACCCAATTTCGGCCGAATCTGGTGGTGACCGGCACCGAAGCGTATGCGGAGGATAGCTGGCATCATCTGCGTATCGGCGAGGTCGAGTTTGAAGTGGTGAAACCCTGTAGCCGCTGTGTTCTGACCACGGTCAACGTGGAACAGGGCCATAAACATCCTGAGGGTGAGCCGCTGCGCACCTTACAAGGCTATCGCAGCGCGGACGACGGCAACGTCGATTTCGGCCAGAATATTATCGCCCGCACCACCGGTATCGTGCGGGTGGGCGACAATGTCGAGGTCCTGAGCACCCGTAAGCCGCACCGCTATCGCGCCGGCAGCCCCGCAATCACACCCGCGCCGCCGCCCCAGGCCGCCGACGCGCCGGTGACCATTGTGTATCAGGGCCGGCAATTTACCGGCAACCAACGGGATATTTTACTGGAGCAGTTGGAGCTACAGGGCATTCGCATCCCCTACTCCTGTCGTGCCGGCATTTGCGGCACCTGCAAGGTGAAATTATTGTCGGGTGACGTTGCGCCGCTGACCGGCAGCGCGACGGCATCAGCGCCGTGGATCCTGTCTTGCAGTTGCCTACCGCACGGCGATGTACACCTGGAATAGGAATAGCGCCCGCGTGAGCGGCCTGGGACCGCTGACGCTTTCGCCAGCCTGGTCTGGCCTTATACCGCCGGCGCGAACTGCAAATCGTCCTGGCGAGGCGCCGGCTGGAGTCGGTCATGCATGATTTTTATCGCGTCGCCAAGGGCCATCCGGCGGCCGGCCAGCGTCAGACAGGGTTGGGCCAGCAGTAAGCGTACGCCCAGCGCCGTCTGTTAATTCTCCATCAAGTTATTGAAGATGA
>NZ_JBLKSS010000331.1:3574-7776 GCF_047607725.1 Sodalis sp. (in: enterobacteria) | reverse complement strand
ATACAACAAACCCACCAATAATTCAAGACGTCCTCCACGGGGCGCTTACGTTCATTGAGCCAGGTGAAGGCGCAGCTCTGCCCCGGCGTTAGTGCTTGGGGGGACGCCTGGCTCAGCCGCTGATAACACTGGCGAGGCGATAGAACGCCGATCGCCAGCCAGGCGGACAGCCGGCTGGTGGCGTCCAACGCCGGAATATCGCGGCCGCGGTGATAATCCTGCAAATGTTGATGACAAAAGGTACGCAGACGGGAGAGTGCGGCCGCTTCACCGGCGGGATAGTCTTGCCCGGGGGGCGTGGTGGGATAATCAAACGGCGCGATCTCGCATGTCTTGCCGCAGGGGCCGCTCGCGGCGCCGGCAGGCAGGCCGGATCTTGCTCTTCGAGCCGGTGCAGGAAGGCGTTACGAAATTGCGTATAGACCTTGTACATCTGCTGGTTGCCGGTGTGGACGCTGCCCGGCGGCGGCTGCATGCTATCATCAAAGCCCTGGCACTGCGTGTCGTCGCCGTTCCGCCGCTCCAGTTACCGGTCACGCTCCCGCTCGTTGAATTCATATTGATAGTTATAAAACAGCCTATCCACCCGTTCGCGCTGGCAAAACGCCGCCAGGTCGTCGGCCAGATGACACAGATGTTGGCGGATAAATTCCGCCTGGCGCGGGCTCATGTCGTGATCCCGCCACTGCTGCGGCGTGGCGATAAACACCGCCAGCACCCGCGCGGGGGGATCCTGACAGGCCGCATATAGCGCGGTATTATCGTGTAAGCGCAGGTCGTTGCGCAGCCAGAGCAGATGGGTTGTCATAAAACATCCGTAGAGTTAATGTCCGTAACGCAGCCGCAGCGCTTCGGGATAGGGTTCAAAATAGCGCTGCTGCGCGAGCCAGGCATTAGGATATTCGACCATATAATGTTTCAGCAGCGTGATGGGTGCCAGCAACGGCTGCAGCCCCTGGCGATAGCTGTCAATCAAGCCGGTGAGTTCACTGCGCTGCGCGCGGGTGAGGTAACGGTAAAAATATCCCTGCGCATGCATCAGCACATTAGTATGGTTACACCGGGTCGCCGGGTGGCGCAACAGCGCCCTCAGCCGGTCGCGATACGCCAGGGCGAACGCGTCAAGCGACGGCCAACGGTCCATACTGGCGACAAAAGGGCCAATGCGCCGATAAGCCGGCTGCGAATGCGCCAGCAATAACAGCTTATAACGGCGGTGAAAGGCCATCAGCACGTCGCGGGTCAGGGGTTGGCGCATCAGTTGGTTGAATTCCCACAGGGTAAATACCCGCGCCACGAAATTCTCCCGCAATTGAGCATCCTGCAGCCGGCCATCCTCTTCTACCGGCAGCCAGGGCATTTGCTCCAGCAATATACGGGTAAGCAGACCCACGCCGGTTTTTTGCACCCCCTGTGATTCATAGACCCTTACCCGCGCCATACCGCAGCTCGGCTATTTGGCGCAGACGATATAGCCGCAGAGATCGGCGAGCTGACGTACCCGTTGGCGCGCGAATGCTTCCATGCTGGCGGTGTAATCCATGGGGTTCGCCTCTTTGCTCGTGCGCAACGTGATGTGATCGTTGAGATTTTTCACCAGCCTGAGCGCCGGACACGGCGTTGGCAGTCCGATAGCCATTTCGGGGCAGATGGCGGTGAAGGCGACAAACGGGGCAAAATCATCCATGGCGAACGCCAGGCGTTTATGGCCGCCGTCAAAGCGGACCTTTTCACCCATCAGACAGGCGCTGATACCGACGGGGATCCTACTGCTCATGCTCGGCTCCTGTGGAGGGTTTCGGGTAGGCAAAGCGTAGCCGAATTTCACTGTTTCCGCTGGCGGGCAATAACATATTGCCGGCGCCGCCCCCGCCGGGACGGGTTAACGGCAACCAAAAAAACGGCCATCGGATGATGGCCGGGGGGCTCGCCGCGCGCGTCACGGCGATATAAATGCCCGATTGGCGCCGGGCCGACATTATCGGGCCATGAAGAGTGCCCGCTTGTTTCGCTGAACGCCTTACCGGGCAGCAATCTCGCCTGCAGGGCTTGTGAACAGCCTTATCGAGCACCGAAGAGCCCGCTTGATTTGCGGTACCCCTTAGCGGGCAACAATCACGCCAGCTGGGTTCGCGAACCGCATTCGCTTTGAGGATAATACCCGTTGGGTTCGCTGGAGGTCACATCGGGCATGACCCGCCGCAGCCGGGGGCTTATTTCGCCCCTGCCAGCACGTCGCTCACGATATCCACCGCCTCTTTCTCGATCTGCTGGCGGTGCTCTGCGCCGAGGAAGCTTTCGCAGTAGATCTTGTAGGCTTCTTCCGTACCGGAAGGACGGGCCGCGAACCAGCCGTTTTGCGTCATCACCTTCAGCCCACCAATGGACGCGCAGTTGCCTGGCGCCGCCGTCAACCGCGTGGTGATCGCATTGCCCGCCAGCGTGCTGGCGCTGACCTGCTCGGGGGACAGCTTGGACAAAATCGCTTTCTGCGCGTGGGTGGCCGGCGCCTGAATGCGGTTGTAGCTGGGCGCGCCAAAGCGCTGCGCGAGTTCATCATAATGCTGCTGGGGATTTTTGCCGGTCACGGCGGTAATTTCCGTCGCCAGCAGGCACATGATGATCCCGTCTTTGTCGGTGGACCAGGGCTGACGGTCAAAGCACAGGAATGACGCCCCGGCGCTCTCTTCGCCGCCAAAACCCAGACTGCCGTCAAACAGGCCATCCACAAACCACTTGAAGCCTACCGGCACTTCCACCAGCCGGCGGCCGAGGCTGTCAACCACCCGGTCAATCATGGCGCTGGAGACCAACGTCTTACCCACGCCCACCTCATCGCCCCATTGGGGGCGGTGCTGGAACAGGTAGTTAATCGCCACCGCCAGGTAATGATTGGGATTCGTCAAGCCCGCCGGTGTAACAATACCGTGCCGGTCATAGTCCGGATCGTTGGCGAACGCCAAATCAAATTTATCGCGTAGCGCCAACAGCCCCGCCATTGCCGATTCCGACGAACAGTCCATGCGAATGATGCCGTCATGATCGAGATGCATAAAGCGGAACGTCTGATCGACCTCTTCATTGACCAGCGTCAAATCCAGCCGGTAATGCTCGGCAATGCGCTGCCAATAAGCGATGCCGGAGCCGCCCAGCGGATCGACGCCCAATTTCAGCCCGGCGCGTTGAATGGCCGGCATATCCACCACGCTAGCCAACCCTTCAACATAGGGTTGCACCAGATCTTTGGCGTGGATATGGCCACTTTGCCAGGCTTTGTCCAGCGTCAGGCGTTTGACGTCGCGCAGATTATCCGCCAAAAGCGCATTGGCGCGTTCTTCAATAACCCGGGTGACGTTAGTGTCGGCCGGCCCGCCATTGGGCGAATTATATTTGATGCCGCCATCCTCTGGCGGATTATGGGAAGGAGTGATAACAATACCGTCGGCCTGCGCGCCGCCGCCGCGATTGTGGCTCAAGATGGCATTGGAAATCGCCGGCGTCGGCGTATAGCCATTGTCCGCTTGCACAACCACTTCCACGCCGTTGGCGGTCAGGACTTCCAGCACCGAGATAAACGCCGGTTCGGAGAGCGCATGGGTATCTTTGCCCACATAGCAGGGCCCCTTGATACCCTGCTTGGCGCGCTCCTCGGCGATAGCCTGACTGATGGCCAAAATGTGGGCTTCGTTGAAGCTATGGCGTCCTGCGCTGCCGCGGTGTCCCGAGGTGCCAAACTTTACCGCCTGGGCACTGTTGCCCGGCTCAGGCAGCAATACATAATATTGTGACGTTAATTGTGCCACATTGATTAAATCACTCTGGCGGGCGGGCTGCCCGGCGCGGGGGTGATTGGCCATCGGAGCTTCTCCGTTGCTAGTCAATTAAATTTAAGAGTGCCGCAAACTTTTTCTATCAGCTCCGTTGGGAACTGCATCGCCAGCATAATATGTTCAATCATGCTCCGTTTGCGGTCGCTATTGGTATTGGTAATGACCCAATAAGGCGTACCGGGCACCTGTTTTGGTTTGGTCTGGTGGCCGCTTTGCAGCAGCGTTAGCCTGTCGCCGGCAAAATACGTGCGGGTACGGCCGTGCAGTGTTTCGGTAGACGCTGCGAAGGCCTGCGGCGACAGGGTGTACAGGGTGGTCAGGGTGGTCAGGGTGGTCAGGGTGGTCAGGGTGGTCAGGGTGGTCAGGGTGGTC
>NZ_JBLKSS010000331.1:0-3474 GCF_047607725.1 Sodalis sp. (in: enterobacteria) | reverse complement strand
AGCACCAGCATGAAACGATCCACTACCTTGCGTTGCAAAGCATAGTCGTCTGAGAGCAATAATTCACGCATTGCGCGAACCCTCTCGGGCAGTGGACGAACAGATTCCGATTTTTCTGAGGGTTTTGCCGCAGAAGTCACCGCCGGTGCGGGGGTTGACGCTTTGTCGGCGCCGGGAGTGAACTTCAACATACGGCGCAAAATATCAGAGGCACTTTTGCCAATGTGCTGCGTATGGCCGGCAATATAGCGATAAAGATCTTCATCGACTTCAATAGTTTTCATTGTAATCCGTTAATTTCCACATAAATCAATCGTCCCGATTATACAAGTTAAACCCGGGCAACGAACAGCACCAACCGCCGTTGTGGTGAAAAAGTCAGAATCTGCCCGGGCAATCGGCCCGCTGGCGCACGCGCCGTTTTTTCCCCCGCCGCGGCGTTAGCGGTGCCAAACTCATGCTAGGCTACTGCTTTTATCCGCAGCAAAAGGAGCGCTATGAAATTGAACTATCGGCTGCAGACGGCGCGCCAGCCGGAACAGGGTCTGCCGGTGGTGCTGATCCACGGTTTGTTCGGCAGTCTGGATAATTTGGGCGTACTGCCCCGTCCCCTGGGTGAAAATCATCGCACGCTGCAAATTGATTTGCGCAACCACGGCCTGTCCCCCCACGCACCCACCATGAGCTATGACGAAATGGCACGGGATGTGCTGGCGTTACTAGACGCGCTGCTTATTGAGCGCTGTATCGTCATCGGTCATTCCATGGGTGGCAAAGTGGCGATGACGCTTTGCGCGCTGGCACCGGCGGTGGTGATCGATATGGCGCCGGTGGCCTCGCCATTTTCGCCGCCCTGGCGCGCGTCAGCCAGGCCGGGGTGACGCAGCCCAGCGACGCCACGCGGCTGATGGAACAGGATATCGACGATCCGGGCACCATTCAGTTTTTACTGAAATCGTTCCATCAGGGACAATGGCGTTTCGCTCTTGACAGCATCAAACACAATTACGCCGACATTATCGGCTGGCAGACGCAGGCCCCCTGCCGGGGCCGATACTGTTTGTCCGCGGCGGCAATTCCCCCTATCTGGATGACCGCTACCGCGATACTTTCCGCCAGCAATTTCCCCACGCCCGCACACACGTAGTGGCCGGCGCCGGCCATTGGGTTCATGCCGAAAAACCCGAGGCGGTGCTGCGCGCCGTCGCGCGTTTTCTGGCGGAGGGATAAGGCGGGCGCGGCAGTTAGCCATTGTCGTCACCCACTTCACTGGGGTAAGATGACTGGTTTTTTGGATGCCGGCAACCTCCAGGGACCGGTGAAACTAACGCTACGGAGGACGCCGGCCAGGGCTCAGGCCACCCGCCGGCGACCCCGCCGCTTACGGTTGCATATTCCCTTCATCAACTATGGCAAAAGAACAAACGGAGCGCACCACGCTGGATTTATTTACGGATGAACGCCGCCCGGGACGGCCGAAGACCAGTCCCCTTTCACGAGATGAGCAGCTCAGAATCAATAAGCGTAACCAGTTGCGGCGCGACAAAGTGCGCGGGCTGCGTCGAGTGGAATTGAAAATCAACGCGCAGGCGGTGGATGCGCTGAACAAATTGGCCGATCAGCGGGATATTTCCCGCAGTGAGCTTATCGAACTTATCCTGCTGGCGGAGCTTGAGCGCCAACGGCCCGCTGGCTGAGGGAGGGGTCCCGCGTCAGCGGAGCGTAATGTGTGTGACAGGTATCAAGCTGACTGACCGGTGACACGGAGCAGGCCCCCGCGTCAGCCTGCCGCTCATTTGTGGCACAGGCACCACGCCGGCAACGGCGCGGCGGGCGCTTGATAACGGCGGGCGGATTTGGCGCAAAAACCCCCCGCCGGCAGGTATCTCCTTAAATGAGGGTCTGCTATCATTGCCCTTATCAGCTTAAGGTTGACGATTGAGCATACCCTTAATATTTATAAGGTTTGATATTCATGGCGAGTGTAGGCATTTTTTTTGGCAGTGACACCGGCAATACCGAAAATATTGCCAAGATGATTCAAAAGCAACTGGGTACCGATGTTGCTGATGTATTTGACATCGCCAAAAGCAGCAAAGAAGATCTGGAACAGTACGACCGGCTGCTGCTGGGTATCCCGACCTGGTATTACGGCGAAGCGCAGTGCGACTGGGATGATTTTTTCCCTTCGTTGGAAGATGTCGATTTCAGCGGCAAGATTGTTGCGCTGTTCGGCTGCGGCGATCAGGAAGATTATGCGGAGTATTTCTGCGACGCGATGGGCACCCTGCGGGACATTATTGAACCCCACGGCGCCACCCTGGTCGGCCATTGGCCCACCACCGGTTATCATTTCGAGGCGTCCAAGGGACTGGCCGACGACGACCACTTTATTGGCCTGGCCATTGATGAGGATCGGCAGCCCGAGCTCACGGCCGAACGCGTCGACGGCTGGGTCAAACAGGTTCGCGAAGAGATGAATTTGGGTTAACGCCTTACCGCCGTCCGGCCTCCCCGGACGGCAGGACGCCGCATTGTATGCTTGATAAATAATTCCTTTCAAATTGATAGCTACAATTTTGTAACTTTTTCCGCCAAAGCAGTACAATGGCACCACACTTTGTGTGATTTTTTAAACCTAAAGAGGTAGCATAGTCCTTACTCGCTGAGTGGGCTATAATGAAAATGAGTCTTTTTTTCATTCCTGACCGCGAGTTCTATAATGAGACAGTGATACATTTTTCGGGCCGCCGATTGTTATAAGCTGTGTTAGCTTATAACTTGATTATCAAGTAACAGGACCAAACCCGCATGACTGACAATAACATCGCATTAAAGAAGGCCGGCCTGAAAGTGACCCTTCCCAGGCTCAAGATCCTGGAAGTGTTACAAGACCCGGAATGCCACCACGTCAGTGCGGAAGATCTGTATAAAAAGCTGATCGATATGGGTGAGGAAATCGGGCTGGCCACCGTTTACCGCGTACTCAATCAGTTCGATGACGCCGGCATTGTCACCCGCCACAATTTTGAGGGCGGCAAATCGGTTTTCGAGCTCACCCAGCAACACCATCACGATCACCTGATTTGCCTGGATTGCGGCAAGGTCATCGAATTTCGCGATGAGTTTATCGAGGCGCGCCAGCGCGACATCGCGAAAAAGCACAACATCAAACTGACTAACCACAGCCTCTATCTTTATGGCCATTGCGCGGAAGGCGACTGCCGTGAAGATGAAACCTTGCATGATATAGATGATCCGCACGTCGTAAAATTCTGACATCCGCCCCACGCCGTCAGGTTACCGCCGTACAATCACGACCGTATTAAGAGAAACCGCCTGCGGCGGTTTTTTTTCGCCTTGCCTTTACAACGCGTAATGTTCCATTTTCCTCTTTACTTGCCCCAAGGCCTGCTCCCTGCAGATTCCGACGTATCCGATCACCTGTTCCGGCGACATCCGATCAGTTATTCC
>NZ_JBLKSS010000330.1:5321-9722 GCF_047607725.1 Sodalis sp. (in: enterobacteria) | reverse complement strand
CGCCACCGCCGAGACCAGCCCCGACAGCACAAAGATAATGATCTTGGTGCGCACCACCGGCACGCCCGCCAGTCCGGCGGCCTCTTCATTACCGCCGATAGACAGCGTATTGCGGCCGAAGGTGGTTTTGTTCAGCAAAAAACCAAACACAATCATGCACAACACCGTTATCCAGATAGGCGCCGGCAGCCCCAGCCAGTTGGCATAGCCCAGCACAAAAAAACGCTCGTCCTCAATACCGACCGCTTTTCCGTCGGAAATGATGTATGCCAGACCGCGCACGATCTGCATTGTCGCAAGCGTGGTGATGAGCGCATTGATTTTCAACCAGGCGATAACGATACCGTTCACCAGTCCGGAAATCACGCCCAGCAGCAGCCCGGCGGCCACGCCGATCCAGAGGCTTTCGGTCACATTAATGACCACCGCGGCGGTCACCCCGGAGCAGGCAATAACCGACGCTACCGACAGGTCGAAATCGCCGGAGGCCAGACAAAACAGCATACCGCAGGCGACGATGCCCGACATGGATATGGCCAGGCCCAGCCCTTTCATATTGATGAAACTTGCGAAATTGGGCACGAAAAGCGCGCAGGCGACAAACAACGCCGTGAAGACCACCAGCATGCCGTAATTGTCCCAGATGCGGCTGATGCTCCGGGATTTGGGGGCTTTGCAGGGGTTGAGGTAACGGTAGATATGGTAGACTCCTTCCCGGTCAGAACTGCGCATCGGCGGTGCGGGTGTCAGGAGTGGTTAACATGGCCAGACTCAGCGCTTTTTGCTCGGTGGCCTCCTCATGGCGTAATTCGCCGGAGATAGCCCCTTCGCGCATCACGACGATACGATCGGCAATCCCAAGCACCTCCGGCAAATCGCTTGAGGCAAACAGCACGGCGATGCCGCGCCGCGCCAGGGCATAAATCACAGCGTAAATTTCATGTTTAGCGCCCACATCAATGCCGCGGGTCGGCTCGTCGAGCATGATGACTTTCATGTCCTCAGACAGCCAGCGGCCGAGAATCGCCTTTTGCTGATTGCCCCCGGAGAGATTCATAATCAATTGCGTGGCGGCCGGCGTCTTGATATTGAGCGCCGCGATATGGTGGCGGGCGTTTTCCGCCTCCCACGGCGCATTAATCAGGCACCCGACGCGCAGGAATTTGCGCCGGTCGCTAATATTGATATTGTCCTGTACCGAATGAACGGGAATGATGCCGTCGGCTTTGCGATCCTCTGGGCAAAGCATCAGGCCGTGGCGAATGGCGTCGGCTGGGCTATCAAAGGCGAGCGACTGGCCATCCAGCAGCAACTGGCCGCCAAGCAGGCGCGTACCGCCGAAAACCCCCTTCATCAATTCGCTGCGCCCCGCGCCCACCAGGCCGAACAGACCTACGATTTCGCCGGCGAGAACGCTGAGCGACACCGGCGATTTCACCCCTTCCGCCCGCACGGCGTTCAACGCGAGGCGCACCTCGCCATGGGGCCTGGGCTGATAGCCGTAAATATCCCCCAGACTGCGCCCCACCATCGCCTGCACCAGTTGGTCGTAGGATACCGAGGCGGTATAGGTAAACGTCTGCACATAGCGGCCATCTTTGAACACGGTGATAGCATCGCTCAGGGCAAAAATCTCCTCCATACGGTGCGACACATACAAAATCACCCGCCCTTCGGCGCGCAGTTCGCGAATCACGCGAAACAGCTGTTCTATCTCCCGTGCCGATAGCGAGCTGGTCGGTTCGTCGAAGGCGATAATTTTCGCGTTGCGCGCCAGCGCCTTGGCGATCTCCACCATCTGCCACTGGCCGATGGACAGGTATTTCAGCGGCGTATCCGGCGCGATATCCAGCCCCAAATGCGCCAATTGCAGCTGGGCTTCATAATGCAGAATACGGCGGCGCACCAGGCCACCGCGTGCGGGCAATTGGCCCAGGTAAATATTTTCCGCCACCGTCATCTCGGGTACTAAATGCAGTTCCTGATAGATAATGGCAACGCCGGCGTTCAGCGCATCAAGGGTGGTTGCAAACCGCACCGGCTGGTCTTTAATCACTATCTCACCCTGCGACGGCGTATAGCTGCCGCTGAGGATTTTCAACAGCGTCGACTTGCCGGCGCCATTTTCGCCCATCAGGGCATGGATCTGGCCGGGATAACAGTCAAAACTGATGGCGTCCAACGCCTTGACGCCGGGAAACACTTTGCCAATGCCGCGAAACGACAGGTAAGGCGGTGTCGTGGTCATGAATACATCCTCGAATAGCCGCGCCTGTTACCCCGGCGGCCGGAGCCGCGGCGAGGGAATTACGTCATCATGAGACGGGCCGCCACGCGGCGGCCCGTCAACCGACAGGACTGATCACAGCCCTTTTTTGTCCAGCTCCTGCTTGAAATTGGCGCGGGTGATGAGCACCACATTGGTCACTTCGGTGAATTTAGGCGGCTCCACGCCTTTGGTCACCCACTGATCCAGCATTTGGATGCTCTTATAGCCATGTACGTCCGGGCTCGGCAGCAGCGAACCGTAGAAACCGGTGGCGTTGGCTTTTGACAACTCACTTACCGCGTCAACGCCGTTTATGCCGATACCAATGACATTTTCGGCCTTGAAGCCCTGTCCTTCAGACGCGCGCACGCTGCCCAGCACCGTATTGTCGTTCATACCGATAATCAGCCAGTTCTTCACTGCCGGGTGCTGAACCAACAACGAGTTGGCCGCGTCGAAGGCGCCCGGAATATCGTTGGATTTAGTGGGGACCTGATAAATTTGCTTTTCCGGGAATCCCGCGGCCTTCAGCGCGTCCATGGAACCCGTGGTCCGCCGGCGGGCGGTGTCCAGTTCATTGGCGGTGATGGCCATCACGCCGGTGTCCTGCACCTTCCAGCCGCGTTTGTTCATCTCTTTCCACAGCTCTTGCCCCTGCAGCTCGCCGATTTTGGTGGCGGCCATCATGACCAGCGGCACACTGCCCATCGGCTTGCCTTTGACGGTGACGAATTGATCGTCCACGGCGATGACTTCCTGATCATAGCTGCGCGCCTTGGCGACGATCGCCGAACCGAGTTTGGGATCCGGCGTGCATATTACGAACCCTTTCGCCCCGCTGGCGGCCAGGCTGTCGATGGCGTTGAGGGTCTTTTCGCCGTCCGGCACGGCGATCTTTATCACCTCGAAGCCCAAATCCTTGCCGGCTTTATCGGCAAAACGCCATTCGGTTTGGAACCAGGGTTCCTCGGGCTGTTTCACAAAAAAACCGAGTTTTAAATTGTCAGCCATAGCCGAATGATACATAACCGCGGCCAGTCCGATAGCCGCTAATACCTGAGTGAATTTATGCATGTGATTCTCCGATTTTAGTTATCATCGTGCTCCGTTGCCGGCGAGCGTGTAAACGTTCTCATAGAATCTTCGGGTTATCTCCATCGGGCAATAATGCACATTGATACCGCATAATTCCGCCCGCCAGAGGACAGACCGGGGTAGTTTTAGCCTGTAAATGTCAGCCAGAGGTAGAGCGTTATCACATTTCCCAAGAACAGCAGATAACTCCATAAATTCAGCTAATTTAACCTGCTATTAACCTTTGATGTCGCTCACAAAATGACCATAAGCAGCAGATTTGTGCATACATCCAGCTAACCCCTCCTCACCGCCCGCGCCATTAGTCCTTATGGTAATCCTCATCGTTAGCGCAACGGGCAAGGGAGAGTGAAATGAAGAATGCGGCCATCAGTCTGGGACTGGACTTCGGCAGTGACTCGGTTCGCGCCTTGGCGGTATCCTGCGCCCCCAGCCAGGAGCTGGCGACCGACGTGGTATGGTACCCACGCTGGTTCGCCGGCCGGTTCACCCGCCCCGCCATCAAGTCAGTTTCGTCACCATCCGGCGGATTACCTGGAATCCATGGAACAGGCCCTGAAGGCCGTCATCGGACAGCTTTCCCCCGCACAGAGTCAGCAGATCGTCGGTATCGGCGTTGATACGACCGGGTCGACGCCGGCGCCGGTGGATGCCGAAGGCCGCGTGCTGGCGCTACGCCCTGACTTCGCCGACAATCCCAACGCCATGTTCGTCCTGTGGAAAGACCATACCGCCATCGATGAAGCCGAGGCCATCACCCGCCTGTGCCGCCAGCCCGGCCAGGAGGACTACACCCGCTATATCGGCGGCGTGTACTCCTCGGAATGGTTCTAGGCCAAAATCCTGCACATCACCCGCCAGGATGAGGCCGTACGCCGGCATGCGGCTTCCTGGGTCGAACTGTGCGATTGGATCCCGGCGGTATTGTCGGGAACCACCCAGCCGGCGGCGCTGCGCCGCCGGCCATAAATCCCTCTGGCATCCCGACTGGGGCGGCCTGCCCCCCGCTACGTTTTTCAACGCTCTGGATTCGCTAT
>NZ_JBLKSS010000330.1:0-5221 GCF_047607725.1 Sodalis sp. (in: enterobacteria) | reverse complement strand
CCCGACTGGGGCGGCCTGCCCCCCGCTACGTTTTTCAACGCTCTGGATTCGCTATTGACGCGGCACCTGACCTGGCCGCTGTTCAGCGACACCCAAACCGCGGAACAACCGGTGGGCCGGCTGTGCGACGAGACGATTGGGCGGCCAGGCTCGGCCTGTCACAAGAGGTTGCCATCGCCGGCGGCGCTTTCGACTGCCATATCGGCGCCGTGGGCGCACAGCCTTACACGCTGGTGAAAGTCATTGGACCTCCACCTGCGACATTCTTATCGCCGACGCTGACCGCGTCGGTCAACGCTCCATCGCCGGCATCTGCGGCCAGGTCGATGGCAGCGTCGTGCCGGGCTTCATTGGGCTTGAGGCGGGTCAGTCGGAATTTGGCGATATCTATATCTATGCCTGGTTCGCCCGCCTATTGGACTGGCCGTCGCAGCCGATCCGTCACTCGCCGCCACGGTTGCGCCGGTGCGGGAGACCCTATTGTCCAGGCTGGCGGAAAGCTGGGCGCAGGATCTGCAGCTGGATCATCTGCCCGTCGTGCTTGACTGGTTCAACGGCCGACGCCCCCCTTACGCCAACCAGCGTTTGCAGGGGGTGGTGACCGGTCTGACGCTGGCCACCGACGCGACCGCCTTTGGCGCCCGCGCCATCATGGAATGCTTCGAGCAGCAGGACATTCCGGTGGAAAACCTGCTGGTCATGGGCGGCATCGCCCGCAAATCCCCCGTGATCATGCAGGTGTGCGCCGACATCATGAACCGGCCGCTGCAGTTGGTGGCCTCGGATTCAGTGCTGCGCCCTCGGCGCCGCCATTTTCGGCGCGGTGGCGGCGGGAGCGTTTGCGGATATCGCCAGCACCCAGCGGGTCATGGCCAGCCCGATTGAACGCATGCTACAGCCCGATGTCCAGCGGGCACAGCGTTTCGAGGCGCTGTACCAGCGCTATCGCCGGATCACATTCTCGCGCTCTGCCGTGACGCCAATTACCAGCCCCGCTGCCTGGGCCTAATAACCTGGCTGCATACCTTTTCTCCGGCCAAAATGTGGATAGGCGGACTGACTATTCTGCATAAGCTTTTACTGCAATTTCACACCCAATTTAACGATAAGGTTCCCTGGCAGACCATGGATATGGACTTCATGAACCTTAACCAAACCGCGCACGGCGGGCGTGAATTCGGTTTTATCGGCGCGCGCATGCAACTGGCGCATCAGGTTGTGGTCGGCCACTGGCGCGATCCCCGCACTCACGCGGAGATCGGCGACTGGATGCGCGCGGCGCGCGGCCGTCAGGAAAGTCAGCAGCTGGTCGTCGCCCGTTTCGGCGACAATATGCGTGAGGTGGCGGTGACCGAAGGCAACAAGGTCAGTGCGCAGATCCAATTCGGCTACTCGGTTACCGCCTACGGGCTGGGCGATCTGGATGCCCTTATCGACGAATATGAATCGCGCTATATCCTGACCCCGGCGGTGCAGACAGGCGGCGACCGGCGGGAGAATTTGCTGGATGCGGCACGTATTGAGCTCGGACTGAAGCGATTTTTGCAGCAGGCCGGCTGTCAGGCCTTTACCACCAATTTTGAAAACCTTTACGGGTTAAAGCAGTTGCCGGGACTGGCGGTGCAGCGGCTTATGGAGCAGGGCTATGGCTTCGGCGGCGAGGGCGACTGGAAGACCGCCGCCCTGCTGCGCATTTGCAAAGTCATGGCGGCGGGACTGCCGGGAGGAACCTCGTTTATGGAAGATTACACCTATCATTTCGAGCCCGGTAACGATCTGGTGATGGGCTCGCACATGCTGGAAGTCTGCTCGAGCATCGCCCGCGAAGAAAAACCCTTGCTTGATGCGCAATACCTCGGCATCGGCGGTAAAGCCGACCCAGCGCGGCTGCTGTTTTCTACACCCGCGGGACCGGCGGTGGGGGCCTCAGTTATCGATCTGGGCTCCCACTTTCGCCTGCTGGTGAATGTAGTAGACACCATCGAACAGCCGCAACCTTTGCCCAAACTGCCGGTAGCGCGCGCCATCTGGCGTGCCCAACCATCTCTGGCGGTCGCGGCGCAGGCCTGGATCACTGCGGGCGGCGCTCATCATACCGTGTTTAGCCAGGCGCTCACGCTCGCGCCGCTGCGTCTGTATGCAGAAATGAATAATATTGAATTAATGGTGATAGATAATGAAACGCGCCTACCCGATTTTAAACAGGCGCTGCGCTGGAATGAACTTTATTATAAACTCGCGGCAAGTTAATGTGCTGAATAACAATATCTATTAATCGACATTGCGCGCCGTATCGTTATCCATTGCAATTGCGGCGCCTTTATTTCGGTTCGGGCAGGCGTGAGCCAGGCTTTCCGCCATTGAGCGGCATTATGTCGGCCGAATCGATGTCAACGCGGGTATTTTTCCATGTTTTTGCGTTTTTTGACAGGAATTTCTGGACAGGCCGGCCGTACGGAATATACTACGATGCTTATATTCCCTTCCCTGAAAGTGCAACATGACTGCCCACGATTATTTGCTGAAGTTTCGTAAGGTAAACACATCTGAAAGTCTGGAAAAACTGTTTGATCATTTAAATTATTCCCTGACCGATGATGCTGAAATTATCAACATGTATCGGGCAGCGGATCATCGCCGTGCTGAATTAGCCGCCGGCGGACGTTTGTTTGATCTCGGACAGGTACCGAAAGCGGTTTGGCGGTATGTGGTGTGACGATGCCCTCCTCTGAACTCGCGCCCGCGTCCTATCGGCGGCTGGCTATGGGCGGTCGTCGCCTGGCTTGGCATGACGCTGTTGAGCGTCACCGCAATGCTGCTCGTGTATCTCTGGTTTTTGATACAGCACGGCGGCGCCTTGACGCCGGGCGGCATCGCCAGCCTACTAACCTCCGCGGTGATGTGGCTTTTCACCTTCTGGCTGCTGCGGCTCCTGTTTCGCCGTTCGCGGTGCTTCCCCCGCCTGCTGATCCTGTGGCTGCTGGTAGGGGTATTGCTCGGCATCCAAACCTTCGCCTTCGCCCCGGTCAGTGATAATCTGGCGCTGCGGGTGTTGTTCCCGCCCGTTCTGGCCGCGGCGGTGCTGGTGCCCTATATCAAGCGCTCGCAACGCGTGCGTCAGACGTTTATCCTGCCCTGAGCCGGGGCCGTATCCACGCCGATAAGGCTGAATGGCTCGTCGTCGTTAGACGGACCGGGCGGACTAGCCCCTGGCTCGCGGTGAAAGAGGCGCTGATGGCCGTCCAGCGGAACATCCCTCATTGTTCGCGCGCGTGAAGTGGGTTGTCGAACGCCCGTCAATCCCGGATAATGCCCGCTGTTTCTTAATTTAGGTATGGCAATGAATGGTTACCTGATGCTGTTCGTCGGCACCGTGCTGGTGAACAACTTTGTGCTGGTCAAATTCCTCGGGCTGTGCCCCTTTATGGGGGTTTCCAAAAAAGTGGAGACCGCCCTGGGCATGGGTATGGCCACGACGTTCGTCATGACGTTGGCGTCGATTTGCGCCTGGCTTATCAATGATTTTATCCTGCTGCCGCTAAATATTCCCTATCTGCGGACGCTGGCGTTTATTTTTATTATCGCGGTGGTGGTGCAGTTTACCGAACTGGTGGTGCGTAAAACCAGCCCGGCCCTCTATCGGCTGCTCGGCATCTTTCTGCCGCTTATCACCACCAACTGCGCTGTCCTGGGCGTCGCGCTCCTAAACGTCAATGAAAACCACAATTTCCTGCAGTCCGCCCTTTACGGTTTTAGCGCCGCCGCCGGTTTCTCGCTGGTGATGGTCCTGTTCGCCGCGATCCGCGAACGGCTGGTGGTGGCGGATGTCCCGGCGCCGTTCAAAGGCTCGTCTATCGCCCTCATTACCGCCGGGCTGATGTCGCTGGCCTTTATGGGCTTTACCGGACTGGTGAAGGTCTGATGTTGACGTTCTGGCTGGCTGTCGCCGCACTCAGCGTTCTGGCATTGGTGGCCGGCGCGCTGTTGGGCTTTGCCACCCGTCGTTTTCATGTCGACGCCGATCCGGTGGCCGAGCGCATTGATGCCCTGTTGCCGCAAAGCCAGTGCGCCCAATGCGGCTATCCCGGCTGTCGTCCCTATGCCGAAGCGGTGGCCGGCGGCGCCCCGATTAATAAATGTGTGCCGGGCGGCGAGGCGGTGATGCTGAAAATCGCTGCGCAGCTTAGCGTCGATCCACAGCCGATGGCAGGGGATGCCGCCGCACGTCCTGAAACGCGGGTGGCCTGGATAGACGAAGGCAACTGTATCGGCTGCACCAAATGTATTCAGGCCTGTCCGGTGGATGCGATTGTCGGCGCCACCCGCGCCGTGCATACCGTGGTGAGCGATTTATGCACGGGCTGCGATCTTTGTGTCGCGCCCTGTCCCACCAACTGCATCGAAATGCGGCCGCTCGCCGTCACGCCCGAAAGTTGGAAATGGGATTTGCACGCCATTCCTATTACGGTCATTCAGCAGGAGCAACATGTTTAATTTATTGTCCGCCCTGCGCAAACAGCGACTCTGGGATTTCCCGGGCGGCATCCATCCTCCCGAGATGAAAAGCCAGTCCAGCGGTGTGGCGCTCAATTCTTTGCCGCTGCCCGACAAACTGATTATCCCCCTGAAACAGCATTTGGGCCCGGAGGGAGAATTGCGGGTGACGGCCGGCGAGCAAGTCCTGCGGGGCCAGCCTTTGACCGCAGGCAGCGGCCGAACCTTGCCGGTACACGCCCCCACTTCCGGCACCATCGCGGCGATTACGCCGCACCGGACCGCGCATCCGTCGGGGTTGGCGGAGTTAAGCGTTATTTTATTGCCCGACGGCGACGACCGCTGGGTAGCGCGTCAGCCGCTGGCGGATTTCCGCCAATGTTCGCCGGCGCAGCTGCTCGATCGTATCCACCAGAGCGGAATCGCGGGTCTGGGCGGCGCGGGCTTTCCCACCGCGGCCAAACTTAGCGGCGGGATGCCTGGGGTAGAGACCCTCATTATCAACGGCGCCGAATGCGAGCCTTATATCACCGCCGACGATCGGCTCATGCAAGAACATGCCGGTGACATTGTCACCGGCATGGCCATCTTGCGCCATATGCTGCAACCGCAGCGCCTGCTGCTGGGTGCTGAGGACAACAAACCCGACGCGATTACCGCCCTGAAAGCCGCGCTTCGCGATTGCCCGGTCGGTGAACTGCGGGTCATTCCCACCAAATATCCTTCC
>NZ_JBLKSS010000329.1:0-10060 GCF_047607725.1 Sodalis sp. (in: enterobacteria) | reverse complement strand
GTTATAGTTGGGGATGGCGCGTTCCGCGCCCAGGTAGGTCAGCGTCACCAGGGCGGCGTTGGGATTAAGCATTGGCCGGCAGGCTTTCGCCATGGCGACGAAGCTGTAGGCGCTGATATCGTGCGCGATGGCGAAACCTTCACGGGTCACGGCGTTCACATAGTCGCCGTCCAATTGGTCGCCGGGGGCATAAGCGATGGCATGCACGAAACCGTCAAACGTCGGCCAGACATCGGCCAGACGGGTGAACAGCGCTTCTATGCTGGCATCTTCCGCCACGTCGCACGGCAGCACGATGCTGGAATTGAAATCGGCGGCAAACCCTTCCACCCGTGATTTCAATTTGTCATTCTGGTAAGTGAAAGCCAGCTCCGCACCCTCACGGTGCATAGCCTGAGCGATACCGTATGCAATTGAACGGTTGCTGGCAACGCCAGTCACCAGAATGCGCTTACCGGTAAGAAAACTCATAGCATTAATCCTTGTGATCATTATTTCATGCGATCGTGTGCCCCACGGTCAATCCGTGCAGCAACGCTCGTCGTTGATAAACCCGGCGAAGTGTAGCATGAATCTTTCGCCGGCGTGTAGATCTGCGCCCCTTGCGCCGGGTGACGCTGAGGGCGAGGCGCTCGCGCGCAATAGGGACTACGCCCTTAAGGCGTGGCGCCATCGCGCCGCCAGGCATCGGCGGTCAGGGCTTCGCCGAAGTGGCTGGCGATAAGCCGGCGGGTCAAATCGTGCAGCGGCGCCGCCAGGACATCGGCGGTGCTGCCGCGTTCCACCACTACGCCGTTTTGCATCACGATTATCTGATCGCTCACGTGCTTCATCATGCCCAAATGTTGGGTCACGTAAATAAACGAGATGCCTTTTTTCGCCTGTAGCTCGAGCATGAGATTGATGATTTGTGAGCACACCGACATATCCAGCGACGCCAGCGCTTCGTCCGCCACGATAACCTTGGGCTGCAAAATCAGCGCGCGCGCCAAACCGACGCGCTGTTTCTGCCCAGGCGCCAGCATGCGCGGATAGTAATAAGCGTGATCCGGCCGCAGGCCGACCTGGCGCAGCGTGGTGTCAATGGCCCGTTCACGTTCGCCGCCGGTCAGCGTGGTGTTCAGCCGCAGCGGCACGTCCAGCAGCTGGCCGACACGCTGGCGCGGGTTGAGGGCGTTGCTGGCATCCTGGAAAATCATGCGGATGCGCTGGCTACGGTAGCGGTAATCGCCAAAATGCAGCGGGTGATCGTCTATCAAGATCTCGCCGGCGCTGGGCTCGACGCTGCCGGCCAGCATTTTCGCCAGCGTCGATTTACCCGACCCGTTTTCACCAATAATGGCCAGCGTCTGGCCTTCGCGTAAAGTGAAGCTGACGTTTTGCACCGCCGTCACCTGATAGCGGCGAAATAGGCCCGTACGGTAGCGGAACGTTTTGCTCAGGTTGCGGGCTTCAAGCAGAGTTTCCATGCCTATTGCTCCTCCAGATTGAGGGGATAGTGGCAGGCGAAAAAGTGGTTTTTAACCGGCAGCAGCTGCGGCGCCTGGATGCAGGTCTTCTGCGCATAAGGGCAGCGCGGCCCCAGGCGGCAGCCGATAGGCAGATGCTCCAGCGACGGGATACCGCCGGGCAGGGTATTTAACCGGCTTTTGGACGGCATCGAGCGGCCGAAGTCGGGAATGGCGCGGATTAACGCCTGAGTGTAGGGGTGGTGTGGTGTGGCGATTAAATCCTCGCTTTGGGCACTTTCCACCGTTTGGCCGCAATACAGCACGTTGATGCGGTTGCACCACTTGCTCATCATCTGCAGGTCATGGCTTATCAGCAAAATGGTGGTGCTGTTATTTTGATTAAGGCGCGCCAGCAGGCGGAAAATTTGCGCCTGGGTGGTCGGCTCCATTGCGTTGGTGGGTTCGTCGGCAATCAACAGCCGCGGTTGATTGGCCAGGGTGATGGCGATCATCACCTTTTGACACTCGCCCTCGGTCAGCTCGTAGGGGTAGGCGTGCATAATCTCTTTGTGGGCTTTGAAGCCCACCCGGTGTAGCAGTTCGATGGCGCGCCGCTTGCGCCAGCCGAATCGTTGCCACCATTGGCCTTTATAGGTCCAGCCGGGGATGGACTGGATTATCTGCCGGCCGATGCGCTCCGACGGGTCGAGACAGGATTGCGGCTCCTGAAATATCATCGACACATTATGGCCCACCACCTTGCGCCGCTGGCGCGGGGTCAGCGCGAGCAGGTCGACATCGTCGAAACGGAAGCGATCGGCGGTTACCCGCCAGTTATCGCGGGTCACGCCGCAAATGGCTTTGGCGATAAGGCTCTTGCCCGAGCCGGATTCCCCCACCAGACCGCGGACTTCCCCTTCGCTCAGTGTGATACTCACGCGATCCACCGCCTTCACCGGCCCCTCGGGTGTCATGAACTCGATGGTGAGATTGTGAATATCCAATAACGGCATTACTCCACCTCCGCCACCATGGCGCGGCGCACGCCTTCACCAAAAATATTGACGATCAGCACGCTTAGCATGATCGCACAGCCCGGCAGCATCACCGCCCAGGGCGCGACATACACCAGTTCCAATTGATCGTCCATCATCGCGCCCCATTCCGGCGACGGCATCTGCGTGCCCAGATTGAGGAACCCGAGCGCGGCAATATCCAAGACGGCCATGGACAGGGCGCGGGTGAACTCCGACACCAGCTGACTGGCGATGTTCGGCAGCACCGCATAGCGCAGAATATGCGGCATCGACGCGCCATCCATCCGCACCGCCAAGATATAGTCCTTTTCCAGTTCGCTATGTACCGAAGTATAGACGGTGCGCACAATGCGTGGCAGCAGCGCCAGCCAGACCGCCAACATGGCATGTTCCAAACGGGGGCCGAGAAACGCCACCACCACAATGGCCAACAGCAGCGAGGGGATGGACAGCACGGTATCCAGCACGTGATTTAGCGCCGCCGAACGCAAACCGCGGGTGATGCCGGCCAGCACGCCGAGCGCCAGCCCGACCAGCGCCGCCGCCATGGTCACCACCAGCGCCGAGCCGAAGGTGGGCGCGGTACCGGCCAGTAGTCGGCTCAGCACATCGCGGCCCAAGTCATCAGTGCCGAGGAAAAAAGAGACGTCCCCGTAGCGCGACCACGAAGGGGGAAGCAGTTGATAGCCCAAAAACTGCTGATCCAGCGGGTAGGGCGCAAACAGCGTGCCGAACAGGCACAATAGGATCAGCAGGGCAAAACCGTAGAGACCCAGCATCGACATGGCGTCATGATAAAAGGTGCGCCATATCTGTGCCAGCGGGCCGGGCATGCGTTTTTCGCGATAAACATTATCTGAGGGCATACCACTCCTTATGGCGCAGCGGGTTTGCCAGCGCGCCGGGCATGCGTTTTTCGCGATAAACATTATCTGAGGGCATACCACTCCTTATGGCGCAGCGGGTTTGCCAGCGCGCCGACCACATCCGCCAGCACGTTAACGGAAATGACCAGAGTTCCCACCACCATCACGCCAGCGGAAATGGCGGCATAGTCCTGTTGTCGGATGGCGTTGATAAGCCAGCGACCCAGGCCCGGCCAGCTAAAGACCACCTCGGTTATCATTGCCAGGGTCAACATCGTGGAAAATTGCAGCCCCAGTTTGGGAATAATCGGCGGCAGCGCATTATGCAATAGGTGTCGGCGTACGATGGTCCAGCGCGACAACCCGCGAGTCGCGGCGGCGCGGATATAATTGCGGCCGATGACCTCAACGGTGCTGATGCGCATCAGCCGCACCACTTCGGTGGTCGGCGCCACCGCCAGCACGGCGATGGGCAATACCATATGCTTGAGCGCGCTGATGATCATTTCACTGCGGTAAGGGGAGTCCGACAGCCAGGCATCCAGCAGCGCGAAGCCGGTAATGCGCTGCACGGGATACAACAGATCGAAGCGGCCGGTGACCGGAAACCAGCCCAGATGCAGGGAAAAATAGAGCGTCAGCAGTAGTGCCAGCCAGAACACCGGCATCGACAGACCGAGCAGGGTGAAAATGCTGATACTGATATCCTGCCATTTACCGTGCGCCACGCCGGCGATAATGCCTAAGGGGATGCCGATCAGCAGCACCAGCAAAAAGGCCAGCAGGCATAGCTCCATCGTCGCGGGAAACACCTCGGCCAACTGCAGGCCGATCGACAGGCCGTTGATGCTGGAGACGCCAAAATTGCCGTGGATCAGGCTCCAGAAATAATAGCGATAGGCGTCAACGAGCGCCGCGCCGCCCAAGGGTGCGCCAGGGGTATAGTAGTTCAGGCAAAAGCCAACCAGGGTCAACAGAAACAGAGTGACCAACAGAAACACTAGCCGGTGCAGGGTAAAGATTATCATGGCGTCTGTTCCTGTCGTTCATCGCGGTACACGCCGGCGAAGGAGGCGTTGCCGAACGGACTGAGCACCAAACCGCGGATGCCGTAGCGATAGGCCTGCAGACGCAACGACGAGGCGAGCGGCAGCACCGGCAACGCCCTGTGCAGCAGCGCGTCGAACGCCGGATCGCACCAGCGCGCATAGTTGGTTTGCGAACCGATGGCGGCGCAGCTCAACAGCGGACGGAAAAAACTGTCTGGATCGTTACTGTCGGTGGACCAGCCCGAGAGCGTCATATCGTGATTCACCGCGGTCAGACGCGCCTCCTGAAAACGCCCCTCTACCGGGATAATGGTCAAGCGTATCCCCACCTGCGCCTGGATCAATTCAGCCGTTTTCAACGGGCTGGGATTATAGGATTGCGACGCGGTGGGCACCAGCAGATTAAGCCGTAATGACGGTTTGCCTAGCTCGCGCAGAATAGCGCGCGCCTTGGCGGGATTATATTCCGTGACCCGTGCATCATTATCATAGGCCCAGGAGGCGCGCGGCAGCAGCGACGCCGCGGTTTCGGCGATACCGTAATAGATGGATTGCATCAGCCGCGGATTGTTGATCGCCAGCGCGATGGCGTGCCGCAGCCGGACATCGTTCAGCGGCGGCTTGCGCGTATTGAAGGCCAGGTAAGCGATATTCATCCCGGGGCGCAGCGTCAGCCGCAGGCGAGGATCGTCGCGCAGAATGGATAACTGGCTGGCGGCGGGATAGGCCAAAACATCGCATTCGCCGGTCAAAAGCCGCGATAAACGCCAGATCCCGCCCGAGCTTAAATCGATCACCACCTGCGCCATACGCGGCTTTCCGCGCCAATAATTTTCATGGCGGGTGAGACGGATAAATTGCCCGGAGTGGTATTCATTGAGCATAAACGGCCCGGTACCGACCGGTAGGCGATCCAACTGCTCCTGATGGCCGCTGGCCGTAAGCCTGTCGGCATATTCCGCCGGCAGCACCGGCGCATAGTGGGTCGCCAGATGCCATAAAAATGAGGTGTCGGGGCTTTCTAAACGGAACTCCACAGTGTCGTTGTCGATACGTTTTACGCTCTGCACCGTTTGCGGGAACTGCAAACTGTCGAAATAGGGGTAATCACCGCCGTTGACGGCGTGCCAGGGGTGATGGACGTCGAACATACGCGCGAAGCTGAACACCACATCGTCGGCGTTGAGCGTGCGGGTTGGGGTAAACCAGGCGGTGTGCTGGAAGGCGATATTTTTGCGCAAATGAAAACGATAGGTCGCGCCGTTATCCAGGACTTCCCAGCGCTGCGCCAGTTCGGGGATAAGCCGATAGGTATAGGGATCCACCGCCAGCAGCCAATCGTAAAGCTGCGCGGATAAGGTATTAACGGTGACGCCGCTACTGGCCATTTGCGGGTTAAAGGTATTGACCACGCCGCTGACGCAATAGACAAAGCCGCTCTGGCGAATAGGCGGCAGCGGCGTGGGCGCGGCGTTCGACCGGGGATTCGCCGGCGCGGCATCAGGACCGGTGCCGGTAGCCACGACATCAGGCTCGGACGCGGCGTCGGCAGGCGTAGCGCCGGCGCCGCGCTGTGCAGCGTTGGGGGTGAGCGCGGCGGAAACGCCGCCTCCGGTGACTTTGTCACCGTTGCCCTCCATCCCGGCGGCGCCGGCCTCACGGGCCGTCCCGGCCGTTAGCAGCAGGGCGGCAACGGGCGTCAAACTGTAATCAGATTGTGTCGACATAAACCATTTTATTTCTGCCAGTAATGACTTGAGTTTACCTTACTCTGGCCGACCTCCCAATGCCGATGCACAGAAAGGTGCGCGTTTCTCCACCGACAGGCTTCCATTCCCCCCGATATCCGCTGCCTGCCTCTTTTTTGCTGGTCAAACTAGCGGCGGTAGCCCTGCGCCGAACGGTAAATTCCTGTTTACGGGTAAATTTTACGAAAGATCTTTCTTACATTAGATAATAATGTGTATCATTAGATAATAATAATAATAGTTATCATTTGAGTGTGGTTATTGTTAATTCCCTGCGCAAGTCAATGTGGGCACCCCGATATCGCCGCTGAAAAAGAGGGAGCCGCAAATAAGAGAGTGTAATTCATCTGTGTACTGTCACCGGCAGGGTTCGCCCGCGCCGTCACATCACGCTTTAACAATAATAAATGTCAGACAATTGGAGATTGCTTAATGACTATGTACCACAGGGGAATTCAGATAGCGCGTCTGAATAAAATCTTACTCACCGGTATTATGGGTGGTACCGCGTTTGGCGCCTTCGCCGCCAATACCGCGGCGACGGTGCCCGCCGTAACGGCACAGCCGACGGTGGCCAGCGAGACGGAAAATAAAGACGATCAAATCCGGGTGGTCGCCAGCAAAATAAAAAAAGAGGCCGGAACCAAAACCACGCTGAGCGCCAGCGATCTGCAAAAAGAGGGCGGCAATGACTTGGGCACGATTATGCGCTATCAGTCGCTGGTGAGCGCCACCGGCGCCGCCACGGGAACCGGCACCGGCAAAAGCGGTTTTGACCGCGGGGGATATACCGGCTATAACATTCGCGGCCTGGAGGCTAACCGCGTCTCTATCGATGTGGACGGCGTGGAACTGCCCAACGCCACCGGTAGAAGCTATGTCAGCCGTGCGGGGTCGGGCACGTTCGGGATTGGCCGCGATTATATCGACCCCTATATGTACGGCGGGGTCGGCATCGATTCCGGCGTAACCGACGTCACGCGCGCCAATCAGGCCATCGGCGGCGCGGTTTCGTTCCGTCCCAAGAGCCCGGATGATTACCTGTCCCCGACAAAATCCAGCTATTTCGGCTATCAAAGCGACTATGACTCGGCCAATCGCGGCTGGCATAACGGCATCACCGCCGGCGGCGCTGCGTGGCCTGATTGCCATCAGCCGCCGGGACGGCCAGGAAACCGGCAATAACAGCGACAGTGTGAAGGTGGCGCCGGCTAATTGGCACTCAAACGCCTTTTTAGCCTCCGGCAGCTGGCAGGTAAATGATAACCATCTGCTTACCGGCACCGTCGATTATTCTCACAAAACCAATCACACCCATTACGCCGCCTGGAACTCAGCCGGCAGCGCCATTATTGGCGCCAATCAGCAAACCAGCCAGACCCGACGCTGGAGCGCCACCCTGGATGATTTATGGCACCCGGATGTCGCGTGGGTGGATACCATCGACACCAAAGTCTTTTACCAAAATACCGAAGCCCACGATTGGACCTATGGACCTTCCACCATCGGCACCAGCCTTGTGACGACTTATTCCAATTACGATAGCAAAAGCTTTGGCATAACCAGCAATATGGAAAAAGAGTGGGGCATCCATGACATTCGCTGGGGTATCGATGCTCGGCGGTCCGATACCGAGCGGCCATTCAGCCAGGATCCCAGTCAAAGTTCGTTTAATTACATCATGCAGCCGGAAGCCAACAGTACCAGCGAGAATCTTGGCGCTTTCCTGCAAGATACAATGACCTGGGATCTGGCGGGACATGATTTTGCCGTGGTGCCGGGGGTTCGCGTAGCCTATCAACGCACCAAACCGAAAGATCTGTCCAACCTGGCCAATAGCACCCTGACCACGGACGAACTGGACACGCTCTATGGTTCGTTTAGCGATACGCAAGTCTTGCCGTCTTTAAGTTTTCTGTATGACATCACGCCGCGGCTGACCACCTATGTCCAGTACAAGCGCGGCGCGCAATTCCCCAATGCTAGCCAGATGTACGGTTCATGGAACCTCAGCTCCAGCTATGCGGGCAGCAGCCAGTATGCCTTGATTGGTAATACCAGCCTGGATACGGAAACCAGTAATAATTTTGAATGGGGCTTGAAAGGCGAAGCGGTAGAAGGGATAACGTTCAGCACGGCGGCGTTTTACAATACCTATAAAAACTTCATCGACTATACGTGTTATAGCCGGTCCGCCAATCCGGAGAAATTCACCAATATTCCCAGCAATATAGATATTGCTTATCAGGCGGAGAACCGCGACAAGGCCTATATCTACGGTGGCGAAGTTAGCGCGCGGTTCAACTTCGGCACCTGGTATCCGGATGTTGACGGCCTGCGCGCCCGCCTGGCGTTTGGTATGGCGGAAGGGGCGGCCAAATCCCATTATATGGGCGACAAGTACGTTGATTTGGACAGCGTGGCGCCGATGCGTTTGGTGGCCGGGGTGTCTTATGACGATCCTGGCGAGCTGTACGGTGCCGTGCTGACGGCGACTTTCAATAAAGGGAAACGGGCCAGCGCCACCAATCGCCAGAGTTATAATAATTCCGGCAGCGCGATTACCGATTCCACGCCGGAATATATGCGCGGGCCGGGCTATGTCCTGGTGGATTTGACGGACTATTACCGCATCACGAAAAACGTCAAGGTGAGCGGCGGGTTATACAATATTACCGATCGGAAATATTGGGATTACCTGAGCAGCCGCAATATTGAAACCAGCACCAATCAGGACCTCAGCGACCAGGCGCTGGCAACGCAACCGGGCAGGACGTTCCAGTTAGGGCTTAACGTGGACTTCTGATGCGCCGGGCGCCGGCATGACGGCTTTTCGCCCGTCAGATGGGCGAAAGTAGCCCTATCGGCGCCCGAACGGCCGTTATTCAGGCAGCAAAAACCCCTCCCGGGCCCCCGTAGCTCAGACGTCGAGCCTAGACAGTTCAATGCTGGCGTCCGATGGGGTTGTGTCCGGGGGGCATATCTCTCCTCGTTGGCCTCCGTACGCTCGGGACCGGGCGTCAAAATCATCGATGTAGGTGTGTGAACGCTTTGTATCGGGGTGGCAGAGAGGTCTACGCTCCTTTTTTGCCCTGTCCGAGGCCTCCGTGCGTCCGCACGCCACGCGCTTTCCCCCGACGTTGTTTCATGTCCGTCGCGCGTCGCCGCCCTCGCATGGGCGTTTCACGCGGGGCGTGAAAGGAAATGGCACGGTGATGGCAGCAACTGTAGCAAGGGAAGGGAACGGTGACGAAAAGCAATAAAACTAGCCGGGTCGCGCTCGCGGCGCTAAGGGAGAGCGACAGGATGCGCCCGGGAAAGACACACCGCGGTTGCGGCGAAACGCTAGGCGCAGGCCGTCAGGCGCTGCGCGAACTAGACGGCCAGGTGTGAAAGTTGCCACCGAAACGGCGCTTCATTTAAGGGCACGCTTGTTGTAACGACGTCACACCTGACCTTCGTCCCGCTTGCCGTTGGCGTTAAGCGGCGCCGGCGTGTGCGCCATCACCGCCGAGCTCGGCAATTTGCTCTCACCAGTGGCGCTGCTCGCTCTCGCCCTCGGTGCGCTGGCCATTAAATTGGGCAATTTGGGTCCCGTCGGCGGCAAAAAGTTCCAGACTGGTCACCATGCCGTCACAGGTGGGTTTACGCGTGACCCAGCTCTCTACGATAGCGTCTTCCCGCAGATGGAGGGTAAACGTCGGGTTAAAGATATTCAGCCACTCTTCCATCGGCGCTTGTTTTTGCACCGGGCCGGTAAAGACCTGTATGCAACTGCGATTGCCGACAAAAATCATGATCTCATTACCGGCCGCCTCAAGCCGCGGTAACAAATCACGCAAGGCATTATTTTTGTAAGCGCCCCGTGGAGGACGTCTTGAATTATTGGTGGGTTTGTTGCATGGCCCG
>NZ_JBLKSS010000328.1:0-12877 GCF_047607725.1 Sodalis sp. (in: enterobacteria) | reverse complement strand
CCTCACCATCCCTGCTGAATAACTGTCAATACGGCGCTGGGCGTACGCTTACTTTATCTCCGCCCAGCACTTTTACCGCAAGCAGGGGTTTAGCGCCGTTACCCGCGCCGACCTGCCCGCCGTATTTCCCTTAATGGCGGTCGACTCCTCTTTTTCCATTTATCGCTATCGCCGCGATAACGCTCGGCGCGCGCATTCGGCTCTGTTCACGTTGCGGCGCCGAGCGCAGAGATGTTTCCCTGTCTTACTCTTGATGAAGGATTGGTACGATGCAAAACGGTAGTATAGCGCCCGATGATAATGATTATTGGCGGCGCAATTTAGTCGTCTGTGTGTTTGGCTCCTTTACCACTATCGTCGCGATGACGTTGCTATTGCCGTTTCTGCCTCTTTACGTCGAGCAACTCGGTGTCACCGGCCTATGCGGCTATCAGCGAGTGGTCGGGAGTGGCCTATGGCGCGGCCTTTTTCACCGCTGCGCTGACCGCGACGCTCTGGGGACGATTGGGGGATCGCTACGGCCGCAAGCTGATGCTGATCCGGGCCAGCCTCGGTATGGCGGTGGCGATGACGTTGCTTGGCATGGCGCTGCGCCTGCTGGCCGGTTTGCTGGGCGGATACGCCTCCGGATCCACTATCCTGGTCGCCACTCAGACCCCCAAGGCCCGCACGGGATGGGCATTGGGCATGCTCTCCTCCGGCATTATGGCGGGTAATCTCGTCGGTCCGCTGATTGGCGGTACGCTGCTGCCGCTCATCGGCATCCGCGGCACTTTTATGATAGCGGGCGGGGCCATCTTTATCGCTTTTTTGGCCACGGTGGTGGTGCTTAAAGAAGTCCCCGGCACCGCCTCGCGCCCGGTTGTCGCAGCGACATCCCCCGCCATCAGCCCCTGGCGCAACCTGCCGGTGATGGCAATGCTGATTACCGGTACATTGCTGATGCTGGCGAATATGTCCATCGAGCCGATTATCATGCTTTATGTCGCGCAGCCGGTGAGCGACCAGCAGGTGACGTTTGTCGCCGGCCTGGTAATGGCGGCCGCGGCGCTGGGCAGTATCCTATCGTCCTCAAGGCTCGGTCGGCTGGCGGACAGGGTGGGCCATTGGCGAGTAATCATTGGTTGTTTGCTGGTGGCGGCGGTGTTGCTTATCCCGCAGGCGTTCGTTACCGCCGGTTGGCAATTGGTGGCGCAGCGCTTTTGCATGGGGCTGGCATTGGGCGGGCTGCTACCCTGTATCGCCAGCGTCATTCGTTATAGTGTACCGGCGGCGAAGGTCGGCGGCCATTTGGGCATGCGGCCGGTCTTCCTCGGTACCTACCTGCTGCTGGCCGTCGGCGCGGGTTTTAACCAGCTGTGCCGCAATGCTGCCACCCGTTCGGCGGGGGACGCTCAAGGTCGGCCGTGACGGGCGTGCCGATATTGAAAAGTGTGTCATGGTACAAAGGCGGCACGGCCGCGTGTGGGAATTTACGCTCCTGGGAAGCGCACCGCGGCCTAGGCTTTGTGGCCGGGCGTGCGGTGTTGCGGTGGTGGAGCCTGCGGTCATGCGCTGTGCAGCATGCCGTGGCGGGTGCGGGCATGCGCCACGGCTCGCCGTTGAATCAGTCCTTTGATCGTCGCTGGCGTTTCGCCGGCTGCCGGGTGATCTGGGTAACCTGGCTCTCCACCCAGCCATCGCTCAGTCGGGTCGTCAGACGATCGCCGGCGCTTAGCTGACGGGTTTGTTTCACCACCGCGCCGTGGCTATCGGTGGTGACGCTGAACCCCCGCGCCAGGGTTTTCAGCGGACTCACGCCTTCCAGTCGGGAGCAGAGCGCCCCAAAGGCATTATTTTGCCGGCTTACGCGGCGGCTTATGCTCTGGCTCAGTTGGTAACGCAGCGCCTGCAATTGCTGCTGTGCACGGTTGATGCGCGCCAGCGTCATTCGTTATAGTGTACCGGTGGCGTACTGGGCTTGTCGACCTCCGCCCAGTACGTCGGTCAGGTAACCGGGCCGCTATTGGGCGGGGTGGTCGGCGGCCATTTTGGCATGCGGCCGGTCTTCCTCGGTACCTGCCTGCTGCTGGCCGTCGGCGCGGGTTTTAACCAGCTGTGCCGCAATGCTGCCACCCGTTCGGCGGGGGACGCTCAAGGTCGGCCGTGACGGGCGTGCCGATATTGAAAAGTGTGTCATGGTACAAAGGCGGCACGGCCGCGTGTGGGAATTTACGCTCCTGGGAAGCGCACCGCGGCCTAGGCTTTGTGGCCGGGCGTGCGGTGTTGCGGTGGTGGAGCCTGCGGTCATGCGCTGTGCAGCATGCCGTGGCGGGTGCGGGCATGCGCCACGGCTCGCCGTTGAATCAGTCCTTTGATCGTCGCTGGCGTTTCGCCGGCTGCCGGGTGATCTGGGTAACCTGGCTCTCCACCCAGCCATCGCTCAGTCGGGTCGTCAGACGATCGCCGGCGCTTAGCTGACGGGTTTGTTTCACCACCGCGCCGTGGCTATCGGTGGTGACGCTGAACCCCCGCGCCAGGGTTTTCAGCGGACTCACGCCTTCCAGTCGGGAGCAGAGCGCCCCAAAGGCATTATTTTGCCGGCTTACGCGGCGGCTTATGCTCTGGCTCAGTTGGTAACGCAGCGCCTGCAATTGCTGCTGTGCACGGTTGATGCGCGCCGTGGGCGCCTGCTGCTGCAGACGTTGCCGCAGATGTTCGTGACGGTGCAGCGCCTGGCGCAGTTGCCTCTGTAGGCCGTCGTCCAGGCGGCGGCGTAGAGCCATCAGTGCGGTTTGCTGGCGGGCGAGCCGCAATTGAGGATGCTGCTGGTGCAGGCGGTGCTGAAGACGGCCGTAGTGTTGTTGGCGCTGCGCGAGGAAATAATCCATCGCCATTTCCAGCCGCTGCCGTTGAGACTGCAGTTGACGCAAGAGTTCCACCTGGTTGCGGCTTACCAGCTCGGCCGCCGCCGACGGCGTTGGCGCGCGCAAATCGGCGACAAAATCGGCGATGGTCACATCGGTCTCATGGCCGACCGCGCTGACTACCGGCAAGCGGCTGGCGAAAATCGCCCGCGCCACCCGTTCGTCGTTGAAGCTGGCGAGATCCTCCAGCGAACCGCCCCCGCGACCCACGATCAGCACATCGCACTCTGCGCGCCGGTTGGCGGCTTCGATGGCGCGCACGATCTGCGCCGGCGCTTCCAGCCCCTGCACCGCGGTGGGGTAAACCACCACCGGCAGTGACGGATCGCGGCGTTTCAACACCTGCAAAATATCGTGCAGCGCCGCGCCGCTGGCGGAGGTAATCACCCCTACGCGGCGGGCCGTGCTGGGCAGCGGTTGCTTATACTGCTGGCTGAACAGCCCCTCGTCGCTTAATTGTTGTTTAAGCTGCTCAAACTGCTGTTGCAGTAATCCGTCGCCGGCCGGCTGCATGCTCTCGGCAATAAGCTGATAGTCGCCGCGCGGCTCATAAAGCGTGAGGGTTGCGCGCACCAATACCTGTTGACCGTTGCGCGGCGAAAACGTGGTGCGGCGGTTGGTATTGCGAAACATGGCGCAGCGCACCTGGGCGCGGTCGTCTTTGAGGGTGAAGTACCAGTGACCCGACGCAGGCTGGGAAAAATTGGATATCTCTCCCGTGAGCCAAACCTGACCCATTTCGCCTTCCAACAGCTCTCGTACCGTTTTATTGAGACGGCTGACGGTAAAAATCAGGGAAGAGGGCGGGGTAAACATGTGAGCGGGATCAAACTCCATTGCAAAGTCTTAATCGATTGATATTACTCATTGCGAAACGGTAAGCAAGGATTTTTTGAAAATAGTGCTGGAGGCAACCGATTACGTTCTGTATAATGCCACGGCAATATTTTATCTGTTTCACATCCACCTTGGTGAGATATTGCTATGTTACGTATTGCTAAAGAAGCTCTGACATTCGACGACGTTCTGCTCCTTCCCGCTCACTCCATGGTACTGCCCAACGCGGCCGATCTCGGCACCCGATTGACTCAGAAAATACGCCTGAATATACCCATGCTGTCCGCGGCAATGGATACGGTAACCGAATCCAGCCTGGCTATCGCGCTGGCGCAGGAAGGCGGTATTGGTTTTATCCACAAAAACATGTCTATCGAACGCCAGGCGGAGGAAGTGGGCCGCGTGAAACGCCATGAGAGCGGCGTCGTGACCAATCCTCAGTGTGTCACGCCCAGTACTACGCTATCCGAGGTAAAAGAACTCACCACGCGCAACGGTTTCGCCGGCTATCCGGTGGTAACGGAAGATAATGAATTGGTAGGGATCATTACCGGTCGTGACGTTCGCTTCGTCACCGATCTTAGCCAGCCGGTTTCCACCGTGATGACCCCGAAAGAACGCCTGGTGACGGTAAAAGAAGGCGAAGCCCGCGAAGTGGTGCTGGCCAAAATGCACGAAAAGCGCGTCGAAAAAGCGCTGGTGGTGGATGAGCAATTTCATCTGCTCGGTATGATAACGGTAAAAGATTTCCAAAAGGCCGAACGTAAACCCAATGCCTGTAAAGATGAACACGGCCGCTTGCGCGTCGGCGCGGCGGTAGGCGCCGGCGCCAGCAACGAAGAGCGCATCGACGCCCTGGTGAGCGCCGGCGTTGACGTCCTGATTATCGATTCCTCCCACGGCCATTCCGAAGGCGTGCTACAGCGTATCCGCGACACGCGCGCCAAATACCCCGACCTGCAAATCATCGGCGGCAACGTTGCCACCGGCGCCGGTGCGCTCGCGCTGGTCGAGGCGGGCGTCAGCGCCGTGAAAGTGGGCATCGGCCCCGGCTCCATTTGTACGACCCGCATCGTCACCGGCGTCGGTGTGCCGCAGATCACCGCTATTTTTGATGCGGTTGAAGCCTTGGAAGGTACGGGGATCCCGGTTATCGCCGACGGCGGCATCCGTTTTTCCGGCGATATCGCCAAAGCCATCGCCGCCGGCGCCGCCTGTGTCATGGTAGGGTCGCTGTTGGCGGGCACCGAAGAATCCCCCGGCGAAATCGAACTGTTCCAAGGCCGCTCTTTCAAATCCTACCGCGGCATGGGGTCGCTGGGCGCGATGTCCAAGGGGTCGTCGGACCGGTATTTCCAGACCGACAACGCCGCCGATAAACTGGTGCCGGAAGGCATCGAAGGCCGCGTGGCGTATAAAGGTCGCCTGAAGGAAATTGTCCATCAACAAATGGGCGGGCTGCGTTCCTGTATGGGGCTGACCGGTTGTGCTACTATCGACGACCTTCGTACCAAAGCGGAATTTGTCCGTATCAGCGGTGCCGGCATTCAGGAAAGCCACGTTCATGACGTCGCCATCACCAAAGAATCCCCGAACTACCGCATGGGTTAACGAATTTCCCCGGCGCGGGCCATGCCAGCTCGGCGGCCCGACGCCATTCTGCTCGGTACTTTCCCGGCCGGGCAATGATACTTTTTTGCTATACGCTCTCGGAATACGCCATCAATGACAGAAAATATCCATAAACACCGCATTCTGATTCTGGACTTCGGATCGCAATATACCCAGCTGGTGGCCCGCCGGGTACGTGAGCTTGGCGTCTATTGCGAACTTTGGGCATGGGATGTAACCGAAGCGCAAATACGCGAATTCCATCCCCGCGGTATTATCCTTTCCGGCGGTCCGGAAAGCACCACAGAGCAGGACAGCCCGCGCGCGCCGGACTATGTGTTTCAGGCGGGCGTGCCGGTGCTGGGTGTCTGCTACGGCATGCAAACCATGGCGATGCAGCTCGGCGGTAAAGTCCAGGGCTCTTCCCAGCGCGAATTTGGCTATGCCCAGGTAGAAGTGTTGACCACCAGTTTTCTGGTGCGCGACATTCAGGACGACATCGGCATCGGCGGCACGCCGCTGCTGGATGTCTGGATGAGCCATGGCGACAAAGTCACCGCCATTCCGGTGGATTTTGTCACCGTCGCCAGCACCGAAACTTGCCCGTTCGCCATCATGGCTAACGAAGAAAAACGGTTTTACGGTGTTCAATTCCACCCCGAAGTTACCCATACCCGCCAGGGGCAGCGCATGCTGGAACGCTTCGTGCTCGATATTTGCCGGTGCGACCCGCTGTGGACGCCGGCCAAAATTATTGAAGATGCGGTGGCGCGCATTCGCGAGCAGGTCGGCGACGATCGGGTGATCCTCGGCTTATCCGGCGGCGTGGATTCATCGGTGACCGCGATGCTGCTGCATCGGGCCATCGGCGAGCGATTGACCTGCGTGTTCGTCGATAACGGCCTGCTGCGCCTCAACGAAGCCAGTCAGGTGATGGATATGGTCGGCGATCATTATGGCCTGAACATTATCCATGTGTCGGCGGAAGACCGCTTCCTCTCCGCGCTGGCCGGCATCGACGATCCGGAAACCAAACGGAAAACCATCGGCCGGGTGTTTGTTGAGGTGTTTGACGAACAGGCGCTGAGTCTCACCGAAGTAAAATGGCTGGTGCAGGGTACCATTTACCCCGATGTTATCGAATCCGCCGCCTCCGCCACCGGCAAGGCGCACGTCATCAAGTCGCACCATAATGTCGGCGGCCTGCCGAAAGAGATGAAAATGGGCTTGGTGGAACCGCTGAAAGAATTGTTCAAGGACGAAGTGCGTAAGATAGGCCTGGAGCTGGGCCTGCCGTACGACATGCTTTATCGCCATCCGTTCCCTGGCCCGGGTCTGGGCGTGCGGGTGCTGGGTGAGGTGAAAAAGGAGTATTGCGATCTGCTGCGCCGCGCCGATGCGATCTTTATCGAAGAGCTGCACAAGGCGGATCTGTATAACAAAGTCAGCCAGGCCTTCACGGTCTTTTTGCCCGTGCGCTCCGTCGGCGTGATGGGCGACGGCCGCAAGTACGACTGGGTGGTGTCGCTGCGCGTGGTGGAAACCATCGACTTTATGACCGCCCATTGGGTGCATCTGCCGTACGAATTCCTGGGGCGCGTTTCCAACCGCATCATCAATGAGATCGACGGCATTTCCCGCGTGGTGTATGACATCTCCGGCAAACCGCCGGCGACGATAGAGTGGGAATGATTTAACGTCTGACAATTGCCCGCACGTAAATGCACTAAATCCCCTCTAAGCCCGCGTAACCGCGGGCTTTTTTGTTATTGTGTCTGGCATTTTCTGGCAGCTGTTAGCAACGGGAAGCACGATTTTTTCAATGGAATTTTTGATGTTACTCTCTGTTTTCGAGGTTAGATTTGAAAAAATACCCTGTGATAAAAGTGTAGGTATCCCGCTTGCTTAAACGAACCATTCACATTTAGAACTCCTCCGGCATACTGATTATATCCCCAGAGAAGAGCATCCTGCGCAAAGCCCGATTCACCGAACACCAGATCATCGCCGTTCTGAAGTCAGTCGAAGCCGGACGCACGCTAAAGATGTCTGCCGCGAAGCCGGTATCTCTGAAGCCAGCTCATACACTGGAAAGCGAAATTTGGCGGTATGGCAGCCTCTGATATCAAAAAGATGAAAGACTTGAGGATGAAATTCGTCGCCTGAAACAGATGCTTGCCGATCTCAGTCTGGAAAACCCGGCGTTAGAAGATGTCATCGAAAAGAGTTTTAAAACCAGCGATAAAGTGTGAGCTCGTCAGCTACCTGAAAGCGCAATTTGCGATGAGCGTACGTCATGCATGTAGGACGTTATCGCTGAGCCGGACGGTTTATCTTTATCAACTTGATGTCCGGCGCGATGAGCAGGTGGTTCAGGCCCTGACCGAAACGGCTGAACGTTATCCGCGATACGGTTTTAAGAAGCTGTTCCGGGGACTGCGCAGGCAGAGGCAAGCATGGAATCATAAAAGAGTGCGCCGAATTTACTGCCTGCTGAAGCTGAACGTCCATTGTAAGGGAAAACAGCGATTTCCTGTGCGTAATCCGGCACCACTGGCGACGCCGGAAGCGCTTAATCAGAGCGGGTCCGGTGATTTTATGCACGATGCGCTGATGTGTGGCAGACGCTTGCGGACATTCGACGTGGTGGATAATTTTAACCGTGAAGCCCTGGCGATAGAAATCGATCTGAATATTTCGGCACAACGGGTGGCCCGGGTGCTGGACAGGGTAGTAACAAACCGCGAAATCCTCTGAAACAGCGGATGGATAACGGTCCGAAACTGATATCGCTCACGCTAGCGCAATGGACGGAAGAGCATGGCGTGATACTGGAATTTATCAGGGTTCCGGTTGCTGCATCAACGCGGCCTGTGCCGCCAGCGTGCGCTCTGAGGACATTTTCGTTAGCAGCGGAGCTGATTTTATCAATAGGCTTTAGTGCCGCAACCGTAGGGCGGGAGCCGTGAGCGCAGCTTTTCATCGATATCTCTTCCTGTTCGCGCAGTATCACACCGCGCTGAATGTTGATTTCACAGTAGCGCCATGACACCACTGCGCCGCAGGTAGCCCTCTACTCTGCTGTCCATGCCCGGACTTCCGCCACGCACGCAATGAACGTCATTTCTGCTTCTAACGCGACAATGTCATCACGTGCCGTGGTGTGCTCGTCACACATCGCCTTGTAGCGATGCAAAAAATTCTGGCCTAATTTGCGGACAATTTTGGACTCATTTAAACCCAAGAAAAAGCTATTTTCGACAGTCCAGAGTGGTTTGCAAAAAAAAATTATCAAGCAAAATTGCGGATGATTAACTCGCGTTCGCGCAGATGATTACTACACAGTCAGTATTTCAGGTCAACAATGTCGAAAGAAGCAGGTTATCCATGCTTGTGTATTGCTCCAGAGTGAATGCCTTCCATAGTTCTGAATCCGCCAATAGATATAGGGGAATGCAAAATTACTGTTGTCCAGTTTAATATCGTAATAAATTAATTTCCATGAAAATAGATTCTTTTTGGCTACGTTTTCTATAATCCGCATTGTTATGATACTATCGAATCCTTATTAAGATTTTTCTAATATTGCAATTAACTTTAAGATGCGGACGGAGAAAGCGCAATGACCTCTCTGACCGGGTCTTCCGCAGGAGAGACGACTACATCTTGAAGTATTATGAATATAAATCATTTTTATTTATATAATGTAATTTATAAAAAATAAGTAATAGATTTAAAGTTTTATATACTTTGATTTATGATTTACTTTTTAAATTATGTAAGTAAATAGCTACATGCCATTGAAATTACACAAAGAAAAAAATAAATTAACATTGGGATAACGTAATGACTATTTCCTTGTCTATTGTTGTTGCAGTTCATAACCTTGAAAAGTACATATCTAAATGTTTGGATAGCGCGTTAGCAGCAATGAAACATGAATATGATTATGAAATAATATTAGTTGATGATTCATCTTGCGATGATTCTCCTAAAATCATGAAAGAGTACGCCATAAAATATTCACAGATCTACTATTTCCGCGTTGAGTATAAGAACATAGGAAGAGTAAGGCAATATGCATTAAATCATTGTCAAGGGAAGTATTTTACCATCCTTGACGGTGATGATACTGTTTATGGGGATTTTTTAAAACAAATACTTTCTTTTTTAAGAATGAAAGATTTCGACTTACTTGCTACACCAATAGAGGGAAAATGTATCAAAAATTACAGCATTCCAAAATATATACGAAAGAGGGATTTTATAAAAATATACTTGAGAGGAAAGAAAATTCAGGGGCATTTTGCAGGTAAATTTTATCAAACGGCATTACTAAAAAAAATCGGAATAGAGGAAAAAAAATATTACGAAGATGAATACACCTTGCTTAAAATACTGCCTTTCATCAAAGATGTTTTCTTTTCCGAAAGCTGCTTTTATAATTATGTAAAAAGAAAAGATAGCTTAACGCATAGTTTAAGCTTTAAGCAAATTTCTGAACGAATGAATTTAGAAAAAATAAAGATTCAGATGCTAAAGAGACAAGGAGCAATTGCCTATTGCAGCGCAATAAATGAACTAAGAAAATTACCTCCTGAGTATTTGCATGAAGACTCTATCAAACTCCTCATCGACACGTGCAAAAAAATATCAATGGCGAGGTTCATTTTATCACCATGTGTTAGAGTTAGTGATAAGAAAAAATATTTGAAATTGAAGGCAAGTAAGATATTGTAATCGGAGTGTTTTGCCATGGGTGAAGGAAATAAAGAGTCAATGAAAAGATATATCGCAACCTTTTTTTTCTGTTCTTTTTTTATTATTTTGCCGTTAGCTTTTATCGACGAAAAAACAAGTAGGATTTCTTTCTATTTATGTGGTTATTTGAGTTTGCTAGGTATAGCGATTAACTTCAGAGAATGTCTATCTTCACTTTTAACCTGTAAGATTATACTCCCTCTTTTACTAATATCACTTTTATACACCATCTGGTCATTATTGTGTGAATTGATATCTTATAATGCTCAAGGAACGCTATTCACACCTGGTAAGCGTTGGTTTGTGGCTGCGGTAATTAGCTGGTATGCTGTATGGTTATATAATCACGATAGTGCTCAACGTGCGCTTATACGCCGGTGTTGTATATTTTCACTATCGGGCACATTTATCATCGCAAGTATTTATGGTATATGGCAATATATTGAGACATCAGATCGCATAGTTTTTGCTATGAATCGAGCCACAGGCACCGCATATCAATACAGCGCATTATCGCTGGTACTCATAGCTGTCACAATATGTGATAGATTAAGTCTTAAAAAACAATATTTTATTTTTTCATCTGGACTGCTGTCGATATATGTGGTTTTCCTTACCGAAACGAGATCTGCAATGGTCATCCATACATTGGCCGTGATCATGCTAATCTTACCTGTGGTATTCAAAGATAGAAAATTAAAATCAATTCCCTTGCTATTAATCATATTGACCTTGGTATCAATAATCTACACTAATTGGAATCTAATTTCAGCACGTTATAATAGAACATCGCAAGAAGTCTCGCTTTATCAACATGGTAATGACAAAACTTCACTAGGTGCCAGATTTACGATGTGGCGTGTTGGCGTCATGGCATTCATCAATGCACCGTTAGGTGAAACACAGTCCTCTAGAAACGAAAAAATAGTGAGTTTCCTGCATTCTGAAAGAAATCAAAATTCCGATGCACTTCGATACCTAGATGTTCACTTGCATAATGAAATTATTCAAGCCGGCTCTTTGTTCGGTATATTTGGCATTTATATTTTAGGTTTTTTTTATTACACGCTGATTTTTAACAATGGTCTCTGCAAGATATTCCTTTATAATCCAATTTCACTATTATCATTGTCTGCTTTGCTCTATGGTTTAACTGATGTTATTTTAACTTCAATAGAATATGTGGTGGTATTCTCTTTACTTTTGATAACCTCTAGGTTAGCGTGCAATGAACCAAGCATATGCCATAAAAAATTAAAATGCGCCTGTATAGATACCATTTGTGGTTAAAAAAACTCCGTGATGTGAAAAATTGCGGAGTTAGAACATTATTTATTGAATTCAGTAATGTCAATAATAATTGGTGTCTCGCAATATTTGATAATATAACAATCAATTGATTAACCAGAATTTTTTCATTAGGTAATTAAGCAAAACTGCTTTTGAGACCCAGTAGGCGGCGTTGCCACTCATAGGGAGGGGCGGGCAGGTCGCAAACCTGTCTTCCCCTGTTGTGATGAAGATGGTATGGTTTTTGACCACCCACCTGCCGAAATAGACAAAGGATCTTGCATGCGACTAGCCAATCGAACTTTATCTATTTGTATATGCTCTACTTTTATCATCATCCTTTTTTTATCCAGGCACATGAAAGCAATAAGGATGGCGGTATTAACGTTGAAAAACTGCTTGAGATGGAAAAGTCTTGGGATGGCGTTTCATACCAGGCATACCCTAAAGGCACGCCTCAACTTTCCATTCTCAAAATTACCGTGGCGCCCAATACCAGTCTCCCCTGGCATGAACATCCGATCCCCAATGCAGCCTATGTGCTAAAAGGGGCTTTGACCGTTGAAAAAAAACGAATGGCGAAAAACACACGCTTAGGGCTGGAGAAGTGGTGTCTGAGATGGTCGACAGCGCTCATCGCGGTTACACCGGCAAAGAAGGCGTGACCCTCGTGGTATTCTATGCGGGGCAAAAGGGGCTCCCTTTATCGAAACCGGCCGGATAATTGCGCCGCAATAGGGGTGTTTTCCCTTCGGGCATGTTTCGTTAGCGCTATTTTCCATTACAGCGAGTAATTGAAACGGTACGGCTTCACAGCATGCGGCAGCATATTAAGTGCCGCGTTGCCGCTGGCTTGACAGGTTTACCGTTTCACCAGCGCCGGGTCTTAAACCTTAACCGCCGTAGCCTCTGGGCAAAATGTGGGGACTATCGATAAGACTCGGTATTTCACCGCCGTTAAATGGCTTACTTGACGTCCAACGGCGTGGGCCTGTAGCGGAGCGTCCCTCTTTTTGCCCTTGCTATCCCGCAGCAAGGACGACCGTTGTGCTCATCATTTTAAGGACACTACAACGCGCCTGGCGGTGATTTCGCCGCAGCGGCAAGGGGGCTGCGGCGTAGCCGACGGTTTTCTCGCCTCGCTGTTACCCTGTGGTTTCGCTCTCAGGCTGTTGGCGTTTTGGCCCGATTCGTAGGCGGACTGCAGTTGAAATTTACCTAGCGGGCGCCGCCGGTTGGAAATATCATCCTTCTGCTCTGCCCATTTAAGCATGGCGTCTAACGCCGGGCATAATGCCTGGCCCCAGGGTGTCAGTCGGTACTCGACCTTGGGGGGAACTTGCGGATAAATCTTGCGCGCCACGATGCCATCCGCCTCCAATTGCCGCAATTGCTGAGCAAGCATTTTCTGTGAAATGCCGGGGATAAGTTTTTCCAGGTCGGAATAACGCTGCACTTTCCCGTCAAACAGG
>NZ_JBLKSS010000327.1:7088-13611 GCF_047607725.1 Sodalis sp. (in: enterobacteria) | reverse complement strand
ATTCTTACCGGGCCATATAACAAACCCACCAATAATTCAAGACGTCCTCCACGGGGCGCTTACGTAAAAAAGCGCTGGAAGCCACCAAAGATAAAAAAATCGGCACCACGCCCGCGGCCTGTTCCGGGCCGTATAAAATCGGCGACTGGCAGCCGCGCGAACGGCTGAAGCTGGTACGCAACGAGAGGTGGAACGGCCGCCACAGAGAGTACGATCAAATCCAGCTGGTACCGATCGGCGATTTGAATACCGCTCAAATCGCTTTTGAAGCCGGCGATTTGGACATGACCAAAATCAATGTCAGCGCTATCGGGAAATACCGGGACGATCCGGGCGATAACACGCTGACCGTTCGGCCGGCGCTGGCCTGCACCTGGCTTGGGATGAATGTGGATCACCCTAAACTGAAAGACCTGCAGGTGCGTCGAGCCATTCAGCAGGCTATCGATGTGCCCGCCATTCTGGACGCCACTTTCGGCGGCGCGGTGAAACCGGCCTATGGCCTGGTGCCTCCGCCGCTGGCCGGGCCGGGGCGCGCAACAAAAATCTCTATCCTTATGATCCGGCGCAGGCGAAAGCGCTGTTGCAAAAGGCCGGTGTCTCAGGATTGCAGCTCAGGCTGGACCTGTCCACCTCCACCGACGGCGGGACGGTGGCCCAAGTCATTCAGGCGCAGCTGGCTGAGGTGGGTATCGACTTGAAAATCAATCAAATGGACGGGGCGGCATTTGTCGCTGCGGGCCAGGAATCGGAAGGCGATGCCTGGAAGGACTCACAACTGCGCCTCACCACCTTTACCACCGCGCCGGACGCCAGCTGGGTGACCGCCTGGTTTACCTGCGATCAGGTGGGCATCTGGAACACCCAGCACACCTGCGACAAAATTGGGATGCGCTCAACGCCGAGGCCGCGGTAGAGCTGGATCAGGCGAAACGGGCGGCTATGTATATCAAATTACAGGATCAGTTGGAGGAAACCGGCGCCTATGTCTTTTTATACCACGGCAGCAACGCCTGGCTGACGCCGAAAACCGTTCACGGCGCCTGGACGCCCGATGGCCAATGGCCGCTGTTCCGGGATGTCACCGGCGCCTAATACGCCGGTTATACCGCCCGGGCGACGCGGCCCGGACCCTGTCTGGCCGGCATTCCCTCTGTGGGTGATGCCGCGCGCGGCCGTTTGTGGGAGTTTCCTTGACTACTGCCCGTTTTTCCCTGTTGCCTAAAAAGGGATTGCGCCCTTCAGGCAACGCCTTGCGACACGCTGATTATCGCCGATTTTTCGGCGGTCAGCTGTTGTCGGTCATTGGCAACTGGGTGCATACCATTGCCCTCTGCTGGTTATTTGGCGGTTGAGCGTGTCGTCGCCGATATTGTTGGGGATGCTGGCGTTTTGCAGCCAGGGGCCGATTTTATTCTTCGGCCTGTTTACCGGCGTGATTGTCGACCGTTGCGATCGCCGCCGGCTGGTATTGACGACACAGATCGGTATCACCTTGTTGGTGACGTTATTGTCGGTGTTAACGCTCAATCATCTGATTACCGGCGCGCTGGCGGAGAGTGCGCGCATGGAGACCCATCGTGTCCAGCGCTACACCCGTCCCGGCTGGGATATCAGGCTGGAATGCGATACCGATCTCGCTTGGCAGGCGGGAGGACTGGTGCTGACCTCCCGTTATCAGGTATGGGAAAACGACCTGCCGGTATTCAGCCGCGAATGGTGCCATCGCTTTCCCTCCCACCATCGCGACGAAAGCAGCGTGGGGGATAGCTGAGACTTGGCAGAAACGTTACAGTCAAGGTAAGCGGGTGCAGCGCGGCCGTTCGCGCCATACCGGACCCGCGCCGACGCGTCAGGCCCAGCGGTGTTTTTCTTTACCAGAAGCGATTGACGACCATGCCATCCGTTGAACCCACCGTATTCACGTTTTTACTGGGTCAGGATTTTTCCATGATGAGCCTGGCCTCAGCAATTGAGCCGCTTTGGTCTTACAACCGCTTATTTAAGCAATGTGTCTTTAGCTGGCATCTGGCTAGCCTCAACGACGAACCGGTCACCGCCGCCAACGGGATCCCGTTTCCTACCTGCCCCGTTAACCAGGTGCTGGCAGAATCGCATTATCTCTTTATTTGCGGCGGGGAGCGGGTGGTGGTGGCGCAATACGAGCGGGGCTATCAAAGTGCGATGCGCCAAGCGGCTCGCGCCGGTCTGTTTATCGGCTCCTTGTCCACCTGCACGTTTTTGCTGGCGAAATGCGGGCTGCTGAACGGCCACCGCTACACTATTCATTGGGAAAGCCGCGCCGCGTTTGCGGAAAGTTATCCGGATATCGAATGTACCCGCAAGATCTACGAAATTGACCGCCATCGTTTAACCTGTTCCGGCGGCACCGCGGCGATGGATATGATGCTTAACCTGATTGCCGAACGCTATGGTGACGATCGCGCCACCGCGGTGGCGAACCAATTCCACCATGAACGGATCCGCAGCGCGGCGGACGATCAACGCGGCCACCGCCAGCATCGGGCGCCGTTGCCGCCGGTGCTAAGCGCGGTGATGGCGGTGATGCAGTCCACTTTCGAGGAGCCGCTTTCTCTGTTGGCGGTAGCGCAGCAGGTCGGGGTGGGCACGCGCCAACTGGAGTGCCTGTTCGGCCGTCATTTCGGCAAGACACCGCAGCGTTACTATCTGGAGCTGCGGCTGGAACAGGCGCGCGAAATGCTGATCTATTCCGCCCGTTCAATTATCGATATTGCCGTCTCGGTGGGTTTTAGCTCCACCTCCCATTTCGCCGGCTGGTTTCGCCGCATCTTCGGCGTGCTCCCCTCGGATATGCGCCAGGAGCGGCGGGCGAAACTCGGCTGAAGGGGAGATGCGCCTTGCGCCGGCGGGTGTGGACCGTCGTTGATTGACGGCGGGTGCTAACTCAGGCCGTGGGAGGCGCGGGTCTTATTTCAAGCGGCGGAGTTAATCCGCAGGCATGACGCCGTTCAGGTAGTGGGCGTGCCGGCTGTCGGCCGGCCACGGATGCTGCCGGCGTCAGCCCGCCAAACTTTGACGGTCCAGCGTGGCGCTGAGCGTGAACGCGCCCGCCACCGGCGCGCTGGCCAGTGTGCCGCCGTCCGGGCCGCCGATACGGCTTTGGCCGATATAGGCGAACGGGCCATCGCCGTCGCCGCGGTTGGCGATGGCGATATAACAGCCATTTTCGTAAGCCCGCGCCGGCACCACATGGCGCGGCACCACGTCATAACCGTGGGTGGTCGCGCTGATACACAATAAACAATCCATGCCGGCTAGCGCCTGGGCGCGGACCAGCTCCGGGAAATCCAGGTCATAGCAAATTGCCATCCCGAAACGGAAGCCGTGTAATTGAAAGCCCACTAGCCTGTCGCCGGGACGGAATAAGGCCTGTTCATAACCCGACCAGAGGTGGATTTTGCGGTAGTTGGCGCAAACGTTGCCCTGTGCATCGATCGCCATCATGGCGTTATAGCGCTCATCGCCGCATTTTTCCGCATAACCAAACGCCAGCGCCTGACGACGTCCACGCGCTAGCGCCGCTAACCGGCGCAGCGTTTTTCCCGACTGCGGCAGCGACATACGCCGCACGGCATCCTGGTGTTGATAACAGCACAGCGCCAGTTCCGGCAATAGCAGCAAATCCGCCTTCGGCGCCGCGGCCAGCGCGCCGTCCAGCCAGTCGGGAACGGCGGCGATCTCCGCCGGTGCGTCGGCGGTAAGCAGGCTGTGAATTTCCAGCCGGGCCAGCCAGTCGCCGTGATGAAAACCGGCGCTGCGCCAGGTTTCGGAACGGGCGCTGGCGGGGTTCGTGAGCATTGACGCGATAGATCTCGCGGCCCAGCGCCTCAAGGCGAAGTCCGGTCTCCGCCAATTCTACTGCGCCAAGATTACGCACAACCTCAAGTGTCGTTTCGCCGTCCTCCATATCCCGGATCACCCGTTGGCGGCCGCGGGCCGGCGCGACCAGAACCCGCGCCGGGACCGGCGGCGGAGACCAGGGGTCCCCCAGCGCCGGCGGCGGGCAGGTCGCGGCGTCGGGATCGCGCAGCGGCAGTATTACGCTGCCGCTTTGCACCGTCAGGACAGAACGTACCGGCAGCGGCGCGGCCAGCGGCCAGTAACAGGTGGAGAGCGCAACGCGCAGGCGATAGCCCACCGGCAGGACAAACACCGCCGCTTTAAGCATGACGTTGACCTCATAATATTGTCCCGGTACCAGCGGTTCTGCGCGATCAAAGCCGTTGCGCGCCGCGAGATTCAATAAACCATAGCTCACGCGAATGGCTGTGCCGTCCGGCGCCACGACATTCAGGCGCACTGCCAGCATCGCCAGGGGGTTATCCGAGCACAGCTCAAGCCGCACCTCGGCCCGATCGAGAAGCTGTAGCGCTGTTTCCACGGCAGGCCCATCAAAGCATAGGAAGCCGCCGTCATCCTCGCGCTGGTCCCCCGGCATATCCGGTCCCCAGCCGTAAGGGCACCACTCCCCTGACGCCAGTCCCGTGGTGGCGGGGGAACTCAGGGTTGCGGTAAATTGCGCCGGCGTGTCCTGCAGCCGACCGGGCGCCAGATGCAACGTGCGCGCCCGGACGTCGGCGGAGGGCCAGCAGCGTTCCGCCGCCCAATGACCCTGACGCTGCGCATATCGGGCGCGGGGCGGCTCCGGCCGTTGTTGCCAATAGGTCAGCATCGATTCGGCCATAATGCCGATCTCTCGCCCTTTTAGCCACTGATCGAACCAGCGCTGGACATAGCCGATAAAATCGATGCGCGGCCCCGGCGTGGCAATGTGGGGAAAAGTGCCCCCACGGGCCGATCAGCCCTTTGCGCGGGCCGCGCAGGTTCTCCAGCAGGCGCAGTACGGTGTTGGTATAGCCCTCGGCCCAACCGCCGACCGCCAGCACCGGCACGGTAATGCGGCCGTAATCCTCGCATACCGAACCGCTGCACCAGTAGTCGTCCCGTTGGGGATGCTGCATCCAGCGTGCTGCGGGCGGCAGATCCATTGCATTGAGCCGCGCCAGCTACATTGCTTTCCAGCGGTCGCCAACGATGGCAGGATCCGGCGGCGTCGGCGTCCAGGTAAACAGGGTGGCGCCATATTGCAGATTGTCGTTGAGCAGGGCGCCGCCCATATAATGCATATCGTCGGCGTAGCGGTCGTCGGTGGAGCAGGCGGTGACTATCGCTTTGAGCGCCGGCGGCCGCAGGGCGGCGATTTGCAGCGCGTTAAAACCGCTCCAGGAGATGCCTATCAACCCTACGCTGCCGCTGCACCAGCCCTGCGCGGCAATCCAGGCGATGACTTCACAGGCGTCGCGCCACTCCTGCGGCGTATATTCGTCGTTCATCAGCCCGTCGGAGTCGCCGGCGCCGCGCATGTCGACGCGTATGGCGGCATAGCCGCAGCCGGCCAGACCGGGATGCAGCACGGCATCATCTCCGCGGTGCCGGGCGCGGCGGCGGTAGGGTAAATACTCCAGAATGGCGGGCACCGGCAAATTTTCGTCCGGTAACCACAGGCGGGCGGCCAGACGGCAACCGTCCGAGAGGGGGATCCAGACCGTTTCGATTATCCGCATGGCACACCGCTCCTGACGATACAAACGTTGGCTCTATCTTTGCACAGTGCGCTACGGAAACCATCCGGTTTACGACCCGTTTAGCGCGAAAAGCGACCTAAGGGCAAAAAGGGACGAGTGCCGTTGCTGTATCGGGCCCAGAGGCGGGCGGCGCCCCTCCCCCCTCGGCCACGCCTCACGCTACGCCCGTTGCTAGGCGGTTCAACGGGCGAGTGAAACGTGTCGCCGACGGGTTGGCGCTGGTCTCCGGTAGCCGACGTAGCGTAGAGCGCGCCATCGGTCGGCGCCAGCGCCGTGAACACAGTGCACGATGCCGGTCGCTGCCGGCGCGAGGCGCAATGATTACTTCAGCTGTAAATAATAGACGGTGGTCGCTGTCAAACGGCCGTCGGGATACAGCGCGTAATCGGGAATGACGCCCGCGCGCCGCCAGCCAAGGCGCGTATAAAGTCGTTCAGCGGCGCTGCCGGTGGCGGTATCCAGCACCAGCAGCGTCTTGCCTGCCTGCGCCGCCCGCATCAATGCCTCGCCCACGCCCAAGCGACGCGCCCCGCGGTGTACCAGCAGTTTGATAATGTCGCCGCGGTGCGGCTGATTATCCAGCGGTGCCAGTACCATCTGCACCGTGCCGATAATCTTTCCGCCGGCATCACGCGCCACCAACAGACCGTGGTCGCCGCTGGCCGCCAACGCCGTTTTCCGGCGCCAGAACTCCTCGGCGCGCGCCTCGGGAAGCGGCAACATAAAACCGACCGACGCGCCCCCTTCCACGCAGTCAATTAACAGCGCGATCAGGTCCGTCAAATCCGCCTGGCTAATGTCTGCACCCAGCGGCCCATCGAGCGCGGCATCGTTGGACCGGGCCTGCTGGCGCCGTTGGCCGACGCGGTATGCGACTATGTGATGTCGACGGGTAA
>NZ_JBLKSS010000327.1:0-7078 GCF_047607725.1 Sodalis sp. (in: enterobacteria) | reverse complement strand
ATGTGCGTGACGACCGGAATGCCGGTTCGACACTGCCGCCCGCAGTGTGGTTCGAAAGTTCGGTGGCGCTGAGCGTGAGCATTTCTATCGGGCTTTGGGGGGACGTGAACCGTTCAAGCCCCCGCTCCTGCAGGGGATTAAACGCCACGATGGTGGCGCCGCGTTTGGCCACCTCGCGCAGGGTGGCTAGCATGCGCGGATGATTAGTACCGGGATTATGGCCGATGCACATGACCAGATCGCAATGCTCGAAATCCTCAAGGGTTACGGTGCCTTTACCCACGCCGATGGATGCCGGCAAACCCATGCTGGTGGGTTCATGGCACACATTGGAATAATATGGAAAATTATTGGTGCCGTATTCGCGGGAAAACAGCTGATAAAGGAATGCCGCCTCGTTGGATGTGCGTCCGGACGTGTAAAACTCCACACAATTAGGGTCCGTGTAACGCCGCAGCGCCGCGCCTATTTCGCAAAAAGCTACGTCCCATTCGACAGGCCGATAAGTATCCGTGGCGGCATCGTATTTCATCGGCTGGGTCAGCCGCCCTTCCCCTTCCAAATCGAAATCATGGTGCTGCCAAAGTTCGCTTACGGTATGGGCGGCGAAAAAGTCCGGCGTGGCCCGCTTGCCTGTGGCTTCCCAACTGACCGCTTTGGCGCCGTTTTCGCAAAATTCAAAAGACGAGGTATGCAGCGGATCCGGCCACGCACAGCCGGGGCAGTCGAATCCCTGTGATTGGTTAACTTTAAACAGGGCAATAATATCCTGGTTCACCGACATTTGGCCACGAATGGCGTCGGCCACCGCTTTTAATGCGCCCCATCCGCCGGCGGAGCCGCCATAAGGCGCAATCCCGATCGTGCTATTTTTCTGTTTCATTTTTACCCCATTTATAACGATGTCTCAGGCATAATGCCCTTATAAGTATAGGTTATAGCCGCACGCGCGGCGCCGGGCGGTCGCGGAGACAATAGGTCATTAACCAGATAGAAGGGGACATCATGACGGTAAACAGGTGCGACTGGCACCATAGCGAGGTGAGCGCGCCGGTACTTTATCAGTTGCTGTCTTTGCGCAGCGCGGTATTCGTACTCGAACAACAGTGTCTGTACGCGGATATGGATGGCCTGGATATGCAGGGCGACAATCGTCATATTGCCGGCTTTGACGAGGCAGGACTGGTGGCGTGCGCCCGTTTGCTGGTGCAGCGAGACGCGGTGAGTATCGGACGGGTGGTCATTGCACCCCGGGCGCGTGGCCTGGGCCTGTGGGCACGGCTAATGCATCAGGCGCTGGCGTCAGGCGCCGCGCGATGGCTGGAGAAACCGGTAACCCTCTCCGCCCAGGCGCATTTGCAGGCTTTTTACCGCGCTCTGGGATTTGCGGCGGTGACGGACATTTACGATGAAGATGGCATTCACCATATCGGCATGCGTCGCCCGTCGCCGTGCGCCCGAAAGGAGTAAGCGACGCGTTGCCGTTATTTGCCCATTAGTTCTACTGCGACAAACTCATTTCGGCGGTAATGCCGGGGCCGAAGCCGGCGATAATCGCCTTGCCGCCGCGGGTGAAAATGCCTTTTTCATGCATGCGGCGATAGGCCTCGAACACCACCGAACTGGCGATATTGCCGCAATTGACCAGCGTGTCACGGCTGAAAGAAAATTGCTGCAAATCGACCCGAAGATACTTGGCGAGATCGTCGAGAATACGCGGGCCGCCGGCGTGGATGATGTAATAGGCCAGGTTTTCTATATCCCAGCCGTGCTCGCAGGTCATCTGACGCATCACGGGCGCCAGCGGTTTCATGGTACCCGGTACGCGCTTGTCCAGACGGAAATGAAAACCGGTATCTTTAACCTGATAGCGGATCCATTCATCGGTGTCGGGGATCAGATAACTGACGTTGAGCTCCAGCGAGAGCCCAGCTCCGGGTTCAGCGGTGACGACCGCTGCGCTGATGGCATCGCCGAATAGCCCGTCGGAGAGCAGGCTGCCGACATCGCCATCGGTGGGCTGATAGCTCAGGGAGCAAAACTCACAGCTAATAATCAGTACGTTACTGCCGGGATGTGCCAAAACATAATCATGTGCCCGGTTGATGGCGCCGCCGCCGGCGGCACAGCCTAATTGGGCGATAGGCAATTGCATAGTGTTATCCGGTAGTCCCATATGGTTAATAAGCCAGGCGGTCAGCGACGGCATCAAAAAACCCGAGCAGGAGACATAGATAATCGCGGCGATTTGGCTGGCGCTGACGGAAGCATTGTTTAGTGCTTCTTCAACCACGCCGGGTACCAAGCGTTTTGACTCATATTCAAATACCGTATTCCGATAGCCGAATCCAGGATGCAGCGTGGCGAGCTCGATGGGCTGTATAATATGTCTTTTCATAACACCGGTATTAATAATCAATTCGATCTATTTTTCTAAATTCGGATTGTCTTTAAAGTTTGTCCTGGCTAAATTAATCGTGTCTTGCTGGCTAATGATGTATTCCGGCAAATAAACCGCAGGTTTGTGTAGAGTGGGCATATTTAATAGTCTCCATAAGAGATTGAATAAATTGAGGTTATCAAGCCGATCGATTACCCTTGTCCGCCGTCATCTTGTTAAGCTAGCCGGAAGTTATCAATGTGCTCTGACAGCAGTATTAATTTTCCTGCTGGATTGTTCAGAGAAAATTTACTGGTTTATAAATGGGTTAATTATGGTATTTGCGGTTTTCACTACCGGGTGAGTAAGCAGAGAAATATATGTTTAAGCCTGTAGCTATTGCAGAAATAAATAACGGCTCTATTTAACTCTCTATCTCCTTTCTTAAAGCGCACGGCAAATTGCGCCGGTAAACGTCTTTATGGCTAGGGGATGCTCAACCTGCCGGCAATCACCCTTGTAATATCGCGCAAAAGGGGGGGCGCCATGAACATTTCCTGCAATTTCGGCCTAGCGCCATCGCTTAAATTGCCAGTAAGAACAGCGACATGGCGATAGGAGGTAAGCATGTTACAACGAGTTTTCCCATCGGGGCCCGGTGCGGTGTCCTGGGCACGTTCTTACGCCGCGAGGCATCAGGCAACGTCTGCCCTGGCGGCGCGCCTCACGGCCGCTGAGCGCGCGCCAGCCACGGCCGCTACCGCGGCAAATCAGGTCAGCGCCGGCGATGCAACATGGGCGCGGCGGTGAGGAGTATATCACCTGCGGCGTCCTGCCGCAGGAGGGTGATTACCTGTTAGCGCAGATAGCCGGCGATGTTTATGCTAAACATTCCGCCCTACCGCCGGGCGCCTTTCGCCGCTTTACCCCGCACGATTTGCGCCGATACGGTCTCGATAAGGCGATGCTGCGCGACAAACGTTCAGGCTTTCAGGCCAATTTCTGGCAACGGCAGGCAGGTGGTGCTGGCCTTTGCCGGCACCAATGGTTTCAACGATTGGCTGACCAATCTACGGGCGTCGCTGGGCTACCGGGATGCGCAGTATCAAGCGTCGGTGGCGCTGGCGCGGCAGGCCAGACACTGTTTTGGCGACAAAGTGCTTTTCACCGGCCATTCTCTCGGCGGTTCGCTTGCCGCCATCGCCGCTGTGGCGACCGGTTCGATGGCGGTGACATTTAATCCGGCGGACGTGGCTGAAAAAACCCTAAGCCGCTATGGTGCGTCGCCAGCCAGGGCGAAACGACGGGCGGCGAGCGGGAGTATCTGCTGTTACAGCGGACAATATGAATCCGCTGCATTGCGTGCAGCGCTGGTTGCCGCCGCTACCCGAGGTGCCAGGGCATCGGATTACGCTTTGGCCGCCGGCGCATCTTGCCGGCAACGTTCCGCCGTTGCAGGCATTAGTCTCTTTCTGGCAGGCCCACGGCATCAAGGACGTTATCGCGGCAATGGCCCGCGTGATTAAGCCCGCCGTCAACGGTGCCAAACCGTGAAGGTTAAGGCGCAATTAGCGGCGTGTTAGCGCCACCCATGCGATATCCACGGCGCGGTGTTGGCCGCTAGCTGAGAAGACGGTCGGGGCGGAAGGGGGCTAATACCGACGCCGTCTGGCCTGTCATCATCTCCCGCGCCGCCAATGTCGCCAGCAGCGCCGCCAGCGTCACGCCGCTATGGGTGACCAGAAAGTAATAGCCCGTTAACCCCGGTACCGGACCGACCGCGGGCAAGCCATCCTTCGGCAGTGCGCGAATGCCGGTGGTGACCTGATAATCCGTAAGACCGCGTAATCCAGGTAACAGCCGGGCTGCTTCCCGCAATAGCTCGGCTGCCGCTTGATCCCGCGCGGCGGGAGATTCGGTCAATGCCCAGGATACCTCTAAGTCGTTAGGGCAGATCAGACTGTGGCCCGGACCGTCGGGGCGGACATCGAATGTCGGGGTGATAAGAACGTGGCGGACCGGTGCTGCGGCGGATGGCACCCGCACCAGCAGGCCCGCGGTGGGGGCCTGCGGCAGAGCGAGATCCGGCTGGAAAGGCTGGCTATCGGCCCAGCGGCCGCAACAGTTCACCACCAGATCGGCGTTAAGCGCCCGGCCGTTGGCCAAGGTGACCCCGGTGACACGATTGTTTTTACGGATGATGCCGGCGACGGCAGTGGCGGTGGATACGCTACCGCCGCCAGCGATAACTTCATCCAGCAGGGTATTGATATACAGCCGCGTATCCAGCCAACCCTCTCGTTCACACCACAATATCGGCGTGGCCGGCACGGCGTCGCGCGCCAGCGCCGGTTCCCGCACCAGTAAGGCCCCTTTGTCCAGCCAACGGACGGGATACCCCCACGCCCTCAATTGCCGCGCCTGTGCCGCCAGCGCGGCCGCGTCGTGCGGATGACGGAATTCTGCGCTGCCGGTCAAGTGCAGCCAGCGGCGGTGGGGAAAGCGCGCCTGGAGCGCCTGATGCGCGTCAATGCCGGCGTTATTTAATTGCTGATAGTCGCACGGCGGTTTACCGTGGGCGTTGACCCAGGCGAAAGACGTGCCGGAGGTGCCGCTGACCCGTTCGCCGGCGTCAAGGACGGTCACTCTGGCACCGAGATTGACGGTTTCAAACGCCAGTGACGCGCCGATCATGCCGGCGCCGATAATGATGATTTTCATCCGCTTTGCCTGCTGATTTTCCGCCGGGCTCTGTCGGTACTGCGCCGACGTCGGCGAAAATTAAGGGGGTAGATAATTTACAGGTTAATGATTGGGGCTGCGGGACGCAAGAGCGCCAGCCGGGGTAGCGGGCGGCAAACGGGCCCGCAGACCGCAGGCGGCGCGCAACGCCACCGGCGGGAGACGCTTAATGAGGCAACATCGTGCTCATTATGATTGATGTAATGATCCCCGTAGCGGCGGCGATCAGCACATAATTGCCGTCGATGTAAGCCCAATGTTCTCCCTGAGGTGGCGCCTGTAGGCCGCGCGCATGCCAATCGTAAACGCGGAAATCATCGCCGCGAAAATGCTCGGGAGCGGGATGGCCACGGCGGAAATCATGGCCGTTCCAGGCAAAATGATCCCGTTCGCCGCCGGGTCTGCCCGGGCCCCCGTGCGGGCCACCCTCATGGCCGCGGCCGCCACCCGGGCCGCCGGCATGTTCACCGCCGTGTCCACCTGGACCGCCCTGCCCGCCATGGCCCTGTTGCCACTGCTGCTGAGATGGCTGTCCGTGTGGGCCGTCGGCCCAGGAAAACGCGGAGAAACAACTGCTGGCCGCGAAAATCGTCATAACCAGTGCAAGGGTGGTCTTTTTCATCATAGCTTCCTCATTAAACGACTGCCGGGTACTGCCTGTTACTGACTAATATGGGATACGCGTTGGCGGTATTAAATAACGAAATGTCTTAAAAGCTGAAATTTGACCCAGCTTTACTTGGTTTAGTAAATTCTAAACATATGTAACAGGAAAAACGCATTTTGGCGGATTGCTACCGCGGTGAGAGGGAATATGTCCCGATACCGGCGTGGCGATTCATTATTCGGCGCTTAATGGCTAGAGTATGGAAAGGGTATCTTACCCGCGAGCTAAAACACAAGGGCGCTGTACGTTAATGAAATGGCGTAAACAATTAAAGCGTCTCTAAACTCATCGCCGCGTCCATTAGTGGGACGCTTTAGCCAGACGAGCGGCGTTCACACCCACCATCGCGCGTCTATTATCGCCCTATGATCTGCCAATAATAAGGTTAACGTTTCCCGTTACAAGGCACCGCGACATTATTCCCCGGTGACGGAATAGGTTAATTGATTACCCCAATATCTTAATCGACGTTACGCCGTTCGTTATTATGGCAGCAGGCGTGCCGTAGAATCTGGGCGATAACCGTTAGCGCGGACGAGAGCAGCAGCGCTACGCCATGTCCGACCGAAAAACTATGTGAGATGATGCGTTTGGCTTTGGGCAACGGCAACGTTATGAAATATGTCAAAGCGGGTTCGCACACTATGTCCGCTACCGCCCAAAGAAAAAAACCGACGGCGTCGAGATTGAGCTGCCGCGCTGCGCTCAGGGAAAAATAATGCCCTAGGCGGTAAATATTAAATAACCGGTGAAGGGCGCACATACCGAAGGCTAGCGACAGTAATGGGAGGGTCGTGACTATCATGCCTAACGTCATTTGTCCGATGTTCGTAAGTATTATTACCGGGTTGGTAATAACTCTCTGGGTCACAAATAGACTCAGTTCATAGGTATTAAGCATAATGTCGGGTATATACCAGCTTAAGATGTTAATGATAATCATTAGTAGCGTTATCAGCATGGAAATTTTTGACATAATACAGCCGTAATAGATGATGGATTGATGTTTTTCATCGTTATTCATGGTGGTTATACGCTGTGCGGAAGAGATAAAATATCTTAGCGGTTTCTTGATTAATTGTTGATATGGATAATTACTAAGGGGCGTTTCTTGTTATTTTTATAGCAACATCAAATGTCGGTTCATCGCGCGCGGACGGTTTTTTATTGCTCAGGAAATGGCGGTAATACGACATGACCCACGCCCGCCGCGTCGGTCATTCCCTCCTCAATCGAACGTAAGCGCCCCGTGGAGGACGTCTTGAATTATTGGTGGGTTTGTTGTATGA
>NZ_JBLKSS010000326.1:7946-15497 GCF_047607725.1 Sodalis sp. (in: enterobacteria) | reverse complement strand
ATAACTGATCGGATGTCGCCGGAACAGATGATCGGATACGTCGGAATCTGCAACCTCTACGTCGTTGCCGCGCGCCGGACCGAGCACTTTACTGGCTAAAACAATCTTTTCGCGCTGACCGCGGCGCTTCAACCAGCTGCCGATATAGCGCTCCGTCAGCCCCTGGGTTTCAGGATGGGGCGGTACGGGGTACATTTCCGTGGTGTCAATTAAGTTAACGCCGTTGGCGAGAGCGAGATCAAGCTGGTCATGGGCTTGCGCTTCGCTGTTTTGTTCGCCGAAAGTCATGGTACCCAGGCCGAGCACGCTGACTTCCAAAGAACTATGGGGAATACGGTGATAAAACATCAGGGCAGGTTCCTCAGTGACGTAAACGTACAGGCGTGATCGCACACCGCCTTGACTGACTATAACCAAGCCGGGGCGGGGGGAGAAGGGGTAAATTAAACCTGCGACGCGCTGCCGGGCGCGGGGATCATCTTTCGATGATCTGCGAAACATCGTTGCCGTTGATTTGCCTTTCGTTGCCACGTTCGTCGGTATAATGGATAAGACCGGTGGTTTTATCGATTTCAGGCTTGCCGTCGGTCAATATCATCTGGCCATCTTTGGTCGCCATTACGTAATCACTGGTGCAGCCGGCAAGCAGCGCGACGCCGAATAATGCCGGCATCAGCAGATAGAGTGTTTTCATTATCGTTTTCCATCCATTAAGTGACCTACATCGTTAACATCATATGCAAAAAACACCGGCTTCACTAGCGATGCGGGCGAAAATTCCAGCACCGTTTTCCACTGCGTGTCGAGGAGCATTCAGGCATCCGGGCCGGAAGGCCGCTGGCCGGCTTTTTTATTGCGCAAGAGATTTAGCGTTTCCACCGCCAGCGAGAAAAACATGGCGAAATAGATATACCCTTTCGGCACGTCGATAGCCGCGCTTTCCAGAATCAGCGCGCCGCCAACCAAAATCAAAAACGCCAGCGCCAGCATTTTGACCGACGGGTGTCTATCGACAAATTCGCCTATTGGCCGGGCAGCAAAGTGCATTATCGCCACCGCGATGATGACCGCCGCCATCATGATAAACAGATGGGAGGACAGGCCTACCGCAGTAATGATCGAGTCCAGGCTGAGAATGATATCGAGCATCATTATCTGGGTAATGGCGCCGAGATAGGATTGGACCGTGCTGTCCTCGCCGCCAGCGCTGCCGTGGAACGATTCCATTATTTCCCTGCACGATTTCCAGATTAGAAAAATGCCGCCAAAAAACAAAATCAGATCTCGGGCGGAAATAGGGTGTTCCAAAAAATAAAATAGCGGTTTGACCAGATGGCTGACCCAGGCGATAGCGGCCAGCAGGCCAAGTCGCATCACCATGGCGCCGAACAGACCCAGGCGGCGGGCGCTGCTTTGCTGTGAGGGAGGAAGTTTGGCGACGATCACGGACAGGAAAACAATATTATCAATACCCAGGACAATTTCCAGAATGGTCAGGGTTCCCAACGCCAGCCATGCGTCCGGATCGGCAATCCAATCAAGCATTACACACATTCACCTAAACGAAACATAAACGATAATTATACGCGGTGTTGTCGGTGGGCTGGCAAGAGAAAACGCGTTTATAACAGGAAATGGCGTGCCAGCAGCTGGGCGGTGAAATTTTTTTTCAAATAGAAACCGCGAGGCAGCGTTAAAATCGGCTGGCCAAATTCACCGACGGCGGCGGTCAGCGTCCGACCGGTGGCGGCTTTTGGCCGCAGCTGTAGCACTTCGCCGTGGCGGGCGGTGATGCGTTCCACCTTGCCTAACACAATAAGATCCATAAGCTCTTCCCAGTCGCGTCGCAGCTGTAGCTCTTCCTCCGTGTCCGGGCTCCACAGGAGCGGCGCGCCGATGCGGCGTCGCGCCAGCGGGATTGTCCGTTGGCCCTCGACCGGGATCCAGAGCACCCGCGCCAGCTTATAACACACGTGGCTGGTTTCCCAGGTAACGCCGCTATTGCCGGTCAGCGGCGCCACGCAAACAAAGGTGGTCTCCAACGGCCGTCCGCCGCTGTCCACCGGAATGGTTTTCAACTCTACGCCTATGGCGGCAAAATCCTGCTCGGGCTTACTGCCGGCGCTGGCACCCAGATAGCGTTCCAAGAGGACGCCAATCCACCCTTTGTCACGCTTGAGATTGGCGGGGATCGGCAGACCGGCCTGGGCAGATAACTCCCTCAAGGTATAACCCGCCAGCGCATCGGCGCGGCGCAGCAGTTCCCTTTCATCGGCGGGGGGATGGGGCGCAAGGGAAAGCGGAATCAGGCTGTTCATTTCGCGGTCCTGAACTGAATAAAAACTAAGCACCTGCGGCACATCCGCGCTGCTAACGCGAGTGGCGGCCGGAGAAAAAATAATAATAGCATGATTTTAAGCTCTTTTTTAATGACCTTAACAGACAGGGCGCAAGCCCGAAAGCAGTTGTACACCCGCTACGGGCAACAATGAATAGGATCTTACACCAGGTTATCCACAGATTTGCGGGATAATCTTGTCAATCGACGAGTACTGTTTCTATTACAGCCTTGACGGCGCCGTTTTTAGCCTATTTGTCCATTTATTTGCGACGTCGATCCGTTTTTCTGTGGATAAAATCATCGATGGTTGTTTTTTATCCATGCCCGGTGAAGAGATTTTTCACCGCGTCGTCGTCGCGCCTTCCGTGACAAGGGTAAACGTTTTAGTCTGTTGATATTCTTCTTTATTTTTTATTTTTTATCCCCCGCACGGGCGTTTGGCGAAAAGTTTTACCCATCTAATCCAGCGTTGCACACAAACCTATCCACAGAAAAAGTACATAAAGTGGCGCCCGCTCGCCGCTAGCTGTTTATAACTCGGCGCCATTAAGCGGCCCTAAGAGTGTTATTCACCGGCGATTAGTGAAAAGCAGTGGTTTACCATTCAGAGCGAGTATGAAACAATCGGAACATCTTATATTTTATGTAATCGAGGTAGTCCGGTGATCGATGATGATGGCTACCGCCCGAATGTTGGTATTGTAATCTGTAATCTCGACGGGCAGGTGCTGTGGGCCAGGCGATACGGACAGCATTCCTGGCAGTTCCCCCAGGGCGGCATCAACGCTGGCGAGACCACGGAGCAGGCGATGTATCGCGAGCTGTTCGAGGAGGTCGGTCTGAGCCGCAAAGATGTGCGTATCCTGGCTTCGACGCGTAACTGGCTGCGTTATAAGCTTCCCAAGCGGCTGGTACGCTGGGACACCAAGCCGGTGTGTATTGGTCAGAAGCAAAAATGGTTTCTGCTACAGCTCACGTGTCCGGATGTGGATATCAATATGCAGCGCGGGGGGATCCCTGAATTTGACGGCTGGCGCTGGGTCAGCTTCTGGTACCCAGTACGTCAGGTCGTTTCCTTTAAACGGGACGTGTACCGCCGGGCGATGAAGGAATTTTCCGGCGTCGTGATGCCGCTGCAGGAAACTGCGGCGCCGCGTTCCGCGCCGGCACACAGACGGAAAAGAGGCTAAGTCACGTAGATTATGCTCACGCGTTTGCGGGAAATCGTTGAAAAGGTCGCAGCCGCGCCGCGTCTGTCGGATTCACTTGACATTCTGGTTAATGAAACCTGTCAGGCGATGAATACCGAAGTCTGTTCGGTTTATTTGGCCGATAACGATCGTCGCTGCTATTACCTGACGGCGACGCGCGGTTTAAATAAACCGCGCGGCGCACGATCACGCTGGCATTTGACCAAGGGATTGTCGGCCTAGTCGGACGGTTGGCTGAGCAGATTAACCTGGCGGACGCCCATATCCATCCCAGTTTCAAATACATTCTGGCGGTGAAAGAGGAGCGTTTTCGTTCCTTTCTCCGCGTGCCGATTATCCACCGCCGTCAGTTGCTCGGTGTACTGGTGGTGCAGCAGCACGAGCACCGGCAGTTCGACGAGAGCGAAGAATCGTTTATGGTCACGCTGGCCACGCAGATGGCCGGCATTCTATCCCAGTCGCAGCTCAACGCGCTGTTCAGCCAGTACCGCCAGACCCGTATTCGCGTCCTGGCGACCGCGCCGGGGGTGGCCATCGCCCAGGGCTGGGTGGACAGCAGCCAGCCTTCCCTCGACAAGTTTATCAGGCGTCGTCGCTGGACAGCGGCCACGAGCGCGAGCGGCTGACGCTGAACGAATCCGTCGCCGAATTCCGCCGTCTGAGCAAGCGGTTTACCGCCAGCGCGCAGAAAGACAGCGCGGCGGTGTTCGACCTGTACAGCTATTTACGCGAGCGTGCCGGCGATTTGCGCGCGCTCGGCCAGCGACTGCTGTTCCACCTTGACGATAGCGCGCGTAATGTTATTCAGTGGCCATCGCGCTTCGTGCTGGTGGCCGACGAGCTGAGCGCCGCGCTCCTGGCCGAAGTGCCGCCGGATTAGCTGGTGGGGGTGGTGGTGCGTGACGGCGCCGCCAACTCCCACGCCGCTATCCTGGTGCGGGCGATGGGGATCCCGACAGTGATGGGCGCCGATATCCAGCCGCTGTTGCTTAATCAGCGCTTGCTTATCGTCGACGGCTACCGCGGTGAACTGCTGGTGGAGCCGGTCCTGGTGCAGGAGTACCAGCGCCTGGTCAGCGAAGAGCGTGAATTCACCCGGCTGGCGGAAGATAATGTGGAGCAGCCGGCGGTGCTGAAAAGCGGCGAACGCATCCAGGTGATGCTCAACGCCGGTTTGAGCGCGGAACATGAACAGCGCCTCGACGATCGGGTGGACGGCATCGGTCTGTACCGCACGGAAATTCCCTTCATGTTGCAAAACGGCTTTCCCTCGGAGGAGGAGCAGGTGGCGCAATATCAAGGGATGTTGCAATTGTTCCCCGGTAAATCGGTGACGTTTCGCACCCTAGACGTCGGCGCCGATAAACAGCTGCCCTATATGCCGATAAGCGAGGAAAATCCCTGCCTGGGCTGGCGCGGTATTCGTATTACCCTTGACCAGCCGGAGATTTTTCTCATCCAGGTGCGCGCAATGCGGCGCGCCAACGCCGCCACCGGCAATTTAAGTATTCTGCTGCCGATGATAACCAGTGTCGATGAGATTGACGAAGCGCGCCGGCTCATCGACCGCGCCGGACGCGAAGTTGAGGACGTGCTGGGCTATGCGCTGCCCAAGCCGCGTATCGGTATTATGGTGGAAGTGCCGGCCATGGTGTTTATGCTGTCGGCGCTGGTGACCCGGGTGGATTTTCTGTCGGTCGGCACCAACACCTGACGCAGTATTTGTTGGCGGTGGATCGCAATAATACCCGGGTGGCGGCGATGTACGATAGCCTGCATCCGGCCATGCTACAGGTGCTGCAAAAAATCATTAGCGAGTCGGAGCGGCTGGGGCTGGGGCTGGCTTGCAGCTTGTGCTGCGAAATGGCCGGCGATCCGATGGGCGCGTTGCTGCTAGCGGGCATGGGCTATCGTACGCTGAGCATGACCGGCCGTAGCGTGGCGCGTATCAAGTATTTATTGCGCAATGTGGCGCTGAACGAGGCGCAGGAGCTGGCGGAGCGGGTCATTGGCGCGCAAAACAGCATCGAAGTCCGCCATCAGGTGGCGGTGTTCATGGAGCGGCGCGGCCTGGACGGCCTGATTCGGGGCGGGCGCTGAGTAGGGAATCATTACACCTGCCGGCGGTTATTTACATCCCCTGACTCTCGCCGTCGCGCCGCTATGCTATGATACGCCACTTCGCGCCGTGCGGGAAAAACGCCTGCGCGGCATGTACAGCGACCGCAGCGGCATCCTGCGGCCGGATAACAAAAACGACGACGTTGTGGTGATGAATGACGACCCATTATCTGGCCTTTCCTCAGTTTGACCCGGTGATCTTTTCCCTGGGCCCGGTTTCCCTGCACTGGTACGGTCTGATGTATCTTGTGGGCTTCGTCTTTGCCATGTAGCTGGCGGTACGGCGCGCGAATCGCCCCGGCAGCGGCTGGCGCAAAGAAGAAGTCGAAAATCTTCTCTATGCCGGTTTTCTCGGGGTGTTTCTCGGCGGCCGTATCGGTTATGTGCTGTTTTACAACCTGCCGCTGTTTCTCGATAATCCCCTATGCCTGTTTAAGGTCTGGGACGGCGGCATGTCGTTCCACGGCGGATTGATAGGCGTCATCGTGGTGATGCTGTGGTTCGCCCATCGCACCCGCCGCCATTTTTTCCAGGTGGCCGATTTTGTCGCGCCGATGGTGCCCTTCGGCCTGGGCGCCGGCCGTTTGGGGAATTTTATCAACGGCGAGTTGTGGGGCCGGGTCACCACCGATACGCTCTGGGCAATGCTGTTTCCCGGCTCCCGGGAGGAAGATTTGGCGCTGCGGCCGGCCAATCCGCAGTGGCAAGCGCTGTTTGAGCGCTACGGCGTGCTGCCTCGCCATCCGTCCCAGATCTACGAGATGCTGCTTGAAGGCATGGTGCTGTTTATTATTCTCAATCTGTTTATCCGTAAGCCGCGGCCTATCGGCAGCGTCTCCGGTTTGTTCCTGATTTGCTACGGCGCCTTTCGCATACTGGTGGAATTTTTCCGCCAGCCGGATGCCCAATTGGGCCTGTTTAGCGGCGTCATTAGCATGGGGCAGATTTTGTCGCTGCCGATGATTTTGGCCGGCGTGATTATGATGGCCTGGGCGTACCGCCGCCGTCCCCAGTAACATATGTCCTGAGGTATTATGAAACAGTATTTTGATTTGATGCGTATGGTGCGCGCGCAGGGTACGCCGAAAGCGGATCGTACCGGCACCGGCACCCTGTCGGTGTTCGGCCATCAAATGCGCTTCGATTTGCGCCAGGGTTTCCCGCTGGTGACCACCAAACGCTGCCATTTGCGGTCGATTATCCATGAGCTGCTGTGGTTCCTTAACGGCGATACCAATATCGCTTATTTGCAGCAGAATAACGTTTCCATCTGGGATGAGTGGGCGGATGAAAACGGCGATTTAGGGCCGGTGTACGGCCGGCAATGGCGCGCCTGGGGGACCGGCGACGGACGCCAGATAGACCAGTTGGCCGAAGTGGTGCGCCAGCTCAGGCAAGATCCGGATTCCCGCCGCATTATCGTTTCCGCCTGGAACGTCGGCGAGCTGGACAAAATGGCCCTGGCGCCGTGCCATGCGCTGTTTCAGTTCTATGTCGCCAACGGCACTTTATCGTGTCAGCTCTACCAGCGTTCGTGCGATATTTTCCTCGGCCTGCCGTTCAATATCGCCAGCTATGCCCTGTTGGTACACATGCTGGCGCAGCAGTGCGATTTGCAGGTCGGTGATTTCGTCTGGACCGGCGGCGATGCCCATCTCTACAGTAACCATTTGCAGCAGGCGGACCTGCAACTGACCCGCGATCCGCGGCCGTTGCCGCAGCTGCTGATTAAGCGCCGACCGGCAACATTGTTCGATTACCGCTTCGAGGATTTTGAGCTGACGGGCTATGATCCCCATCCGGCAATCAAAGCGCCGGTCGCGGTATAAATTGCCCGTGCGTGGGGGCGTCTGCGCATCAACATGATTTTGCGGGCGG
>NZ_JBLKSS010000326.1:6017-7846 GCF_047607725.1 Sodalis sp. (in: enterobacteria) | reverse complement strand
GCGGGCGGTGATGTGTCCGCGCCTATTCACGATGTCGCTCATGCCGCCGTTGTATCTCCTGTTTCCCGTTTCCCGCCTTTCAATGATTGCATCACACGCCGCATAACTCAATTTCGCCGCTGGTCCACCGCCGCACGCCGCGCCACACTGCGGCAATGAATGACTCCCTTAACAATAGCGGCTATACCTTGCCTGAGCTGCTCCTGACGCTGGCGTTGACCGCGCTGCTAATCCTGGCGGAAGTTATGGCTGGCGTCAGCATCAGTCGGCCCGGCAACTGGCGAGCAACGCCCACCAGTTGATGGATTTTATCGTGCGCCAGCAATGGCATGCCGCATGGGGTAACCGCCGCTGCCGGATCAATGCGGTCGGCGGCGAGCGCTGGCAGCTGTACGGCGATCCGCTATGCGGCTTGGGCCGCGCGGCACCGGGAGCCAGGCGCGAACCCGCGCGCGGCGTTGCTCCCTATACGGGTGTTCGCCTGTCGTTGTCGACGGCGGGCGAGCTGAGTCTGGGCGGGCGGCGCCACACCGCCAGCACGGCGCACTTCGTCCTCAGCAATCCGGCGGGGCGGCTGCGGATGGTGGTTTCCGGCAGCGAGCGGGGGCGCTGGGCGGGGATCCCGTCATGCTAACCGGGTGGGTGGGCGGCAGGGGCGCCGCTGTGGCGTTACTTCCCGCCGTAACGCTTTCCGCTGTGGCCGACACCGATGCCGCGCCCGTGGCGGCTGGCGAGGGTTGCACCGGCTTTAGCCTGCCGGAATTGCTGGCCGCCCTGGCAGCATACAGCGTGCTGTTGACGGTGGCGCTGCACCTTTTTCGCACTGCACCGTGGTGCCGAAGGAGCGATACTGCAGCTGAAATTGATGCGCCAGCTTGATCTCTATGCGCTGGCCATGGTCAAGGACCTGCGTCGTGCCGGCTTTTCGCCGCAGGGCAAGGCAGGGTGCGCGCTGTGGATCGACAGACGCCAGGGGGAGCCATCCTGCTCCTGTCTTGTGGTCGGTTATGCCTATTACGCGCACAGCGATGCATCCGGGCATCTCGTCTCCGCCACCTTCGGCTATCGCCTGCGTCGGGGGGCGCTGGAGACCCAGCGTGATGTACGTGATTGCCAGGGGGGGCTGGGAAAAGGTGTTCAACAGCGATGAGCTGACGGTGACCCGGCTGCGATTTACCGCCCTTGCAGGTGGCGCGCTGCGCATTCATCTGGCCGCGACCGCCCGTCGTCGGCCGGATATCGGCTACGCCGTGACGCAGGTCGTGGCGCGGCGGAATCTATGAGCCGGGAACGGGGTAGCTGCAGTGTATTGGCGCTGGCGCTCCTCAGCGGCTTTTGCCTGCTGGCGATGTTGAGTTGGCAGCGCGCGCTCCAGGTTTCGCTGGAGCGGGCGCGGGCGCAGCGTCATTATTTGCTGGCTTTTCACCAGGCGGAATCGTCCCTCGCTTGGGGGCTAAGCCAGCACTGGCCCGCCCGGCACGGCGAATGCCGACAGCATCCCGCCGCGCCATTGCGGGTTTGCCTGCAGGTCAGCGGTCGGGGATATGGCTGGCTGCTGCGCGGGGAAGGAGGCGGAACGATGCTGGCGCCGCCGTGGCGGCATTATCGGCGCGTCACGCTGCATTTGGCCGTAGCGCCGCCAGCCGCGGAGGATTTTGTTGCATCAACTTGTCCGACGGCACCGAGGGATCCTGCCGCCGTGAATCCCCCGCCGGCGCCGGCGGCTCCCCTCGTGGTGGGAGCATCGCCGAACCCGGCGCGGACGCATTTTCTGCGGGCGCGGCACGACGGCTGGCTGGATTTTGACCCGGGCTAAAAGCTGCGGCAGG
>NZ_JBLKSS010000326.1:2843-5917 GCF_047607725.1 Sodalis sp. (in: enterobacteria) | reverse complement strand
GCGGCAGGGGCGCGACGGCCGTCCCAGACAACGCGGCGTGACCCCGAACCGGCGAGGGGGACGGGATGTCAGATAAACGGCGAAGCGCGACGCTGGCGCGGCGGTGGGTCGGGACGCGAGAGGGATGGCGAAGCGTGATGCTGGCGCGGCGGCGGGACGGGATGCGAGACCGGCGACGACGCAGGGTGCCAGATCCACAGCGGGGCGCTGGTCTGGTGGAGGCGCTGCTGGAGACGATGTTGCTCGCGATCACCGCGCTGGGGTTGCTGGAGTATAGTCAGCGGCTGGCGGTCTTCCAGCGGCGGTTACAGGATGTCTCGCTGGCGCTGAGTTTAAACCACCAGCGCCTGGAGCTGCTGCGTCAGCCGGCGGCCCCTGACGCGCTATCTCAGCCGCCCGGCTGGCGGATTAACGTGATTGAAGAATCCTGCGACGAGGATTGCCGGCGCGTTACCGCCATGGTCACCTTGCCGAGCGGCGAGCGCATCAGCCTCAACGAATGGGTTTGCCAGAATCCGGCCGGCATAACAGGTACGTGATTGCTTGTGTTCCGGGCAAATCGCGTTAGAGTGGGCGCAGGCATTGTAATAAGCCCTTGGGCAGAAGGTGCGCATGGCGAGGAGTTTATGTTTACCGTTTATCATTCCAACCAGCTGGATCTGCTTAAGACCCTTACCGCCGCGCTGATCGCAGGCAGGCCACTGCGCGATCCGTTCCAGCCGGAAGTGATTCTGGTGCAAAGCAACGGGATGGCGCAGTGGATGCAGATGGAATTGGCGGCACACTTCGGTATTGCGGCCAACATTGAATTTCCGCTGCCGGCCAGCTTTATCTGGCAGATGTTCACCCGCGTACTGCCCGATATTCCTGACGAAAGCGCATTTGCCAAACCGGCGATGACTTGGCGGCTGATGGCGCTGCTGCCTCGTCTGTGCCAGCAGCCGGATTTTGCGGCGATAAGCGAATATCTGCGCGATGACGATGATAAGCGTAAAGTTTTCCAGTTCGCCGCCCGGGTGGCGGATCTCTTCGACCAGTATCTGGTATATCGTCCCGACTGGCTGGAAAGCTGGCAGCGTGGTGAAGTGATTGACGGTATAGGCGAGGCCCAGCGCTGGCAGGCCCCATTGTGGCGAGCGTTAATGGCGGAGACGGAACGGGCGGGGCAGCCGCTGTGGCACCGCGCCAATCTCTATCAGCGTTTTATCCAGACCTTGACGCAAAGCCAGACGCGGCCGCCTGGATTGCCCGATAGAGTGTTTATCTGCGGCATCTCAGCGCTGCCTCCTACCTACCTGCAGGCGCTTCAGGCGTTGGGGCGCCATATCGACATCCATCTGCTGTTCACCAATCCCTGCCGCTATTACTGGGGGGATATCCGCGCTCGCGCTTTCCTCGCGCTGCTGCTGCACCGCCGTCGCCGGCACTATCAGCAGCAGACGGAGCAGGCGCTGTTCCGGCGCCCTCAACAGGCCGCCGCGCTGTTCGACGCGCTGGGAGAACAGCAAATAGGCAACCCGCTGCTGGCCTCCTGGGGCAAACAGGGGCGCGATAATCTTTACCTGCTGGCGCAGATGGACGGTGTTGCCGAGGTGGATGCATTTGTTGAGCCAGCGGGTGATAACCTGCTAAGCCTGCTGCAGCGCGATATCCTGGCCCTTGAGGATCACGCAGTGATTGGCATGGAGGGCGAAACGCTCACTCAGGGCGGCGGCAAGCGGCCGCTGCGGCTGGATGACCGCTCGCTGAGCCTGCATGTCTGCCATAGTCCGCTGCGGGAAGTGGAAGTGCTGCACGACAGCCTGCTGGCGATGATAGCGGAAGACCCGACGCTGCGCCCGCGCGACGTGATTGTCATGGTGGCCGATATCGACCGTTATACTCCGGCAATCCAGGCGGTATTCGGCAATGCCGGCGGCGAGCGCTATTTGCCTTTTTCCATTTCCGACAGACGGGTGCGGCATCTCCATCCTGTTCTGCCGGCGTTTCTTAGCCTGCTGGAATTACCGCGCAGCCGCTTTGTCGCCGAGCAGGTGCTAGCGTTGCTGGAGGTGCCGGCGCTGGCAGCCCGCTTCGCCATTGATGAGCAGGGGCTTCAACTGCTGCGCCTGTGGGTGGCGGAGTCCGGCATTCGCTGGGGCCTGGACGATGATACGCTGCGCGAACTGATGCTGCCCGCCCCCGGCCAGCATACTTGGCAATTTGGCTTGACCCGCATGCTGCTGGGCTATGCCATGGACAGCGAGAGCGGCGACTGGCAGGGTATTCTACCCTACGACGAATCCAGCGGCTTGATAGCCGGCCTGGTCGGCCAACTGGCTGAGCTGTTAATGCGGCTGCGCCAGTGGCGCGACCGGCTTACCCAGCCCCGCTCCCTGGACGCCTGGCTTGGCTGCGCCCGCGAAATGATCGAGGATTTATTTGCGCCCGACGCCGAGGCGGAAGCGGCGCTGGCGCTGCTGGAAAATCAATGGCAGCAGGTGCTGCAATGCGGTTTGCAGGTGGGATATGACCAGCCGGTGCCGGTGACGCTGCTGCAAGACGAGCTGGCCGCGCGGCTGGATCAGGAGCGGGTCAGCCAGCGCTTTCTGGCCGGCACCATCAACTTCTGTACGCTGATGCCGATGCGCTCAATTCCGTTCCGGGTGGTCTGCCTGCTGGGCATGAACGACGGCGTTTATCCGCGCACGCTGCCGCCGGCGGGGTTCGACCTGATGGCGCAGCAGCCACAGCGCGGCGATCGCAGCCGGCGCGACGATGACCGCTATCTGTTCCTGGAGGCGCTGTTATCCGCGCAGCAGCGGCTGTATATTAGTTTTATCGGCCGTGCCATTCAGGATAATACCCCGCGTTATCCGTCGGTGCTGGTAAGCGAGCTGAGCGATTATATTGCGCAAAGCTTTTATCTGCCCGGCGACGAGCACGCCGATGCCGAGAGTAGCGCTGACCGGGTGCGCGCGCATCTGTGGCAGTGGCATAGCCGTATGCCTTTCGCGCCGGAGAATTTTTTGCCCGGCAGCGAGACCCAAAGCTTCGCCGACGAGTGGCTGCCGGCCGCCGGCGCCGAGGGCGAG
>NZ_JBLKSS010000326.1:0-2743 GCF_047607725.1 Sodalis sp. (in: enterobacteria) | reverse complement strand
CGCTTTTATCGCCACCCGGTGCGCGCCTGGTTTGTGCAGCGCCTGGCGGTCTCCTTCCACCAAACGACCCTTGAGCTGGCGGCTGATGAACCTTTTGTCATCGACGGTCTGACCCGCTATCAGCTCAATGACCGGCTGGTGAATGCCCTTATCGACGGGGAAAGCACCGACCGGCTGTTCCGCCAGGTGCGCGCCGCCGGCCTGTTGCCTTATGGCGCGTTCGGCGAGCTGTATTGGGCCCGGCAGTGTCAGGAGATGACGGTGCTCTCTGAGCTGGTACGGATGTGGCGATTGCCGGAAACGCACAGTCTTGAGGTCTCTTTGACGCTGGACGAGGTGACGCTTTCCGGCTGGCTGCCGCGGGTCCAGGCGAATGGCTTGCTGCGCTGGCGTCCCGGCACGCTGTCGGCCCGGGATGGCCTGCTGCTGTGGTTGGAGCACCTGGCCTACTGCGCCATGGGCGGCGAAGGCGAGAGCCGGATGTTCGGTACGCGCGGCGAGTGGCATTTCACGCCGCTGCCCGCCTGTCGGGCGAAAGCGTTTTTACTTTCTCTGGTTTCCGGCTACTGTCAGGGTATGGCGTCGCCGCTGCTGCTGTTACCCTGCGCGGGTGGCGCATGGCTAAGCCATTGTTACGACCCGGTGACGCAGAGCATCGACCGCGACGAGAGCCGGCAGCGGCAGGCCCGTGATAAACTTATCCAGGCTTGGCAGGGGAATGGCCATGTTCCCGGCGAAGGTGAGGATCCTTATCTGCAGCGGTTGATGCGTCAGTTGGAGGAACAACATATTGAGGCGATTATATCGGCCGCTGAACGGTATTTGCTGCCACCCTTTATGTTCAATCTGGCGCAGAGTGAGCCGGCGAAACGCGAAAAGAAAGCCTGAGTCAAGCGTTCGGGGCGCCGCCCCGGCGACGGCGGTAAGCGCCGTTATGTTGTTTTCTTGCACGTAAGTGTCACCTAAAAAAAGACTGTGGTCAGGAACGGCCCGCAAGGCAGCTATCGGAGAGAGGAATGTTGAAACTGGTTAACGGGTTATTGGGTTTCGCACTGATTTTTTTGAGCACAGCAGCACCAGGATGGGCGCAAAGCGGATGGCAACCGGTGAAAGAAGCCATCCACAAGAGCAGTCAAGATCCCCGTCACTATCAGGCTATCCGGCTGGATAACGGCATGACGGTGCTGTTGGTGAGCGATAAGGACGCGGTCAAGTCGCTTGCGGTGGTGGCCGTGCCGGTGGGGTCGCTGGAGAATCCGCACAATCAGCTTGGCCTGGCTCACTATCTGGAGCATATAATCCTGATGGGGTCGCGCCATTATCCAGAGCCGGAAAATCTTTCTGAATTCTTGAAAAAGCACGGCGGCGATCATAATGCCAGCACCGTGTCCTACAGAACGGCTTTTTATCTGGAGGTGAAAAACGATGCGCTGCAGCCGGCCATCGATCGGTTGGCGGACGCTATCGCCGCACCGCGGCTGGATCCGGTTTACGCCGATAAAGAGCGCCATGCGGTGGATGCCGAGCTCCGAATGGCGCGCGCCAACGACGGCCTGCGCATGGCGCAGATCCGGTCTGAGACCATGAATCCGGCTCACCCGGGTTCGCGCTTTTCTGGCGGCAATCTTGACACCTTGAGCGATAAGCCCGACAGCAAATTGCACGATGCGCTGCAGCATTTCTACAAACGTTATTATTCGGCCAACTTGATGGTAGCGGTCATTTACAGCAATCAACCGCTGCCCGACATGGCGAAGCTGGCGGCCGCCACCTTTGGCCGCATCGCCAACCACCGGGCGTCGGTGCCCCCCATCACCGTACCGGCGGTCACCGCCGCGCAAACCGGTATCGTTATCCATTACCAGCCGGTCCAGCCACGAAAGATGCTGCGCATCGAGTTTCCCATCGCCAACAACAGCGCCGCGTTTCGCAGCAAAACCGATACCTACATCAGCTATCTCATCGGCAACCGCAGCCCGGGAACCCTGGCGGACTGGCTGCAAAAAGAGGGGTTGGCGGACGCTATCGACGCCGGCGCCGATCCAATGGTTAATCGCAACGGCGGGGTTTTCGCCATTGCCGCCTCCCTTTCCGACAAAGGGTATGCGCAGCGCGACCGGGTGGTGGCGGCCATTTTTGCCTATCTGTCGCTGCTGCGGCATCAGAGGATTCAGCGTCACTATTTCGACGAGATAGCCCATGTGCTGGACCAGGATTTCCGTTTCCCGGTGATGACCCGCAATATGGACTATATCGAATGGCTGGTGGATTCCATGCTGCGGGTGCCGGTGCAACATGTGCTGGATGCTTCTTATCTGGCCGACCGCTACGATCCGGCCGCCATCGGCGCGCGCCTCGACGTCATGAAGCCGCAGCATGCCCGCGTCTGGTTCATCAGCCCGGACGCGCCGCACGATAAGACCGCCTACTTTGTCGATGCCCCCTATCAGGTGAGTAAACTGACGCCGGTGCAAATCGCCCGCTGGCGACACCTGGAGCGGGCGATCACACTCTCGCTGCCGGCGCTTAATCCTTATATCGCCAACGATTTCAGCCTGATCCGTAGCGCGAGTCATCCCGAGCACCCTGAAACCCTGATCGACGAGCCGAGGCTACGGCTGCACTATATGCCGAGCAGCGCGTTCGCCGACGAACCGCGCGCGGATATCACGTTGAATTTCCGCAATGCCGCTGCCATGGGCAGCGCGCGCAATCAGGTGCTGTATTCGTTAAACGACTATCT
>NZ_JBLKSS010000325.1:5418-16117 GCF_047607725.1 Sodalis sp. (in: enterobacteria) | reverse complement strand
CAACAAAATCAAAGAGCTCCTGCCGTGGAACCTCACCATCCCTGCTGAATAACTTTCAATACGGCGCTGGGCGTACGCTTACTGACCTGGCTGGCTGACGCGGATGTGTGGCGCGAGTTGGCAGCGTTAGGCGCGGTAAGCCCTTAGATTGGCACTGACGGCTTCGCGGCGATGAGGCCCGAGCCGCCGGCCACGGAGGCTTTACGGCAAACGAGGCAAATGGCCTCGTTTGCCTACTGCGCTGCGCGCTTAGGGAGCTTTCGCTATTGCGCCGCCTTATGCAGGGCAACGTGCGCCTTGAAAACATCCAGCGCCTTTGGCAATTGCGCCGGATCGGGCTGTCTGCCGCTTTCCCACAGACCGGCGAAGCCAATAGCGCGGCCGCAGTGGATAAAGGCTTCATCCACCCGGATGACCAGCACGCTCTTCGCCGGCACGCCGTTCTGGGCAGAACGCGCGCACAGCGCCGGCTCCACGGAAATCTGCGCCCGGCCATTCACGCGAAAACACTCCGACCAGCCCGGAATCAAAAACAGCAGGCCGGCAAACGGGTGATGCAGCAGATTGGTCAAGCCATCTAGACGATTATTGCCCCCCCGATCCGGCAGCAGCAGCGTTTTATCGTTCTCTACCTGGATAAATCCCGGTTCGCCGCCCTTGGGCGAGCAGTCGAACCCACGGGGACCTTTGGGTACCCAGCACCACAAACGGCGACAGGGCGATAAGCCGACGCGCATAATCATCTATATGATCTATCTGTTTATGCAGCACGCCGGGATGGGGCGCGGCGTAATAGTCGCGCGACTGCGCGCTGTCCTTTAAAATATAGCGTTCATCAAGCAGCATGCCATGTCCTCAGGCGGGTCGGCGGCGATCAAGCACCAGCGCGGTCAATCCGGCCAGCAGCGTAACAATCCATAGCGGCCAAGAGCCGGCACGGGCGTAGGGGGTCAGCCCCCGGGTCGGGGTGACGTGGACGTTGAGCACATTGCGGGTAAATTGCGGCAATTGCGCCAGCGGCGTCCCGTCGGCGTTGATAACCGCGGTGATGCCGTTATTGGTGCTGCGCAGCAGCGGCCGGCCCAGCTCCAGCGAGCGCATGCGCGCCATCTGGAAATGCTGCCACGGGCCGATGGAATGGCCAAACCAGGCGTCGTTGGACACGGTCAGCAGGAAGTCGGTATCGGGACGGAAATTATCCCGCACCTGGCCACCCAGGATAATCTCGTAGCAGACGGTGGCGGTCAGTTTCATGCCGGCCACCTGCAGCTGCGGCTGCAAATACTGTCCCTGACTGAGTGAGGACATCGGCAGATTGAACAGCGGCGCCAGCGGCCGCAGAAGACTTTCAAACGGCACCGTTTCGCCGAAGGGCACCAGGTGATGCTTGTTGTAGCGATCCTTCGAGGGATAACGGTACGACGTGTCTTCGCCTAAAACCACGATGCTGTTGTAATAATCGTAGCCGTGCGGGGTAGGCCGCGCATCGATGATGCCGGTGATTAAACGGGTATGGCCCTGCCGTAATTGTTCATCGAGTCGGGTCAGGAACGCGTTCTGGGCAATCTCGTCGTCGGGTATGGCCGATTCCGGCCAGATGACCATCTGCGCCTTGCCGAGGGCCGGCAGGGTACGCTGCAGGTAAATATCCAACGTCGGGCCGACCTGACTGGCCTCCCATTTCATCGACTGGGCAATATTGCCCTGCACCAGCGCCACGTCAATGGCCCGCGCCGGCTGAGGCTGGTACCACTGTAACGAGCGCAGCGGCCAGGGCAGCAGCATCAGCGCCAGCGCGCCCAGCGCCGGCAGCCATCGCCGCAGCGCTAGCGCAAAGACTGCCAGGCCGCTTATCATCATCAGTATGAAGGTGATAGCCTGTACGCCCAAGAGCGGCGCGATCCCTTTTAGCGGTCCATCAATTTGACTGTAGCCGAATTCCAGCCAGGGGAAACCGGTCAGCACCCAGCCGCGCAGAAATTCGGTGACCGACCACAGCATCGGCGCGCCGAGCACCAGCCGCCACAGGCTGGTACGCGGCCACAGCCGTGCCAGCAGAGCGGCAAACAGCATTGGGTATAACGCCAGATAGGCGGCCATCACCACCACCAGCGCTACGTTTACCGGGCCAGGCAGACCGCCGAATTGCGCGATGCTGACGTAGACCCAGTTAACGCCGGTGCCGAACAGGCCAAAGCCCCAGACAAAGCCCAGCCAGCCGGCCAGCCGGCCGCTGCGGTTGAGCGTGACCGCCAGCAGGCCGCAGAGCGAGATAATGGCCGCGGGCCAGAAATCGTACGGGGAAAATGCCAGGGTGCCGCAGGCGCCGATAACGAGCGCCAGCAGCGCGCGGAGCCGCTGGCGTGCAAACAGTGAGGGGATGGCCATTGGGAATTTAATCTTCCATGGTGGGTTGCGGTGAATTTTCGGGTATTTTGACATGCACCTGGATAATGCGCCGGCTATCGGCCATCGCCACTTTGAAATTGTAGCCGTCGATGTCGATGGCCTCGCCGCGCACCGGCAAATGACCAAAGGCCTGCATCATCAGGCCGCCGATGGTATCCACTTCCTCGTCGCTGAAGTGCGTATTGAAGACCTCGTTAAAATCCTCAATGGGGGTCAGGGCGCGGATGGTGAAGGTGTGGCGGTTCAGTTGGCGGATATCCCGATCCTCTTCATCGTCGTATTCATCCTCGATTTCACCGACGATAAGCTCCAGGATATCCTCGATGGTCACCAGACCGGACACGCCGCCGAATTCATCTATGACGATGGCCATGTGATAACGCTGGGAGCGGAACTCTTTGAGCATGCGGTCCACCCGCTTGCTTTCCGGCACCATGACCGCCGGCCGCAAGATCTTCTCAATGCTAAAGGGTTCGTCGTGGCTGAGCATGAAGGGCAGCAAATCCTTGGCCAGCAGGATCCCCTCCACATGATCTTTATCTTCGCTGATGACCGGAAAGCGGGAATGGGCCGATTCGACGATAACGTCAAGGCACTCCTGCAGGGATTGGTTCTTCTTCAGCGTAATAATCTGCGAGCGGGGGATCATGATATCCCGCACCCGCTGTTCGGCGATGTTCATGACGCCTTCCAGCATATCGCGGGTATCGGGGTCGATAAGCTCGTTCTGTTCGGAATCCCTGATAAGTTCCAAAAGATCGTCACGATTTTTCGGTTCACCGTGAAACAGCTGATTTAGCATCAGGGTAAAAAAGCCCTTCTTGGGACTGGGACTATCGTTGTTCTGCGAATGGTCGTCGCTCATAGCGTTAAGTTAGTTTCACTCTCTAATAATTAAAGGGAACGGGAGATTACGCGTCTTTTTCCGCAAGATAGGGATCCGGGTAACCGAGCTTTTGCATGATTTCCGTTTCCAGCGATTCCATCTCCAGGGCTTCCTCATCCAGGATATGATCATACCCTAGCAGATGCAGCGAACCGTGAACAACCATATGCGCCCAATGCGCCTCTAACGCTTTCTCCTGTTGCTGCGCTTCGCGTTCCACCACCTGGCGGCAGATGACCAAATCCCCCAGCAGGGGCAGTTCCACCTCCGGCGGTGCTTCAAAGGGAAAGGAGAGCACGTTGGTGGGCCTGTCTTTGCCGCGGTAGGTGAGGTTGAGTTCGTGGCTTTCCGCTTCGTCCACCAGGCGCACGGTGACTTCAGCGCAGTCGCGAAACAGCGGCAATACGCCCTGCAGCCAGCGCAGAAAGTCCGCCTCGGCGGGCAGATCGCGCGCGTCATCGCAGGCCAGCTGCAGGTCCAGTATCACCTCGCTCATGCGCTATGCTCCCCGGAGGACGGCGAATCTGAGCCGCCCTGTGCTGCACCGTTACTCTGGCCCAGGGACTCGTGTTTGCGCTCGGCGGCCAGCTGTTTTTTGCATTTCTGGTCAGCGGTTTCCCAGGCTTCATAGGCATTGACGATACGCGCCACCACCGGGGGGCGCACCACGTCTTCGCTGTGGAAGAAATTGAAGCTGATTTCCTCGACTTCCGCCAGCACTTCCACCACGTGACGCAACCCTGATTTCTGGTTGCGCGGTAGGTCTATCTGCGTGACGTCGCCGGTTATCACCGCTTTGGAATTAAAGCCGATGCGGGTCAGGAACATCTTCATCTGTTCAATGGTGGTGTTCTGGCTCTCGTCGAGAATAATGAAGGCGTCATTCAGCGTGCGCCCGCGCATGTAGGCCAGCGGCGCGACCTCGATGACATTGCGCTCAATCAGTTTCTCCACCCGCTCGAAGCCCAGCATCTCAAAGAGCGCGTCGTAAAGCGGGCGCAGATAGGGTCGACCTTTTGACTCAGATCGCCGGGTAGGAAACCCAGTTTCTCTCCTGCTTCCACCGCCGGACGGGTCAGGAGAATACGGCGGATTTCCTACCGCTCCAGCGCATCTACCGCCGCCACCACCGCCAGATAGGTTTTACCGGGCCCGGCCGGGCCGACGCCGAAGGTAATGTCATGATCGAGAATGTGGGCGATATATTGCGCCTGGTTCGACGTACGCGGTTTAATGATGCCGCGTTTGGTTTGTATATTCACCGCGCGGCCATAATCGGGCACGCTTTCCGCCGTTTGTTCCAGCACCCGGCTCTGTTTGATGGCCAGGTGGATTTGTTCCGGCTCAATATCGGCGATGATGCCGCGTAGCGGCGCCGTGTCGACGTACAGCGAGGTGAGAATGGAGGCGGCGGCGTTGACGCACAGGGGCTTGCCTACCAGCTTGAAAATATTGTCACTCCGATTGATCTCAATGCCCAACCGGCGCTCAAGTTGCTTGATGTTGTCATCAAACGGCCCACAGAGGTTCAATAGACGGTTGTTATCTGCGGGTTCCAGCATGATTTCTTTGGTTTCGACGTTCAAATCTTTCCTCTCGGCACTAAAGCCATTACAGGGTGAACCACAGGCCAGGGGCTGGGAGGGCCGACAACCGGGCATATGGCTAATAAATGAAGCATCCCCGCCCACGCGTCAAGGGCAAAGACCATTATATGTATATTGGGGCACAATTAGTGCAATGCAACCAGGGCAACGGCGAGGCGGCGGAGCGGAGCGGCGCCCTGGCGTGATGACGGGCGGGGGGGGGCTCACGGCTGGTAAATACCCACGCCCAGTTCGTTCTCTTTACGGGTGCGGGCAATGACCGACGCCGGACTTTCATGGCTGCGCAATGCCATTTGATCCTCGCTGCGCAACAGGACGCCGCGCAGCGAATTGGGATAGACATCCACAATTTCCACATCGACGAATTTGCCTATCATAGATGGCGCGCCTTCAAAATTGACGACCCGATTGTTCTCGGTGCGCCCGGACAGTTCCATTACATTTTTGCGCGATGTGCCTTCCACGAGAATACGCTGCACCGTACCCTGCATGCGGCGGCTGAACTGCATGGCTTGTTGCGTGATGCGTTTCTGCAAAATATGCAGCCGCTGCTTTTTCTCTTCTTCGCTGACGTCGTCCACCATATCAGCGGCGGGGGTACCGGGACGGGCGGAGTAAATAAAGCTGAAGCTCATGTCGAAATTCACGTCGGCGATAAGGTTCATCGTTTGCTCAAAATCGTGCTGGGTTTCGCCCGGGAAGCCGATGATGAAGTCCGAGCTGATTTGTATATCCGGGCGCGCTTTGCGCAGCCGGCGGATGATCGATTTATATTCCAGCGCGGTATGGGCGCGTTTCATCATGGTCAGGATGCGATCGGAGCCGCTTTGCACCGGCAGATGCACGAAGCTGACCAGCTCCGGGGTATCGCGGTAGACATCGATAATATCGTCGGTGAACTCGATGGGATGGCTGGTGATATACCGGATGCGGTCAATCCCGTCGATGGCCGCCACCAGCCGCAGCAGTTCGGCGAAGGTGCAGATACCGCCGTTATAGCTGGCGCCGCGATAGGCGTTGACGTTCTGCCCCAGCAGGTTGACTTCGCGTACACCCTGATCCGCCAGCTGGGCAATCTCGAACAGAATATCGTCGCACGGACGGCTGACTTCCTCGCCGCGGGTGTAGGGCACGACGCAGAAACTGCAGTATTTGTTGCAGCCTTCCATGATCGAGACAAAGGCGGTCGGCCCTTCCGCGAGCGGCTCCGGCAGCCGGTCAAACTTTTCAATTTCCGGGAAGCTGATATCCACCACCGGGCTGCGGGTGCCGTTGACGTGATTAATCATTTCCGGCAGGCGGTGCAGGGTCTGCGGCCCGAAAATGATATCCACATAATTGGCCCGTTCGCGGATATGGGCGCCTTCCTGAGACGCCACGCAGCCGCCGACGCCGATAATCAAATCCGGCCGGGCTTCCTTCAACATCCGCCAGCGGCCCAGCTGATGAAATACCTTCTCCTGCGCTTTTTCCCGGATGGAGCAGGTATTGAGCAGCAGGACATCCGCCTCTTCGGGGTTGTCCGTCAACTGGTAGCCGTGGGTGCTATCCAGTAAGTCGGCCATCTTGGATGAATCGTATTCATTCATCTGACAGCCCCAGGTTTTGATATGGAGTTTTTTGGTCATTAGCTTGCTATTACTCAATGCAGTATTAAAAAGCCCGCAGGCTTGCGCAGGCGCGTATTGTAATCCTTTGCCGGTGTTGTGACCAGTCTAGCGCGTACGGCGCATCTTTAAAGGGTCAATTTTGCGGTACACTACCGGAATCTGAAAATAATAGCGTAGGTATTGGCCGAAATGAAGACGAACGAAGCGTGCTATGAGGTAGTGGTGGCCGGCGGCGGCATGGTGGGCGCGGCGCTGGCGCTGGCGCTGGCCCAGGCGGGATTTCGGGTGCTGGTTGTTGACCCCGCCCCCCCAACGTCCGTGGCGGACGACGCGCCGCCGGATTTACGCGTGTCGGCCATCAGTTGCGCCTCGGTGGCGCTGCTGCGTCGCCTCAAGGCCTGGCAACGCATCGGCGACCGTTTTTGCGTGCCGTACCGCCGCCTGGAAACCTGGGAGTGGCCATCCTCGATGGTGGCGTTCGATGCTGACTCCCTGAGCCTGCCGGAGCTGGGTTTTATGGTGGAGAACCGCCGGCTGCAGCGGGCGCTGTGGCAGGAATTCGCCGACTGCGACCCGTTGACGCTGCGTTGCCCTGCCTCGCTCGACGCCATGGTCCATGAGGGTGGCCGCTGGCGGCTGACGCTTAGTGACGGCAGTACCGTCACGAGCCGGGTCGTCGTCGGGGCCGACGGCGCGCAGTCCTGGGTGCGGCGGCAGGCGGGCATTGCGGTCAGCGGCTGGCAGTACCGACAATCCTGCCTGCTGCTGAGCGTGGAAACCGAGGGCGAGCAACAGGACGTGACCTGGCAGGCGTTCCATCCCTCCGGACCACGGGCATTTTTACCGCTCTACGGCCGGTGGGCGTCGCTGGTATGGTATGACGGCGCGGCGCGTATCCGCCAACTGGAGAAACTCTCGCTGCCGGCGCTGGCGCGGGAAGTGCAGTCGGCCTTTCCCGCGCGGCTCGGTGCGTTCACCCTGCATGGCGCGGCATCGTTTCCCCTGACGCGTCAGCATGCCCGCGACTACGTCAAGCCGGGGCTGGCGCTGATTGGCGATGCTGCGCATACCATTAATCCGCTGGCGGGGCAGGGGGCCAATCTCGGCTTTCGCGATGCCGAGGCGTTGGCGGAGGTGTTGATTGATGCTCGCCGGCGTGACGAACCCTGGGATACGCTGGCAGTATTGCAACGTTACCAGCGCCGCCGGCGCGGCGATAACCTGCTGATGCAAGCAGGAATGGATGCGTTCTATACGGCGTTCAGCAACGATCTGCCGCCGCTGATGCTGGCGCGCAATCTCGGCCTGATGCTGGCTGAGCGCGCCGGCGGCGTTAAGCAGCGGGTGTTGCGCTACACGCTGGGGCTGTGAACCCCTGTCGGGGGGCGACGCCCGGTGGCGTCGACCGCCTGCAGCGGGGAGCGGCTATCCCGCGCAGGCGCCTAGACGGCATGCCGCGCGGCCGTGACCTCTGTCTTTTGTAAACGACCATGCCCGCCTCCCACACTGAGCTATGCGCCGGCTGTTTCAGGCGACGGGTCCCCTCGCGCCAAGCTCCGCGCCGCCTGTTACAGGCGCTGGCCGTCGCTTACGCCGTGCGCTGCCTATGTCAGGGGATAACCGCTTCGCGTCCTGCGCTTCTCTTTCAGGCGATCGTTTGCGCGGGCATCGCTATCGGTATGCCGTCTCGTCGGGTAAGCATCAACTCAAAATAGAGTCAATTAAATCATAGGTTTTTTATTCAAACGCTAATGCTTCATTGCCGGGTTGTTACCTTCCCGCAAGGCCAATACTATAGCCAGCATAACGGCCGCTCGCGGCGTTAATTTACAGGATGAGAAAATAATAAATAAGGACATTTGATGATAAAGGGAAACGGTTATTTCGCGGTTATTGCACTTTTACTCATAAACCCCGCCCACGGTAAACGCCAATCGGTCACCGATGCGCCACTCGCCAGCCGCATCAAGGAAGCCTGTCATTTCAACGCTGACGGCAGCGTTGATTGCCGCTACACCGCCACGGTGCAAATTTTGACCGCCGCCGGGCGCGATAGGGTATCGCGCATGGATTTCAGCTATCCGGAAGAGGATACGTTCACGCTCGTTGACGCCAGCGTACGCTTCCCGGATGAACCGGCGCAGCCGCCCATGAAGGCCAAGGTCGACATTCGGATGGAGCCTAATCCCTACCTGGGTTTTTCGCGTAATAAAACGACTTCGCTGGCGTTTCCTCATCTACGCAAGCATGCCGTCATCCGCTATACCGTAAAGCACCACTATGCCGCCGTCCCCTATCTTCCCCATGTGACACGGATGCTGGCATTCCACCCTGACGCCGAGCGGCTGGATGCGTATCAGATGACCTATACCGCCGAGCGGCCGTTGTATTACCACGCTCAATTAACCGATCAGTTCAGGGTCAAGACCACGCGGGACAAGAAAAAGATTGAGGTGACGCTGGTCAAACCCCGCTATGAAAATTACATCAACGAATTGCCCAATGGTTACGTACGCACTATTCCTTATCTTCAGGTTGGCAGTTCCCTTAGCGCGCAGGACAATTTTGGCGCAATGGCGAAAAAATATAATCTTATTTTGCAACAACCGTTGCCGCCCGACGCACGGAGGGTGATACAAAGCCTTCAAGGGCGCCCCGCGGCCGCGCAGGTAGCGGAGATAATGCACTACCTGCACCAGCGCTATCGTTATCTTGGCGACTGGCGCGCCAGCAACCGTGGTTATGTCCCCTTTGATCTCGCCCAAATCGAGCAGAATGGCTATGGCGACTGTAAAGATTTGTCCATCCTGCTGACGGCGATGCTGCGCGAGGCGGGCGTGCAGGCCCGTCCGGCGCTGGTGGAGCGCGGGCTGTATGCTATGCCCCTGTCGATTCCCGGCGCCACGGCCAATCACGCTATCGTGCAGGCAAAAATAGCCGGCAGAATCGAGTGGCTGGATCCGACGCAATATTTTTATGCGCCGGGTTATGTGGCCTCGGACCTTCAGGATCGCGCGGCGCTGGTGTTTACGCCGGAGGGAAAAGTGATCGTGGACGCCATCCCCGTCTTCAGCCCGCGGCAGGAACAGCGCGTGGAGCGGGAGGAAATTTTTACCGCTGAGGGGCAGTCGACGATCCATGAGCGGCAGGTCAGGATGTTAGGCGGGGAACTGGCCACGCTGTTTCAAGGGGATAGCGACCATGGCGTGGAGAGCATCAATTTGTCGTTGTGCAACGCGGTGGCAAACGAAAACGCCCAATGCCGGGTAGAGCGCGATCCGACCCGCTATCAGTTGCCTGACGTCTATAGAGTCAATATCCACGCCGAAGATCACCACGCGCTGACGCGAATTGCGGATGCACGCTATCTCTATCTTGGTAGCCCTTACCCCACGGAGTGGGATGATTTTAACCGTTATCAGCGCGAAGGGGGGTTAACCGATATTTATTTAGGGGAACCGAGAAAGCTGCTGCGGCGGATTAATTTGGTTGGCCAGGGCATTACCGCGGCGATAGACGCCTGCCGGTTACGCTCCCAATGGTTCGATATCGACATAGCGGGAGAGAAAACTGCGCTCGGCTACCGCTACAGCAAGCAGATAACGATCAAAACGCCCTGGATAAGCCATGCCGACATCATGCAGCCGGCGTTCCAGACGTTGGTGACCCGCGCCAGCCATTGCTACGATCGTCTTAATTTTATCGTTAATGCCCCCGGGGTTCAGACCGTGCAGCCATAAAAAAACGCTCCCGACGGAGCGTTCTCTTCTTCCCGCCTGCGCGGGCTTGATATGGCTGGGGTACCAGGATTCGAACCTGGGGATGCCGGAATCAGAATCCGGTGCCTTACCGCTTGGCGATACCCCAAAAATATGGTGGCTACGACGGGAATCGAACCTGTGACCCCAGCATTATGAGTGCTGTGCTCTAACCAGCTGAGCTACGTAGCCGTTTTGTTACCGATTTTTAGCAACAGACCTTGATATCGGCAGGTCATATTGGCTGGGATACCAGGATTCGAACCTGGGGGTGGCGGGATCAAAACCCGCTGCCTTACCGCTTGGCTATTATATCCCATCTCAGCCGCAATTGCAGCGTTGTTCGCCCGTGAAACTAAGCGAGATGGCTGGGGTACCAGGATTCGAACCTGGGGGTGGCGGGATCAAAACCCGCTGCCTTACCGCTTG
>NZ_JBLKSS010000325.1:0-5318 GCF_047607725.1 Sodalis sp. (in: enterobacteria) | reverse complement strand
GCTATACCCCATTTGCTGCTAACCGAAACAATGGTGCGGGAGGCGAGACTTGAACTCGCACACCTTGCGGCGCCAGAACCTAAATCTAGTGCGTCTACCAATTTCGCCACTCCCGCAAAGTATGGTGGCTACGACGGAATTCGAACCTGTGACCCCACCATTATGAGTGCTGTATTCTAACCAGCTGAGCTACGTAGCCAACTTTCCACATGACCTACATTCGGCGTTGCGGGGCGCATTATGCGGAGTTGACGAACTTCAGTCAACCCCTTTTTTTCGCTTAACCGGCATTGCGCGGGCCGTTTGTCTGGCTTATGAACAACCTGACGATAAAAGCGGCTAACGCAATGATTTTCCCGCGCTCACGGGCGTGAATCGCGGGTCGGCAAGGGGCTTTTTGACCGGGGCAACATGGATGATTGACGGGGGCGGCAGACCTCCGGTTCGCCGGCGTGATAACCGTCCTGGGAACGTCTGCGCGGCATAAGCCCGCCGTCCTGGCGCACGCTGGCGCGACATTTGCCTGTCGTTACGGCGAACATCAGAGCCAGCCACACCCGCCTTCCATCATGCCAACGCCAACGGGACCCCTGTCTGCCCTCCGGCGATGGGGTCTAGATCGGTTGCCGACCTCCGCCGAGGTGCAAAGCGCCTGGTGACGCCTGCCCGCGGCCTGCTTGCTAGAACGGAGGGTCGGGCGGGATGCCCGTTAATAGGCCGAAGCGTGTACGCCCACCGCGCGACCGGAGGGATCGTCCATTTTCTTGAAGGATTCATCCCATTCAATGGCCTTGGCGGAAGAACAGGCCACAGACGGGCCGCCCGGGACGCATTCCGCGGCGCTCGGCAGCGGGAACAGCGCTTCAAACATCTCCCGGTACAGATAACCTTCTTTGGAGGTGGCCGTGTTGTACGGAAAACGGAAATGCGCATTGGCCAGCTGCCGATCGCTGATTTGCTCTGCGGCGATGGCTTTCAGGCTATCGATCCAGCTGTAGCCCACACCGTCGGAGAATTGCTCTTTTTGCCGCCAGGCGACGCTCTCCGGCAGGTAATCGGCGAAGCACTCGCGCAAAACGTGTTTTTCAATTTTGCCGTTACCGCACATTTTATCCTGTGGGTTGATTCGCATGGCCACGTCCAGGAATTGCTTATCGAGGAAGGGAACACGCGCTTCGACGCCCCAGGCGGACATCGCTTTGTTGGCGCGGGCGCAGTCATACATATGCAGGGCCTGCAGCTTACATACCAGCTCTTCGTGGAACTCTTTAGCGTTCGGCGCCTTGTGGAAATAGAGGTAGCCGCCGAAAACTTCATCGGCGCCTTCGCCGGACAGGACCATTTTGATGCCCATCGCTTTGATCTTGCGCGACATTAAATACATTGGCGTCGAAGCACGAATGGTCGTGACATCATAGGTTTCGATGTGATAAATCACGTCGCGAATCGCGTCCAGCCCTTCTTGCACCGTGAAATGGATTTCATGATGCACCGTGCCCAGCGCCGCCGCCATTTTACTGGCGGCGCTCAGATCCGGCGAGCCTTCCAGGCCCACGGCAAAGGAGTGCAGCTGCGGCCACCAGGCTTCGCTTTTGGCCTGGTCTTCCAACCGGCGGGCGGCGTATTTTTTGGTGATGGCGGAAATAATGGAAGAATCAAGCCCGCCGGACAGCAGTACGCCGTAAGGCACGTCGGACATCAGATGGCTTTTCACCGACTCCTCAAGCGCCGCCTTTAGCGCCGCCTTGTCGGTAACGTTGTCCTTCACCCGATCATAGTCGAACCAATCACGCTGATAGTACTGACGCATTTCGCCGTCCTGGCTCCAGAGATAGTGGCCTGGAAGGAATTCCTGCAGCGTGCGGCAGACCGGAACCAGCGCTTTCATTTCTGATGCGACGTACAGGTTACCGTGCTCGTCATGCCCCATATACAGGGGAATGATGCCCATGTGATCGCGGCCGATTAAATAGGCGTCTTTTTCCGTGTCGTACAGGATAAAAGCGAACATGCCGCGCAGTTCATCCAAAAATTCCGGGCCTTTTTCCTGATACAGGGCCAGGATCACCTCACAATCGGAACCGGTTTGAAAAGCGTAGCGATCGCCCAGCTGTTCGCGGATAAGCTGGTGGTTGTAGATCTCGCCATTGACCGCCAGTACATGGGTGTGCGCCGCGTTATAAAGGGGTTGGGCGCCGGTGTTGACGTCGACGATAGACAGACGTTCATGGGCCAGTATTGCTTTATCGCCCGCATAGACACCGGACCAGTCGGGGCCGCGATGATGCATCAGGCGGGAGCATTCCAACGCCTGTTTACGCAGTTCGACCGGATCGGTCTTCAGATCCAGCACCCCAAAAATAGAACACATAGCTTTTCCCTCATGATTAATCCCGGCGGTCGCCGTGTCGTCGCTTGCGCCGTCACGTTAGCAACGATTTAGCACCAAAATGGCCCAACAATTCAATATCCATGCAGAAATAAACCCTATCGGCCGAATAATATTTAATGAAATGTGCAATAAATTACATAAAAAGCAGTAAAGCAGAAGAAAAAGGCTCGTTCATTGCGAATTCGATAATGGGATTTTTACCGCCGGCGGCCGTGGCCCGGGTGCGGCGCGTAACCGCCTTGCCGACCCAGCAGGCCAAACGGGCCCTCTGGACGAGGGAATTTTGAAACAATCACGGGGCAAACCGGGCAGGGACTCTTTCGCAGTGCAGGCCCGGGAAATAACCGGGTGAGCCGGGCAGGACTTCAGATAAGGCGCAGCGGTTTTATGGTTTTCGCCACGGCGGCAGCGTCCTCACCCGCGCCGCGTGCCGCCGCGGGCAGATCAGCGGTGCGCCGGCGAATCGGTCTCCAGCAGCCGCTGTAGCAGCACACCATTAAGCATAGCGCGTTTGACCAGGGCAAAAGCGCCGATGGCCGAACTGTGGTCCAGCGCCGAGATTACGACCGGTAAATTTTGCCGGAAGGCTTTCAGCACCTGATTATCGATACAGCGCTGCACGGCCGGCAGCAAAATTTTGTGGGCTTCGGTGATTTCGCCCGCCAGCACCACCTTTTGCGGATTGAACAGGTTGATGCTCAGGGCGATAACCTTGCCCAACTGGCGCCCCACCTGTTTGATAACTTCCACCGCCAGCCCGTCGCCGCGGTTGGCGGCCTGGCAAATGGTGTCTATTCGGCAGTGGTCCGGCGTCAGTTTGCTGGCGTAACCCTGACTGAGCAACAGACGCACCCGTTGCTCTATCGCGGCATTGGCGGCAATGGTTTCCAGACAGCCAAAATTGCCGCAGTGGCAGCGCTCTCCCAGCGGATCGACCTGGATATGGCCCATTTCACCGACGTTGCCGTTGCTGCCGAGGAATATCTGGCCGTTAATTAAGATCCCCGCGCCGGTACCGCGGTGCAGCCTGACCAAAATGGAATCGGCGCAGTCCTGGGTTGCACCAAAATAGTGCTCCGCCAGCGCTAAACTGCGTATGTCGTGGCCCACAAACGCGGTGAGATTGAAGCGCTGTTGTAACTGCTCTACCAGCGGCCAACGGTGAACCTGTATATGGGGCATATAGCGGACAATGCCGGAGAAGGGATCGACCAGCCCCGGTAAAATCACCGAGATAGCGATAAGCTCGCGGATTTTACGTTGCGCTTGCTCGAGAAAGTCGGCGATAGCTTCCATGAGCGCCAGCTCCAACGTCTGCTGTGTCCGCTGCGGTAGCGGGAAGAACGCCTCCAGCAGGGCCTTGCTGCTCAAATCATAGAGCATGATCGTCGCATCATGCCGGCCGAGGCGAACGCCGATGGCCTGGAAGGCGCGGGTCTCGGCCACGATGGAGATCGCCCGCCTGCCGCCGGTGGACGCTTGCTGATCCACTTCGCGAATCAAGCCGCGTTCCAGCAATTGGCGGGTGATCTTGGTGATACTGGCGGGCGCGAGCTGACTCTGTTCGGCTATCTGGATGCGGGAAATGGGCCCCATTTGATCGATGAGACGGTAGACCGCCGCGCTATTTAACTGTTTAACAAGGTCAATATTGCCTATCGGGGTCTGTCCGCCTGGTGTCATCGCTTACTCGCTTATGGTCAAACTTCGTTGCCGTTAACGATAGTTTTACTGATTTTATAATCGCGGGTGAAGGCGGTTAAATTGGCGATTTTGCCCACCGTCAGCGTCCCTAACCTCGCGTCCGTGCCCATTGCCCGTGCCGGGTAAAGGGTGGCCATGCGCAATGCCTCATCCAGCGCGATACCGGCGTATTCGACACTATTGCGCACCGCTTCAATCATGGTAAGCGCCGAGCCGCTGAGGGTACCGTGCTCATCCACGCACAGGCCATCGCGATAGTATATTGTTTTGCCGGCAAAAATGAACAGCTCAATATTCTCGGTGCCGGCCGCCGGTGCGGTGGCATCGGTGACCAGCACCAGGCGATCGCCCTTGATACGTTTGGCGTTACGCACGTTGGCCCAGTTGACGTGCAGGCCGTCGGTGATAATGCCGCAGTAGATTTCGGGGGCGTCGAACAGGGCGCCGATGACCCCCGGTTCGCGTCCGACCAGCGGTGGCATGGCGTTGAACAGATGGGTGGCGAAGCTGATGCCGGCGGCAAAACCCGCCTTGGCCTGATCATAGGTGGCGTTGGAATGGCCGATGGAAACACGGATACCGGCATCGCTGAGCCGACGGATCATCTGGGGATCCACCTGCTCGGGGGCCAGGGTCATTTTGCTAATCACATCGCTGTTCGCGCAAAGGAATTCTACCATCTCTTCCGTTGGTGCGCGCATTAACGCCGGGTCATGGGTGCCTTTCTTGGCCGGGCTGAGGTACGGGCCTTCCAGATGCAGCCCCAGCGCCTGATGTTTATGCTGCGCCAAAAAGGCGCGCATCACCTCCACCGCCCGACGCATAAATTCATCGGTACTGGTAATCAGTGTCGGCAGGAAACTGGTGCAGCCGGAGCGCTGGTTGGCGGCCTGCATTGTTTCCAGCGTTTCGACAGACAGCGCCGCCAGGCTGTCGTTGAACTGCACGCCGCCGCAGCCGTTAAGCTGCAGGTCGATGAAACCGGGCGCCAGCGCGGCACCGGCCAGATCACGGCGTTCAATGCCGGCAGGCAGGCTGTCGGCGGGGCAAATGGCGTCGATAACGCCGTCCGCGACCACCAGTGCGTGGTGATCGAGAATCTCGCTGCCGGTATAGATGCGGCCGTTGGTTAAAGCATGCATAGTCAGCTCCGGGAGGTTAGTCGGCGGTGTTCAGATTGTCTTGTTCCAGTTCACGGAAGTATTTGACCGTTTTCACCTTC
>NZ_JBLKSS010000324.1:0-25023 GCF_047607725.1 Sodalis sp. (in: enterobacteria) | reverse complement strand
TCGCCCGCCTGATTTGGCACATGAGCCATAACTTCCGCTTCAAGCAGGCATGGAGTAACGGCATTTGGTACGCCCAGCGCGAAGTCACAGGACTTCCCTCACCCCAGCCGATGGAAGTCCGTCACATCCCGCATATCGCCCGAGAATGCGAACGCATATGGGCTGTTATAGAACGCCTGCAATCTGCTATGGTAGAGGCCGAGAGGCGAACCATTCGTCAACTGGTGCGCAAGCGGGAGAATGTAGATAGCGTGATGGGTGAAATCGATAGCTTGCTTCTTGAAGCCAGCCAGAGCAACACCTTCATGCTCACCGATACCCTGACTCGCTGGCATAAGTCCGAGCTCGGCCAGTTCGCGCAGAGGCACTGACAACAACCCCGGCTCGTTGAGGGCCGGGGAAGGTGGCTTTCTTAAAATATCTACACAGCTGCAAGCATAAAAATTATAAACGTACTTGCTAAACTCAAATAGGGCAGTTACCATGCAAGCATGTTTTTTAAAAATGGTGCTTGCTTGTGGTAACAGAAAAGAAAGAATGCATGGGGAGAGCTAAAGGTGGGGTAGCCCGTGCAGAGTCCCTAACACAGGAACAACGTACTGAGATTGCAAAAAAAGCAGCGGCAGCAAGATGGGAAACTGACGATGGCGTAGAGGTTGCTAAGAAAGCTGGCAACATAACAATAGGTGATATGACCATACAGTGTGCCGTTCTGGAAGATGGATCGCGAGTGCTTTCAGAAAGAGCTATAACCAAGGCATTTGGCGGTAAGCGAGGTGGATCACACTGGAAGAGAATGAAAAATAATCCAGATTGCGCCTATTTACCTGTTTTTCTTTCAGCAAAAAACATTAAACCATTCATTAATAACGAATTATTGGAAGGTCTTGCCCGGCGCCGACTTTTCAAAAGCAACAAAGGGGCCTCACCAGCATACGGTATTGAGGCGTCTTTGCTGCCAAAGATTTGCAACGTTTATCTCAAAATGAGAGATAATGGCAATACTCTTCTACCTTCTCAAATACCGATTTCAGTTCAGGCTGATATTGTGATGAGAGGTCTTGCAGAGGTGGGCATTGTTGCCCTTGTCGATGAGGCTACAGGTCATATAGACGAAAAGCGTCAAGACGAATACCGCACCTTATTCCAGGATTTTATCAGAGAACAGGTCAAAGAATACTCAAAAGAATTTCCGAAACAATTTACGGATGGTTTCTATCGCCTCTACGGATTGACGCAGAAGACCCCAGTGCGTCACCCTCAGTTCTTCGGAAAATTTACCCGAAAATATATATACGAGCCGTTAGCGTTAAGTAAAGGCGCTGTTTTGGATATGCTTGATGAGCAGAACCCTGTTGTATATGCCAATGGCAAGCGGAGATATAAGATGTTCCAGTTCCTAACAGAGAACGTAGGTATGCCTATATTTAGGGCACACTTATGGCAGGTGGTAGGCATACTATCAAGCTCAAGGAACAAAACAGAATTCGACAGAGCCTTTAAACGAGCGTTTCCGCGCACAGGAACTCAAATGCACGGCCTGAGTGATGAAGAAAATTAATTCACCATTTTTCATAGTCAACCTCAGCAAAATTCGTTTATAATTCACGCACGACCTCCTTGACCGTAGTATCGATACCAAAACCAGACATGAAAAAGCCCCGCACTGCTTGTAACAGTCGGGGCTTACGTTTTTCAGGCACAAAAAAACCGCTCTCAGCGGGCAGGATGTTAAGGAGATAAGCATTGAGTGAATCAACATTGACCAGAGAATTCCTGCAGGAAATAGTGGAACTATGCAGGAATGCAAATTACAAGCCATTCGACACAATTCACGCAGAAAACCGGGGACGAGTCTGTACTAGTGAAAATGTCGAAAATATGGCTCTTGCGCTAGTGAAAAGCGCTAATCAAGTGGACGAATTGACAATGTGGGTTAAGCGATTAGCCCACTCACTTAGAAATGCAAGACCAGACAGCAAGTTACATTCCCGTGCTATGGAATATTTGAGCAGAAATGGATTGATTCGTGTTGATGATATTTTGCGTTGACTGCTCCCCGCCCTGAAGGCCGGGGATTTCGATGGCATACCGCAACCTGAGCAAGGTATACTCCACCGATGACAAAATCCTCACTATCCCAACACGACGCCCTGTTCAAAAAGTTTCTCGGCGATATCGCCGTCGCTCGGGGACTTTCTGGAAATTCATCTGCCGCCACATCTGCGGGAGCGGTGCACTTTCAGCACTCTGGCGATGGAATCGGGCAGCTTCATCGAAGACGACCTTAAGAACCAATGCTCGGACATGCTATATTCAATGAAGACCACGACGGGCCATGATGGTTACGTCTACTGCCTTGTCGAGCACCAGAGCCGACCGGAAAAGCTGATGGCGTTTCGCCTGATGCGGTATGCCGTCGCCGCGATGCAGCGGCACCTTGAGCAAGGTAATGACTCTTTGCCGGTGGTGATTCCGTTGCTGTTCTACCACGGCACCACGTCGCCGTATCCGTACAGCACCCAATGGCTGGATTGCTTTGCTGACCCTGAACAGGCAGAATCAGTCTACAGGCAAGCATTCCCGCTGGTTGATATCACTGCTATGCCGGATGATGAAATACTGTCTCATCGGCGGGTAGCTCTGCTAGAGTTAGTGCAGAAGCACATCCGAACTCGGGACATGTTAGAACTAGCCGCTGATATCGCTCGGTTGCTGAATCTATGGGCGATACCGAAAGAGCAGTTCCGTAGCCTGATGTACTATATTGCAGAACGCGGAAATACTTCGGATGAGGCGCAATTCCTACAGCATATCGCCACCAAAGCAACAGACTACCGGGAGGACATCATGACCATTGCAGAGCAGCTTGAAGCTAAGGGCATCCAGAAGGGCATCCAACTCGGGCGTCAAGAAGGCATCCAGCTTGGCGAGCAGAAAGGCATAGAAAAAGGTGAAAAGCTTGCCTCGCTCAAGATCGCCCAACATATGCTCAACAGTGGCCTAACTCGGAGTGCGGTGAAACAGTTTACCGGTCTCTCCGACCTTGAGCTGGATGATTTGTTGAGTTAGTAGATTCTCTAGCATTAATTTTTACTATCGATATCTGTCTTGCTAAAGGTTGCGCTCTCACTCTATTTAGAGATAGGAAAAAATAAAATTGAAGAAGAGAATAACGTTATTAACACTACTGATAAGTAACTTAAGCTTTGCCAACACTTATCTGTCTAGCGAACAAATTCCTAATAGCCTTTATATCTTACCACCTCCACCAAAAGAAAAAAGCGCAGCGTTCAATGCAGATAAAAGTGTGTATGTTCGCCCAGAAATCGCATCAAAAAAATCAGATTGGAATGAGGCCATAGAAATCACTGATTCGAATAACATTGATGAATTATTTTCAGATGCAGTAGGCTTCAAGATAACTGAGGAAAACACACCTAAGACAGTGGAGCTATTACGTTCTGTTGTTGCCTTGATTAATAGCCAGGTGGTAAAAAACACAAAACAGTACTACAACAGACAGCGGCCTTTCGTATACTTTAACACTCATTCATGCACACCAGAAAAAGAAAATTCTCTTAAAAAAAATGGTGATTATCCATCTGGTCACTCTGCTACTGGTTGGGCACTTGCCTTGATACTATCTGAAATATATCCAGAAAGAAAAGAGGAAATACTAAAACGAGGATATAAAATCGGTGAATATGGAATTATTTGTGGTGTCCACTGGAAGAGCAGTGTAGATGCTGGACGTCTTATTGCCTCTTCAGTAGTATCCGCTCTGCATTCTAGCCATGAATTTAATCAAGATTTTGAAAAGTCAAAAAATGAAATAAGAAAAAAAATATCAGAGAATTTATGGATAAATACTGTTTATGCGCCAACATACATGGTTAATATCGATAATAAATGGTTTCTAGTTGATTGCTGGCATAGTAGAATCCTGTGGAATGATAAATTAGATGAAAACTTATCGAACTGGAAAACAATGGAGAACAAATTTTCATCTCATACTCTGGCATATGATGGGAGAAAATATTGGGCAACTGAAGATACTGAACATGGTAGAATAGTATTCTACACTTTTGAAGGGAAGGATTTCAAAGAAGTCACATCTATAGATAACTTAGGAAGGCGTACTCATAGAACAATTTTTGACAAAGAACGTAATCAATTTATGTTATTGTCGGCAACAACCGGAGATTTTTGGCGTATATCGATAAAGGATGACAAAGCAAAGATAGATTCACATGTAAAGCTTCCATATTCGCTTTCTGCTAATGATAATCATTTTGAAATAAGATCATTTACGATTCATGATGTGTTCATATACTATGTTTCATCAAAATCAACACCAGAAATCCTTGTTACAAAAAACAACAAAGAATTGACAGAAGTAAAAAGAATACCGGTCTCTCAAGATTTTCAAAACATGCAAGAAATTTACTTTTTCCCTGATGGGAAAGTGTTTATTTCCTCAGATTACAAAAAAGTAGCAATACTTGAAAAAATAGAGGACATAAAATCAGCAGAAAATATGTATAATGCATTTGAGTTTGTCGCATCACCATACTTTATTTCATCCTACAAAAACAATTATATTATACCTGAAATAGATTACAAAACAGAGGAAAATAATAGTTATGGACTTAATGGCGTAGGATTATGGCAATACAAAAATTGCAAGCTTAAAAAGATAAAAGAACTCATAAGATTTACCAGCGAAAATATAGAAAATAAAAACAAAAAGTCTGAGATAAAGTTTCAAGTCTACCTAATCGACAAAGGGGTCAGTGACCCCTTTCAACAACACTAATTTTATTTATTTTTGTAAAGCTTTTATCATCATAAAAAATACCACTTTTTTTATCATAAAACATTCCTGGCTGACAAAAGATAGTATCGTCATAGCGGATGGTGTAATAGCCTTTGCGTTGATAATCATCGCTGGCGACAATAATATTTTCAACTCGATTGCTACCCTCTGGTATCAAAGCATACGAGCCTGTATCTTTCATCATGAATATTCCTCTAAAATAATGAAACCATCTCCACCTTTCCCGGCAGCATACTGGGTATCATCATTAACGTATGACCCTATAGCTCCACCTCCTCCCGGAAAAGATCCATCATCACCTTTTAATGAAACGTGTGGTAAAGCGTTATAACCTCCAAAAGATGCCCCGCCAACACCATTACTTAATATATCTGATGTATAAGTGCCACCTTGTCCGGCTTGCCCTCCGACCATCATTACGTTTCCACCTGAGGGCTCGCCGCCTTTGGCTAAACCTTGCCCAACTATACCGCCTGCGCCGCCGCCACAGGTGACCTGCGTACCAAAAGACGACCTACCGCCATTGCCGCCATCCTGTGAAACGCCGGCGGGCGCGGCGGCGCCGCCAGTACCCACTTCAATGCTCACGGACGAAAGCGACGTTGCATCCAGTAACGCTTCGGCATAGGCTCCGGCCCGCGCCGGACACCGAACCCCGATTTTGTTTGGACATGCCCGCACCGCCTCCGCCTGCGCCCCAGCATTTCACGCGGACTTTCCGTGTCCCCGGTATGGGGGTATAGGTGCCGCTGTGGGTGAAGGACTGGATATTCAGCAGACGGCCACCGCTGAGAGTATCAGCTATCGCCTTAACAGCTTTTGGTGTCGCAGTCAGCGTCTCGCTGTCTGTGGCGCTGCTGAGTTGGGTAATGCCCGCAACTGTTGTGCTTGCATTTACGATACGCTGCACAAGGCCACTGCCGTCGCCAACAATCTCTCTCGACTCACCCTTGGGCACCACAACGCCCACCCCCGCTTTCGTACGACAAATCAGCGAGCCACTGCCCGTACATTGATTCACCCCCGTCCAGCTCTTTTGCCACGCGGGGAAGATAACCGCTACATTGGCCTTCAGGTCGCCAGAGAGCACGATACGCGCTTTAGCTGCCTGCAATGCAGTCAGCGTTACATCCGCTTTTGACAACCCGGATAGCGTGGCAATACCGTAGTTTTCTGCCGGTACCCAGCCTGTAAGCCGGCCGTCTGTCACCTCGGGATTATCCAGATTGTTATCGACGGTGTTCAGCCAGAAGCCGCTGTTCTCCGCGTTCGGAATTTTCGCACCGGCGGGGTAACCGCCGATGGCTTTGGCAAACGCCGCATCAAACGGGTAGCCCGCCCCGGCATTGGCCCAGCGCCCCATCGCCGAGAGCTCATTGAGGATACCGTTAAAGTCCTTGCCGCTGGGCGGAATGCCACCTGAGACTTTGGGCACCATCGTTTCAGGCGGAAAGCCCAGACTCAACGAGGCCTCACCGCTGCCGGTTTTGGTGTCCTGCGGGATATCACGCTTGTTGCCGTTCTGCCCGAACGGTATCGCGTGTTTGGTGGGGGTATGGCTGGATTTCATGTAAACTCCCATAAAAAAACCTGCATGTCGCAGGTCATTCAGTAAAATGTGCCCTCATCCATCGGATAGGTGTCTGCCGCAAAGCCCAGATTGGGCGTCGGCGCAATGATAAATCTCACCTCTACCCCGCTCGGGACCGGCATCACTGCCAGCGTTTTCAGTATCGCCAGGTCAGACGGCGTCGGCGGAAACTCGAACACAATGTTCATGGTCATATCCCGCCCGTCGGTGCAGTACACCTTGCCCCGGTCAGTAAACAGAATGCGCAAAAAGCGGTTAATCGACGGGATGGTGGCATCGGTAATATTGCTAAAGGCTTTTGCCCGTATCAGCTTGCGGTAGGCGTCATCGGTTAATCTGACCACCGATGAGGGTTGTAGCCCGGCGTAAAACGGTGACACATCGAACGGCTGCGGGTAACCGTCAATGGTGGTAATTTCAGCCTCGTCAAAGCCCAGATAATCCGGGGTATCTTCCACCGTCAGATAGCGCGACACGCCGACAATTTTTCCCCAGATATCCAGACCATAGGTTTGTGCCGTCTCGATGTCCCATACCGCCGTTAAAAAGGTGTCGGTAAAGCGCTCGAGACTGACGGCCTGCTCAAAGGTGGCTATCACAGCATTTAATGCCGGTGATGCCGCATACTGCGCCTGTATCGTCTTCAGGTAGTTCATGCCGTCACCACCTGAATAGCCGTCTCTGACGTCACCGGCACCTGGTCAATGCCCAGCGTCACCCCCGACGACCAGTGCTGAGCGTCCAGCGATAACTCTATCACTGCAATATTCAGCCTGACCGGGTCAACCGCCGCCACACCGGCATAAAACCGCCCGGCAGGGATAAGCGCCCCGATGGTCGCGGCGGCGTTGATATCGTCCTGCCCGGTAAAGGTCTTGATAATCGCCTGCTGGATACGACTATCGGTATCGGCGGGCAGCTCTGTGCGCTGATTTTGCAGCGTCACCCGAAAAGACACCGTGGTGGGCTTTGCCGTCTGCCACTGCAAGGCGTATTCGGGATATGGTGGGCTGTAGCCCTCGGTATGCTGAACGGTGTAATGCGTATCGCCGTTCATCTCACAACCGGGTGCCTTGTTGTTGAAAATAGCCTGGGCAATATCGGCCTGTGCACCGCCATAAACACCAATGTAGACCGAATGCGGGGCCACGGAAAATCCCGTCGCACCCCTTGTCACGGCCTCGCTCTTGCGATTTGACCAGACATAGGCGTCGGTCACGCCGGGCACCGCCAAGAGCGCCGCCTGAAGAGACACATCCAGATTGCGTGCATTCGCGGCGACAGAACGACGCCGGCGCGCTTCAAACGCCGTACGGCCTTCGACCTCATTGCCCAACACGCCCGCGGCGTGATTCGTGATGGCCGACCAACCCGGTACTGCCCGGTAAATCTGGATTAACTCCCCGGCACCACAGGGGATCGGCCCCTGGGTCGTATTCTGAAACAGCACCTCAGCGCTGCCGCTCGCGGGCAGGGTGGCAGCATTGACCGCAACATACTGATAGCCGCGCGTATCTTGCGCCAGACTGCCCGCGGGAATGACCGCCCCCACCGCGCCACTACAGGTCGCCGTCACCAGGGTGCCCCGTCCGGCAATGCGCGTCAGAAAATAAAGCCGCCCGATGCCATCCTGAAAACGCCCGGCGGCATAATCCGGGTTAATCTGGTTAAACAGGCACAGCAGCCGGTCATACACCTCGGCAATGATTTCCGCTTCGCTGCTGGCTATCTGCCCCTGTGGTGTAGTCAGTTCGCGACTCATGCCACCGCCCAGCGCAGCATCAAAATCCGCCAGGCGACCCGCCAGCACATCGGCAATATCGGGAATAGCCAGACCCGCTGAGGTGAGCGTGACGCCCGGTACCGCAGTCGTTAAGGTTTTCTCGTTCATAAAGACACCTGGCTGCTTTCTCCATGCGTATCGACCACCGCGATAACGCCGCTGGCCCCGCGCTTATCACGATGGGCTATTACTGTGGCTCTGGCCAGCGCCCCGTAGGGCAGTCTCATCGCCTGTTGTTCAAGCTGCGCCTGGATAAAGGTGGTCGTGGTGGGCTTACCCAGTATTTCACTCATCCACGGTATGCCAAGCTTGTCATTGAACCACACCTCGCCTAAAAACGTTTTACAGGCGCTCGCCACGTCCTGTGCCACTGCGGCCGCCTCGGACACCGTGGCAAGATGACCGGCCCCGTCCAGCGTGATATCCCACGTCTGTGAATTCAATTTCAGTGATTGTGTTAGCATGCTTACTCCGTCGGAATATCGGGCGGTGCAGACGTGACGCGACTGCTGCCGCTCTCCACACCCTGTACGTCGTGCCGGTGGGCATTAAAATGGTCGCGCAAGTCTTTGAGCGACACGCTATTACTGCCGGCATGGTCAACGATATCCCCCGTGAAGGCCGCGAGCGGCGTATCAATGGTCACCCCTTCCGGGGCCTTGAGGGTGGCATGGTGGCAAGAAACATTGACCGGATTGGGGGTAACGATATTGATCGCGTTTTTCGCCAGCTCCAGATATTGCGTTGGAAAGGCATTCAGCAGACCGCCCAGATAAACACCGTCCGTGCGCGAGTGGCGACGCTGGCTACCCGCCAACGCCCCCCTGCGGTTGGCGACAACCAGGCTGATATCCCGGTCACAGACGGCAAACAGCCCGATATCCCCCGGCTCCGGGTTCATGATGATAGCACTCCCGCCACATTGCCAGCGCAGGAAACGGACACCGTAGACCGTGCCGTGCGTTATCGGTTTGCCCTCGGGATCGGCGCGGTTAACCAGCGGGGTCACATCGACAGTTTGTGCCGCCGGATCACAGGCATTGACGCACGCCAGCTCAATAAACACCTTGCCGGACAGCATTTTTTCAATCATAAATTCAATACTGCCCGCATCGCTATTGCTGTATTCCGCGCTGATATACGGCGTTGTCATCGGTGACACTCTCCTTGGTTGCCTGGCAGACCGTTTGCCACACCCCGCCTTCGCTCCAGGTGGTCAGCACATGATCGGCGGCAAAAATAATGTAGTTGCCTGTGGCATTCGGTAATTCAGTCTCAAGATAAACCGCCCTGCCCACACTCAGCATCGGGGAGTAGACGGTATTAAACAGGATCCCGCGGGGGGTAAAGACCGGGTAACCAATCAGGCCATGTGCCGGGCTGATGTGCGGACGCAGGCCATCACGTTGTTTTACCCAGGCATGAAACGTATTCTGCTCATCCACAAAGGCGCTGAGGCGGTAATCGAGACAGATATGGATCAGTTGCTCAAAGGGGCTGCCCTCGTAATAGGGATTATTGGCCACACCGGACACATCGTGCAGATCCACCCCCATACCGGCGGCACGGGCGATGGCGCTCAGCATACGGGTCAGTTTCACTGCGTCCTGATGGGTAAAGGGGGCCGCCGCCCGCTGTCTTGCCGCCAGCGCGGCCACCGCATAGAGGTGAAGGGCCGGCTCTGGAGCGGCATTCATATCCGCCCACGCCGACACAATGCCTCCCTGAAAAATCTGCCCGTCTTTATGATAAAGGCCGATCCGCAGCGTGTCCGGTGAGCCAGTATAGATACCTTGCCCCTTGCTGGAGAGCATCGACAAGAGTGTTAGCGACAACCCGCGCAGGGTGATCTCGGCGGTAAAACCCTGTATTCCGGTACAGGCGCGCATGATCACCTGCGCCTTGACGTTGCTCAGGGTAATTTCATCGGTATTGTGGTTATCGAAAGCCCCCTGAGTCAGCGTAAAACGCACACTTAATGTTTTATGCTCATACATTCAGTTCATCCGCCGTCAGATAAAAAAGCCGGAAGCGATCGCCCAGCTGTGACCAAACCGGATCCTCCGTCCCTTCCCGGTCTGAAAAAAACAGGTCACCGGCAAAGCCCAGATAACCATATCGCACCAGACGGCTCATATTCAGGCAGGGGATCCCCTGAAGCAACGGCTTGCCCTCTACCGTCAAATCCAGATAAAGGCCGTTGGGCATTTGAAACAGGCGGATAAGGCAGGATTGCCCCGCCAGCCCCACAGTAAACTGCTGGGCCTTCAGGGGGCTAAGTGACATCTCCAGCATCAGAAAAGTCCTTGCGCGATAGCGTGAATATCTTGACGAAGGGCGTTACCGGTGGCGCTACCGACCGCCTGCGGCGATTGCCCGACTGTCTTGAGTGCGCTGGTAAAGCCCGGCGCGGGAACAGGCTGCCCGCTGCGTGCCTGTGATGTCCGTACCGCTTTCACTGTATCCAAACTCACACTGCGGGTATTACCGGGTACCGATTCAGTGACCGCACTGGCACTCTTCGCCGTGGCATTGGCGGCAGGGCGGTTACGCGTCGCCGGGGAGGACAGCACGACCTCGGTCGCCTGTATCACTTCCTGAAAAAATAGATCCACGACCAGCAAGGTGACGCCGTTTCTTGCCGTCACGCTGTAGTCCTTGCCCACCAGATCATAGCTGACAAACGTTTCTTTCGGTGTTTCAATATCGTACAGATCGGTATTGGCGATCATGTCGTCGATGGCCGCCAGGATATCTCTTTGGCTGGTCAGCGTCAGGTTAGCCAGATTTGGTATTGAGCAGGCATATCCGGTAAAGCCGTTAATCGCCACCCTGACTGTCAGCTTGCCGGGCGACTGGATCTTGTTGAAGGCACCGTACTGGCCTTGGGCCACGGGTGCAGTAAGAATGCTTGCCCCTTTGGTGGGCTGCAGCGCCACGACGCCATCAAACCTTAATGCGTTTTCTGACGTCTTATGCTTTAGAATACGGTAAGACGCCCCGACGATACTGTTGATGATACTGAGTGGACTGCCACCGCCCAAGGCATTGAACAGGGTGGCGGCATTGATATTCAGTATATTGCGATTAACGAACGCCATAGGGCCCCCTTTACGGCATGACGCCGCTGATATACGGCGCGGTCAGCTGCGATTGGCGCGCCTTTTGCTGTATCTGCTCGAGCAGCACATCAGCCTGTGCCGTGTTCGTCGTCACATTCACGTTCTGAATATGATTTTCCGTTACGGTATGGCTGACACGCTGGCTATGATTGACCGTCTGCGCCTGTTGGAGAGCGCGTTGCTGCTGCGGGTAGTACGCTGCCATCTGCGGATTGTCGGTACGACTGTCTGCTACCGCCTTGGCAAGGGTCAATGCGTCATAAGGGTTAGTGCCGTTTTCATGCCGAATAATGGCCGACACCAGTTTTTGCATCACGGCGTTATCATTAAGGTCAAGTCGCGTATGCGCCTCAACACCCAGCGCCTTGGAGACCTGCGTAATATAGGCGGCGGTATTATTTTCACCGGCCGGTGCCCACGTAGAGATAATATCGTTAACGGTGCGCAATGGCCGCCCGGTGGTTTGTCCGCTGTAATAGCGCATCAACTGTCCCGATAGCGCCTTGATCCCCGTGTAGGGTGTCTCGAAGATGGCATAGCGCCCATCACTCCCCGTCGCCCCCTGCTGCCCCCTAAACTCAATGTTGCCGGGATTGTTGTTGCGGATCCCCCTCGATAGGCGGCGGTATTATTTTCACCGGCCGGTGCCCACGTAGAGATAATATCGTTAACGGTGCGCAATGGCCGCCCGGTGGTTTGTCCGCTGTAATAGCGCATCAACTGTCCCGATAGCGCCTTGATCCCCGTGTAGGGTGTCTCGAAGATGGCATAGCGCCCATCACTCCCCGTCGCCCCCTGCTGCCCCCTAAACTCAATGTTGCCGGGATTGTTGTTGCGGATCCCCCTCGATAGGCGAGCAGACTGTGCATGCTGTTCAACCTGAGCGCTGTTTACCGCCAGATTGTGACGCTTCAGCCGTGCAAGCTCACGCATCTCTTCGCTTTGTGTGGCGATCCCGCCATAATGTCGTCCGTCTTTTAATGCCTTGAGTCGCTCCCACACCTCCACGCCCGATGCGGTGGTCACATACGCGCCGGTTGCCGTGAGGGCCGCTCCGAGGGCCCCTGCCCTGCCAGCCGCTCCCGCCGCGCCACCCGTCAATAATCCTTTTGCTTTGACCGCTACCCAGGCTGCTAGCAGCAGCTTCATGGCATTTTCCGCACCGCCGACCGCCGCCGTAAAGTTCTGGATGCCTGCCGCCCCTGATTTGAAAAAGGCCGCAATATCATCGCCATGATCGGCAACATATTTAATCAGGTCTTTCAGTATGGGCATCAGCGCTTCGGCTATCGGGATAATGGCGTCGTACGCCTGCAGGCTTAAAATACCCATCTGTTGCTTCAGATCTTCGAGCTGGGCATTGACCCGTTGTGCCTGGGCAATCAGCGTGGGGGTCAAACGTGAATTGCGGGTAAATGTGCTGGCGTTACGGTCAAATGTCTGGTCGTTAATGCTGCGTTGCAAGCCCGCGTCGAGTCCGAGCCGGTTAGCGTATTGCAGACGCAGATCGGCGTTTTTGAGCGATCGCAATGCCTGGCCAACACGCGCGAAGGCCTCATCGGGCGATGTCGCACCGATAATGTCTACCCCGGTGACGCCCTGTAGCTGTGATAACGCCAGCGTATAGTCATTGACATCCGTAATACCGGCACGTAGCCATGCCTGTGAATCGCGCAGGTTTTTTAGCTGCGTCATCAATGCGCCGGTACTGCTGCCGGCGGCTTCTGCGGCACGAGACAGCCCATCAAGGCGTTGTGCCGGGATAGCCAGATAAGGCAGACTGATTTCCCAGCTGGGTCAGGGTGCGCGACATGCCGCCCAGCAGGCCCGTTATGCCGCCAAGCGTCAGGGAAGCGCCAAAGAAACCCAACGCCGCCTTGGATAGCGCAGAAAAGGCGTTGACCCCCTCCCGCCCACTGGCGGCCACCTTTTTACTGAGCACACTGACCTGTTTTCCACTGTGTACCAAGTGTTTATCCAGATCATCCAGGGCAATGACGATTTTCTTTTTGTTGTTAAGAAAATCGCGGGCGTCTACCCGGTAGACATAGACATACTCATCGACGTCCATGGTTGACCTCGCTGTAATGCTGCCAGGCAGCGTGGTTATGGCTTTCCACCGCTATCATTTCCAAAAAATCCCACAGATCTTTCACGCTGTAATCCCGCTGCAGCTCAATCAAGCGCGCTTTACCTGAACGCACCACGGCAGCGATATGCGGGGAGATATTGCGGGTCGTGACCAGTGACGAGGGACTGCCGCCGTCTCTCAGGCAGGGGTAGTCGATTCGGCGGCGACGGTTAAAAAATCGAAATTGAGCCTGAAAACGTTATCTTTAAGCGCGCGCAGGGTAGAAATCTCCTCAAAATCATTATCAGGATCTAGCGCCCGCTCTATCACCTTGCCCTCATGCTCAATCCGTATTTTCACCGTGGACAACAGTCGCTGGCTGATAAGCCTGGCCGCCTCACGATCTGCATTGGCAAGGGCCGCCAGGCCGACTGTCGCCAACCCCGCCGTGCCCATCTGCACCACCTCGGGCGGAATGCTGTAAAAACGTGACTGGCCCATGACTCTGAACATCTCTTCAGCCAAATCTTCGCCCGCCACGGCGGACATTTCGGTGATGATAAACACCTTGCCCGCATCACGGTTTTGCTCTTTCACGACATACTCATGTGTTTTTCGCATTACAGGGCACTCCGGGTCACCGACTCAAAATGAAAAACGGCCTGGCGCGCGCCAAGAATACGTTGCCCTACTGGGGCTGGGGGCCAGGAATACAGCACCCCGTTAACGAAGCTGTATTTGGCTTCCAGGGCCGGTATGGACAAGATGGCATTACAGGCGAAGATCGTGATAGCGGCGCGCTGGGCGGCATACCAGTTATCAAACCGCGTCGCGGCTGACGAGGTCGGCGTCAAGCTGAGCGTCAACTCGGTCGGATTGAAGACAAAACCGGCGTGGTACTTGCCGTCCGCGGACATCAGATCTTCAGCCATTTCAAGCGCGGCGGTTTCAAACATGCTGTCAGCGGCGTAATCGTCTACATCGAAGCCCCCTGGGTAAAACTCGGGCACCACAATGCGCAGTGCGCTATTGGCACTGGTAATATTCGTAAGCATGAATTATCCTTACATAACGTCGAGAGAGGCGAGGCGGATATGCTGGATAAGGCTACCGTCAGTATAGAAAAAGACTGCCCCGGTTAATTTGCGCTCGGTGCGGTTCGTGGCACTCTGTGGCGGGATAGCCAGGTACCATCCCTCAGCATAAAGCGTGTTACTAATCTCTTTACCGACGGCATTATTCACCTGCTGGCGCTGTGAGGCGTCCAGCGTGATCCCGGTGCGGATCGCACCAAAGTTCAGGGCTTTTTGCGCCACATCAATCACACAGGCCCGCAAGGCGGTATACCCCTTTTCATTAAAGGGAAACGATTGGTTCTGTGTGAAAACAGTGGCGAAAGCCCCGAGCAGGTTGGCGTTGATCCACACCTGGCACAGAAAGGTATCGAGCCATTTAAACGCACCACTGATGGCCCCGTCTGAGGCATAGTGATAGACGATATTGTTCGCCCCGAACGTACCGTAATAGGTGTAACCGTTTGACGCCAGCGCATCGGCGAGGGTGCCATCGGTGACATTCGCAGGTAGACCCGAGAACGCGCGGAATTTATAGGAGACGCGGCCATTGGTGGCGTCAAAATTCAGTGAGCCCGCATACGCCAGCGCCGTCATGGCATAGCGGTAATCGCCGTACATCATGGCAACGTTTTGATAGCCGTTCACCGTCATTATCTGATGCGCCAGACAGTCGGGGTTATTGGCTATCGTTCCCGCCGAAGTATTATCCCAGGCGATATAGCCAAAACGGTAGTTCTGCTGCGTCGCCCAGGCAGCAAACGCCAGGCTTTGTGCTGTGGTCGGCGCAAACAGCGTAGTAAACAATACCCAGTTCTGATGCGCTCGAGTCAAGGTATCCATCGTGTCGGCAACCACTGAGGGGGCAGCGCCCTGAGACAACGCTGCACCGCTGTCAGCGGTCAATTTCAGTGCCGCGGCAGCACTCCCCGATGCAAAGATTATCGTGCTGTCTGCGCCCGCTTTTACACTGCTGACGCGAAAACGCTGCTGGACCGATAACCATTTGACTGACACCTTGTTGCCTATCGCCGTTTCAAGGGCGGCGGCGGCCGCATCATAGCTGGTCACTGCACTCAGATTGATATCACTGCTGGTCACGGATTGGCCGTCAACCGTCAGCTTGAGCTTACCGCTCACCGCTTGCAATGCCGTCACGGGCTGGCCCTTGAAACTGCCCGAGACCAACCAGGCCGACGCACCGGCCTCGTCAGTCACAAAGCGGCCTATCAGTAGCGTACTCGCCCGTGTTGTGGCGTTGTCGTAACCGTTAAAATAGAGTCCGGCTGCCGTGTATTCGTCCGACGCCGCGCCAAAATAGTCACCCACGGCGGCCTGCGTGGAAAACGCCTGTACGCTACCGGTTGGGGCTAGGTCATTGCCGGTCAGCAACAAGCCCGTCATATCCAGCGCCGTGCCTGCCGCACTGATGACGCCCGGGGTAATAGAAAAATCGCGTTGTAAGGGGATCATGCTAAAGTCTCTTGGTCTGCCTGATAAGGCGATACCGCCGCCCAGTCAAAAAACGCCTGCGGAATGATAATGTCAATCTGGGTCTGCATCGTCAGGGTGACGATGTAGCGCTCAAGGTACTGGTGTGCATCGGTATTAAACACATTCTGATGAACGTCACTGGCATACAATGGCGTTATGGCCGGATGAAGGGCATGGATAGCGTCCACGGCGTACCCATCACGAAACAGCGTCTCCAGCATCACCGCGTTTTCAGCAGCATGACGGCCGTAAAGGTCAATTTGAACATCAAGGGTGCGTAGCACGTGTTTCGTCACCGTGCTGCTGTCGGTATTACCGGTATCCTGGTTCGTCGCCCAGGTGGTCCCTAGCCGCTTGAAGAACAACGGCGTCATGATAGCGACATCGCCATGGGGCATGGGGACCCGGTTAACCTGTGACGACCAGACTTCACCGATCCCGATGTTGCCGACCAGAAATGCCTGAAGCACATCAAGGATATCATCCAGCGTTAAGGTCACTTGCATCATCCTGCCTCCTGACCAGGAGCCGGCACCAGTCCGGCCACAGCTCTATTGCCTGTTCAACCAGCCAGGTCTCGCCATTGACAAGAAACAGATCGCCGCCTATTTGCTCACGGCGTACTGCCCCATAAAAATTGCCGTCAACGTAAATGGACTTCACTATCCCCTGAAGATTCAGGCCGTCAACATGCTGCAGATCGTCGGATGATAATGGCTGAAACTGGATAGAGACGCGCTGATCTGGCTGGTATTGGGGTTTCTGCCTGGCACCGGGTGATGCCGTCCACCCGGACGCGCGACGTACGCGCGCCTCAATAAACGGATTGACGCGGCCAATCGCCCGGCTGGCCAGCTTATGCAGGTTCATCCTCGCCTCCTACCCAGTGCGTGACGCTGTTTAACATCACACGTGTATCAACCAGAGGATCATCGTTAAGGTTTTTGGGCGGCGCTTGTCGCGTGCGTCTCCGGTAAAGGGTCTTCTGTGCCAATGGTGGGGATGACAGCGCCAGAATTGAGGCCTGCACATCCGCAACCGCCTGCTCGCCCACCAGATTTAATGCTGTATCGGTGTCTACGCCGGCACGTAACGCCCGAGTACAGGTACGCACCCAGTCCGCCTGATGTTCAGCGATGGCAATACGAAAAAAAGGGCGTGGAGGCTGCCTTTTCTCCGGTCGTCCTACCTCATTCGTATAAGCCACCACCGGCACCGACGTGCCATCAGGGTAGGTTGCGCCTGAGGCAAAGCCCACTTTCAGTCTGCGTGACTGAAGCTGCTTCTCCTGCGCGTCAAGAAGGGCTTTCATCTTACGCAACGTGCCCCTCCTGTTTCGCCGGGGAAATAGGCAAACAGCCGGTAGGGTTTGGTCAGCTGCCAGAAGAGTTGCCCATATTCGCTCTGCATATACCAGACGGCGTCAAAGGGCAGTCCAGCGCCAATATCAAAAGAGACGCTGACGCTGCCTTCGCTGGCGCTGCCGATACGTCCCACAGCCCCCTCACCACCATGACCGTCCGCGTCACCATAGCGGCCATAGGCTAGGTGGGCCAGCAGCAAATACGGCAGGCGCTCGCGTTTATCGAGGTTTGATTCGAGCGAAAAATCGCTGTTATCAAACCCCATACAGGCCAGCTCAAAAAGGTGTTCCAGGGCATCATTGGTAACGTTGCCAAAGCGCGGATACCACGCCCGAAATCGGGGGATATCAAGCGTGACCGCCGCCATTTACACGCGCTCCGTGACGACAGCACCTTTACCATCGCCGTCTTTCGGCCCCACCTGCTCCATGCCGGTTTTTACCCCTTTGCGTTCACGGGTGGTGTCATGAATGGCGTTTTCGGACTTGATTTGAAAAATCAATCCCTTCTGGACATAAGGCGCGTCGGCGTAAAGCCCCAAAAATGTGTCGAACCACTCGCCATCGACATCACGGGTAATACCACAGCCATTCACACCGAAGGGCGTAAACACCCCCTCTTCAGATTTAATGCCGCGACTGGCACCGCTAAAGGTCACGCGGACGCCATCAACCGTGATGCTAAGACCGTGTGGCAGGCGGCATCCCACAATGATTTTTTGTGCCATGATTAAATCCCCAACATTTGAGCAAACAGCATCGGCTGTGTAATGACGGTACCAAAGGTTCCGGCGGACACTTTCTGCTCCCAGCTTGACGGCTGGGTGATAACCGGATGCGCGCGGTATTTTTCCGAGAAGGCCACATAGCATGACGGCTGGCCACCCCATTCCGACAGGAACATCTGCATCAGTTCACCGGCATCGGTACTGAACTGCGGCGCGGTTTCAATCACCAGATTCGGGAAGGCTTTCTTAATCATGTCTTCCAGCGAGGTGTTGAAGCTTTCATTAGCGCTTTTCAGGTAGACGGACGCCTGGTTAGAAAGCACCAGTTTTAACGGCGAGGCCATATCTACCCCATCTCCGACGGCACCGTGAGTGCGACCGACCAGATCGCCGTACAGCGCCAGAATATCGTTGTAGCGCTCCTGGATGGTTTTATCTTTCCACTGCGTTTTCTTACTGGCATTCGCCACGGGAGTAATCGGCGTGGGCAGGGACGGATCATTCAGCGCCCCGTGGTTCACGCCTGAAACGCCGTAGAAAGCGAACTTGTTGCGCACGATATTCAATGTGTTGGCAATGGCATTCTGCTTTTCAGCCACATAATTGACCAGTGCCAAACCGTAACGCTTCACTTCCAGATCGCCATAGGTGATCATGCTCTGGTAACGATACTGGCGGATATTCTCCCATTGGATATTGACCTGGTTCGCGCCGTTATTATTGTAATCGCCATAAGACACGGTCTCGCCTGAGTATTCCGAGCGGCCAATCAGATGGTAATCCAGCTCCCAGGCCCCCAGCTTGCGTTCCCCGTAAATTTCAGCCGCGCGCGTTGGTGCGAAAATGGTTTTCAGTATGGTCGGATCAATGCCGCCGGCAACGATAGCAGGAATACCGCCGTTGGTGACGGTAGAAGGCAACGGCTGCGCGTCATTGGCCAGATAGAGGCGACTGACGGACGCCGGCAGTGTCACACCACCGGCCTTGGCGCGGTTCATCACCGCATGAAAATCCTGTTGAGTAAGTCCTGACATGGTTAGCTCCAGCTCGACATTTTGAATATTTCACCGACAGCAGCGGCGGTCATGACCACGAAGGGGGTTTCCAGTGCACCGTCAACGGTGGCATCTGCCTCCCCGGTTTTCAGGGTGCCATCGGCCAGTACGGCAAATACTTTCTGCCCAATGGCGGCGGTAGTCGCGGCTTTTGCCCAAAAATCCCCGGTCATGTACACGGAGACGTGGGTACCGGCACTGATTTTCATGGTGGTCGCGTCAAATAGGCCGATGATGCCGGTCATCTCATTACCAACAAAGCCAAGCGGTTTACCGGTGCCGGTATTGTTAAGAAGCACATCACTGGTGGTGTCGCGCCAGGCGAAACGAGCCATGTTCAGGCCATTTTTCCCCGCCCGAAACCCGTCAGCCGGCGGCGGTACGGCGAAAGCATCATTACAGGAGGCAAACGCCCCTTCACGCCCAGGAGCAGGATACAGCTCGACGTTTTGTTGAAATGCCATTATTGACCTCCAAAGAAGCTGTCTACGCGGTTAACGGAATGGGCATCCATCGCCACGGTGGGCGGTTGTGAGGGCCGGGATTTCAGCACTTCAACCATTTTTGGCAACGCGGAAGGGTGAACACCTTGGGTGTCGATACCTTCTTGCGCCAGCGCCAGTCGGTACACGTCTTCGGCCGAATCACAGGCGACTTCACCAATCAGGGAGGCACAGTCGCGCTCGGCCTGACGTAACGCCATAAAGTCCGTCCAGGCCGCCTTACGGCCCTGTTCGGTTGCCTGACGGGCGATAATCGCCGCATCATTGGCGGTCAGCGGTCGCGCATCGTTGGCTTTTTTATCGTCCTCCTGGTCATCCGCTTTTTCGTTTTTGTCCTCTTCATCATCGGCTTTTTTGTCTTGCTCTTCGTCATTGGCTTTTGCGGCGCGCTTAGCCATAAACTCAGAAACCGACTGTAATTCTTCATCGCTTGCGTTTGGCAAGCGCTCCTTGAGACCCGCGAGCACATCATCCTGCGCCGAGGTGTCTTTTTCTTCTGACATGGGTAAACCCTCTGGTTTTGCGTCATTGACGAGAATATCCGGGCCCGTGCGCCCGTCCGGTACGATGGCGAGGTGATAAGCGTGAATATCGCGCATCACCCCATCATAGTTTTCACCTTCAAACTCACCCGGTGTCATATCCGCCGTGTACTTGTATGACGGGGAGAGTTCGCGCTGGATATCGGTTTCGATACCGGCCTATGCACCCGCATCCCAGACCACAATAGAGGCCACCAGGTAAGGATGTTCATAGCGCACATCGTTCATCACCGCGCCGACCGCCAATTCAGCCAGTGGCCGGGTGTTATTGTTCTCGGGATGCCCCAGCAGCACGGGAATACCGCGAAAACTGGCGGTGGACTGCTCAAGCTCCTCGGGGGCCCGTAAAAGGCGATAGAGCCGCTTTTTTTGCAGTCCAAGTTTTTCATGGCCGGGGATTTCCTCCCCGTAATAGTCGTTGATGGTGGCCTTGCTGATGCGATTGTCGCGCACAAACATCTTGCCGAACCGGTCCACCTCGCGGGCGGAGTCCATCGCAAGGCGTTCATTTCTGATTGGCATGGATTAATCCTGAAACGGGAGAACGGGCCGCCAGATGCAGCCACAGTTAATTTTTTGTCCGGGAAAAAGATATTCGCCGCTAATCAGACACCCTTTGGCGAGGTCAAACTCGCGGCCACTGGCGGCCACATGGTCAGCCCTGGGATGTTGACCGGCACCAGTGTGCTGCCAGATACCCCTGGTTATCCCCAGCGAACGTTGCCGGATAACCGCCAGCGTCGCATTGGCCTTGCGGGTCTGGTCTCGTGCAATCAGCTGCGCCCGACGCGCCGTGACGCGGTATTGCTCGGTTAACTGCTGCGTCAGGGTACCCAAATCGCTGCCGCGTGCTACTGACTGCATCACTAGTGACTCAATCTGTGTGAAATAGTTCTGCGGTATCGATTTTATCAGCGAGACATTCTCGGCGATGATCGCGGTTGAGGCATTGTGCATCTCGGCGGTCATGTTGAAATCAAGGGCAAAGCCCATCGCCTTGAGCTGCACTATCAGGGCCCGGTCAGTATGACCTTGTGTACGTGCATAAAAGGTCTTTGCTATCTCTTGCGATAATCGATTGAAGCGCCGTCCCCAACGCGTGGTGAGCTGGCGCAGCAACGTTCTAAAATGCGCCGCCGGGCTGGCATCGTTTGCCATCCCCGTCTCGTTAAAAACCGACTGGATAGCCGTTATCACCTCACGAGACATCGCCCTGATATCGCGGCGCAGCGTCCGCTCATACCAGCACGTAATGCTGGCATTGGGCAGAACCGGATCAAGCGTCTTCTTCGTATTCTTCCTCTTGTTCATGTTCCGTGTCCTTCAGGAAGCCGAAGCCGGAATGCAGGTCATTCATCAACCACTGGTGACCGTCTGCCGTATCAATGGTACCGGCGATTTGCAACGTACTGAGTGCCTGCGCGTTTTTCAGACGTACATCAGCCAGCTCAATATCACTCATCTCTTCCAGGGGATTAAACTCGAAATCAATTTCTTCACGAATTTCCCCCAACTCAGCGAGCATAATGTAATCCAGCATCGCTTTAATCAGTGGTCTAACGTCCCGCTCCTGGATCCCCGCCACGGTTTCATGCCAGACATCGATCTCACCCTGACCACTCGAGCTGAGCCCGGGGGGCAAATTGCCCAACAGCTTAATCACCGGCATCCGCGAGGGGATACACAACTGCTCCTGGTAATTGGTGGCCAGTTTTTCCAGATCGGTCATGGGAGTATTGACCTGGAAAAACTCCTCTTCTTTGTCAAGCGCCAGCACGCCACGGTTGTTGCGATACTCGGCCATCAGGTCAATACGGCGTTTGAATTCAGCAGGATTTTGCATTCTGGCGTCCATATCTGTTTTCAGGCCAGATAACGTGAACGCCTTGATGATCTTGGGAATTTCCTGGCGGATTTGCGCCCATGCATTGACGTAAGGCTCCATGAGCTGCGTCAGTGACAGGCCTCCAAAGTTGTAAGACGGTTTGAGGATTTGCGACACGGGACGCGAGACCAGGTCAATAAAACGCGAGGCATGCACCGTTTTACCCATAACAAACCACGCATCCGGGCGATAGTAATTATCGGCGAGCGGATCATTGGCATTGTACATCGCTGGGTACATCCAGACCGGCTCAACCAGACGAAACCCTTTCAACTTGCCGTTCACCTTGCGCGGATCTTTGAACAGCGGGTTCTGCTTTTCATGGTCATCCGCACCGGTATCAATATAGATATGCGCCACTCCAAACAGAGAGTCATGGAAGACGGCATGATGCACGATGTCCTTAACGCCATACTTGATTAACAAGTCTTCCATGTGCTCAACCAGCGCGGGCTCATCGGCACTGCTGGTGATTTTTATCCCTGTCCGGGTGATTTCATCGGCAAAGACCGCGTGGACATTGGCGTATTCCGGGGCTTGCGACAACATGGCAAGATACGGATAGCCCCGGAAGCCACCATACTGAAAGCCCATGCTATAGCTGTTTAACGTCTCATAAGGCGTACTGTCCATTGCCAGCGCGCTGTCGCGTTGCTCTGCGGGAATGACACCCTCCGGCGGCTTGTAGGGCTCAAACGCCGCCACCCTGGCATCATTTCCTGTATTCAACGCCGACAGCGGGATAGAAAACGGTTTTTTCGGCGAAACAGGCGCATCCGCTGTCACGCGTTTTTTATCGCGTCTGCCCATCAGTAAAAGGCCTCATCAGGAATGTGGAAAGGTTTATACGTTGGCGCAAAGGCCATAATCAGAGCGTCAGCCCGATTGGGGGACGGTATGCCGCGTTTTTTCATGTCCTTTTTACTTTCCACCTTGACCCTGCCGTTGTTGTCGTAGTCAACCCAGGGGCGCGACAATTCCGCCTTGAGATAGTCAAGTGATGAAAGACAGGATGAAAGACTAATGAGTTGGTCGTCTCTCAGCCCTTTGACAAAATCGCTATCGTCGGGATGGTGCTTTACATGCTCCACGGCCCGCCAGGTGTTATAGAATCGTTCCCGAACGCCCCACCACGCCTGTGCCTTGAGGTTTGCAAACATATCTTTGTTGGTTTTTCCATCAACATATTTTGCATCAGGTTTAAAAACGGCCCCCCCGGCATTGAAGCCAGACGCGGTAATACGACTCACTCGCCGCAAATGTGCTTTCACACCCGTCCCTACGCCGATAGAGTCAAAGATAATTTCATCAGCGATGACGCTTTCAGCGTAATTTTTCACTCTGTCTGCTGATTGAATAACATCGCCTTTATTCCACGTCTCCAGATGCATAACGACTGAACCGTGGGACAATATCAACGCATTGCTATCCTCACCCTCGTCTGCGACGTCAAAACCAATACGTTTTTTACCCGCTGGCTCAAATCCCAGCGTCATATGCGCATCGACGGCCGCAGCAATCCACAACGGCTTGATAATCGCCAGGTCGCTGTCCGCGACCGGCTCCCCTTCCCAGATGTGCAAATACAGGTCGTAATCCTTGCGCTTACACTCCTCCATTTCCAGGCGGAGTACGTCAGGAAAATGGGGATTATCGGTGTAATTCACCGTCAGCAGGCAGATATCATCCGGTGGATTGACAACAAACCGTTGATAGGTGTCGTCGAGGATATTCTTCGGGTTAAAGCTAACCCAGATTTCACTGCCCGGTTTGCGGATAGTGGGGATAAGAATATCCCAGCTCTCCTTGGTCACCGCTTCAGCTTCTTCCACCCACGCAATATCAATGCCTTCCAGCGATTTAATTTTGGTAACGTTATTTTTTATACCGTAAAACATAAACAGGCTATCGGTGGCAAGATGGCGGATATACGCTTTGTGAATCTCAAACTCCTTCAGATACCCTTCGCGCTGGATAGTGTCTGCAATCAACTGGATAACAGAATCGGCCATACTGGCTTGGAACTCACGAGCGCAAAGAAAGCGATAAGTGCCTCGTCGCGCTATCTCTACTAGTAGTCGTGCGATGGCCCATGATTTACCGCTTCCCCGTCCACCTTTGGCAATCTTGTAGCGATGTGGCTGGATGAATGGACGGAAAATAGCATTAAGATTCGTCATCATGAAATAGTGAGGAGAGTGGTTTGGTCTCTACCTGAAGTGGGCCGCCGTCTTTGCCGGTCAGCTCCTGCTTATCGGAGTAGCCATGTTTGGTCAGCATAAGCTTGGCAATCGTTGCGTTAAACTCGCCCTGCAATCCTTTGTTAATTAAACAATTTTCCTGTAGGGCCAGAATGCCCTCTACGATGTACGAAAATTCATTGGATTGTTTAGCCCAGTCGTACACTGATGAGCGCGATACGGCGAGATAGCAAGCCAATCCGGCGATGCTCGGGACAACATCACCCAGCTTTTCATAGTCCCCTAACAAATACGCTTTAGCCTTTTCCAGACTTTGTGCAAGCTCACTCGGGCGACCGACTTTATTTTTTGTTTGTCGTCCCATGTCTTATATCCTCAATCTGCCTCAAAGCGGCTTTATCCTGATTGCACATCTCCAGCGCCAGCAACAGCTTCTCGTTGAGTATCACGCTGTCGCCCCACGTCATGCGCTCCGGGATGACCGGTGGTGGACAATCATCGAGCAGCGTGGCCGGTATCGGCGCGGGTTGGATGGGCAGGTATCTTGTCTGCGTGCGCCCGCAGCCGGTTAACAGCCCCAGCAGGCACAGGCAGACGAGCACAGCGCTTAGGCGTAATGGCCTCGCGTATCTGGACAATACGGGGCTGAAAGTCCTGCACCGCGTGCTGATGTGCATCCTGTGTCGCTCCGGCTATCTGGTTGAACAGCGCTATCGCCTGTTCATAGTGGGTAAACTGTGCGCGGGCGGCGTCACGCTCGGCGACCATCGAT
>NZ_JBLKSS010000323.1:0-3072 GCF_047607725.1 Sodalis sp. (in: enterobacteria) | reverse complement strand
GCGTTGTGCTACTACGCCGGCGATGGCTGGGCGGAGATCGACAATAATATCGCTGAAAACGCGCTGCGGGTAATAAGCCTGGGTCGCAAGAACTATCTGTTCTTCGGTTCGGATAGCGGCGGCGACCGGGCGGCGCTGATATATACGCTGATCGGCAGTTGCAAACTGAACGGTGTGGAGCCGGAAGCGTATCTGCGCCATGTGCTGGCGATTATCGCGGATCATCCCATCAACAAAATCAAAGAGCTCCTGCCGTGGAACCTCACCATCCCTGCTGAATAACTGTCAATACGGCGCTGGGCGTACGCTTACCGCACAGAAGCGCGTCGTTAACGGTGATTTGGTAAATGCCGCCCGTGCCCGGCACCAAATTTACCGAGGACAGGTCGGCGCCGAACGTTTGCAGCAGATCCTGGGCCATCCAGGCGGCGCGCAGCAACCAGTTACACTGGGAGCAATAGTGGTGGATAGACACGACGAAGGGCGGATGCATGGGCACAACATCATAACGGAAACCTGCACTATCATTGATGCGCGCGGCGCCGCTGTCAAAGCGCGCGGGCGGCCCCTTGCCCGTCCTGGCTCTATCGCCTGCCGCCGTGCTGCGCCTTCGTAACCGTCTTACCTTAGGCGGGCTGCCGTAGTGCAAGGGGTACCGCGGCAGGGGCGGCATGCCCATCGTCGCGCCGGCCGCGATAAAGAATAAACAGACGATCGTCCACCGGGCGCTGACCGGACCAGATCCGCCGCCAGGCCGGCGCCGGTGGCGCGATGCGCACTTCCCGCGCCTGCTGCACCAGCAGATAATCGCAGCCGAGCGCGGCCTCATTGAGGTGCCCCGGTTCCCCCTGGCCCGAATGGCCGGCATAAATACGTCGGCCCGCCACGCCGGTCAAATAATGCAGCATACCGAGCTCCGATTCGCCCAGGCCGTCGGTCGCCAGGCAGTGAGGTGACGTCAGCAGCGGTCGCAGCTGCGCGAAGGGCTGATGATAACTGCGCGCCGCGTCCAGCCAGGGCAGCAATAACAGCAGCGCGACGCTCCAGACGGCGGTCATGCTGGCGGCCCAGGAGCACAACAAATCCGGCTTACGGCGGTAGGTCACGCCGGCCCACAGCGCCAGTACCAAGCAGGCAAGCCCGAGACTGGGCCCGTCGGGGATAAGCCAGAAGGGAGCGGGCAACTGGCTATCGATATTGGGCCAAAGCCCATGCAGGAGGCGCGGCGTGCCGGCGTGGTATAACTGCAGCGCGGTGACGACGATGACCAGCAGCAGCAAAAGAAACAACCCGTCGAGCGCGCGGGCCGCCAGCCGGTGCCTCGGCTGGCCTGCCGGCAGCAGCCCAAGCGCCAGCATCGCCATGGCGGGCAAGAACGACATCAGGTAGATATCGCGCATCGATCCCGATGACAGCAGCGTCGCTAGGCCGACCGCCAGATAGACCGCCGCCACGCCCCGCGCCGGATACCGGCGGAAGACCACCCCCAGCGCGCGCCCTTCAAGGCGCAGCGACCGCGCGCGGCGCGCTAGCGCGACAAGGCCGGTCATCGCGCCTTTCACCAACAGCAACGAGGCGGGCGCTCCGGCCAGCACAACGGCATATAGCCTGTCCAGCAGCGGGTTATCATGGCCACCGAGTGAGGTAAAGCCGGCAAACCGCCCGATGTTATTGACCCGGGACCACTCATAAAACAGGTCTGGCGCCGCGTAATACAGCGCCAGCGGCCAGGGCACCGCAAAGGGCAGCAACGCCAGGCCGGCGCACAGGATAAATGCCACACAGCGCCGTCCGCGCAGCGTCGGCAACCACGGCAGGCAGCAGGCCCAAACCGCGAACAGGACGCCCGGCATCAGCAGCCCTTTCTACAGTAGCGCAATGCCGCTGCCCGCGCCGAAGGCGGCGCCATAGCCCAATGTCCGTTGATAGGACGGCGCGTTCCGGGATGAGACGGCGGCCATCAATGCCGCCAGCGCCACCATCGCGCCCGCCAATTGCCCGAGGTCGGCGGTAAATTTATGAATATGCTCGGCAAGGCCGAGATTGGTCGCCAACAGGGCGATGCCGCAAAAGCGCCAGGCCGGCGCCGAGAGCGTCGGCGGCGAAATTTCGCCGTACAATGTCTTCAGCGCGCGGCAAAACCCCCAGAGCGTGACCCCCAGGCAGACGAGTACCGCCAGGCGCGCCACCTCATGAGGCGCCAGCCACGGGAACAGTCGCACGCATAGCGCCCCCAGCCAGAAAAATAGCGGTGGTTTTTCCATAAAAGGATCGTCGCCGATGTGGGGAATAAGCCAGCGATCGTGGCTGACGGCGTTCCAGGTAATAGCGAAGGAATAGGGTTCATCCGCCTTCCAGGGAAAACGGCCAAAGGTTCCCGCCAGCAGATACGCGGCAAACAGGCCATAGACAGCGGCGCGCAGCGCAGATAAGCGCCATGGCGCGCCTGTCGTCGGTACAAAGCGGGCGACCCGCGATAAACAAAAGCGTAGCGGCAGTGTGAAGCGAAGAAATTTCATGGATGCTGTCGTGACTTATCGTTGTAGCCCGCGGCGCGGGCGTGAATGACGTTGTCGCAAGGGCGCCGCCCTACGAGAGTGCTGTCCCGCCGGGGGCGGAAAAGGGGGGAGTCTAACGTTGCGCCCTTAAACAAGGCCTCACAACGGCGGCGATGGCCGCCTAAGCGGCCAGTTGTCGGTCTGGACGCCGGCCTCAGGCCGGGGAAACGCGGCCGTTACCGATAATACACCGCGACATACTGTCCCTGAATATGCTCGATATGCACCTGGGTGTCGAAAATGGCGGCGATAACCGCCGGCGTCATGATCTGAGCCGGCGACCCGCGATGAAGAATGGCGCCATTTTTCATCGCAATAATATGGGCCGCGTAGGCGGAAGCAAAATTGATATCGTGGATCACCAAGACAATGGTTGCTGGTTCCGGTCACGTCCGATCACTGATTCCGGTCGCCCGATCAGCGATTCCGATTCTGTCCGATCGCTCATCTTCTGTTCCGCCATACTCTGGAGACTTTTAGCTTCCGGGGGTATGGCATGGCACGTAAAAAGAAG
>NZ_JBLKSS010000322.1:0-1478 GCF_047607725.1 Sodalis sp. (in: enterobacteria) | reverse complement strand
TATCATCACCGGATTATCCATGATCTGACAGCCGTCCCTTATAGGATGCGGGTTCACTAGGCATCGTAGTGGAACATATTCTTACCGGGCCATACAACAAACCCACCAATAATTCAAGACGTCCTCCACGGGGCGCTTACGTTGTTTTAACGTAATTGTTCTGCTGATCGCTTATCTGTTCCGGGGTCCAACCGTGCGCCTTGCCGTACTCGGCGATCTGCTGTTGCGCGCTCCCTACTTCCAGTTGGTAACTGACGTTGTCATGCCAAAACCCGGCGGCGCGCGTCTGGCTGTTGGCTATCGTTGATTCAAAATTCCCCTGCTCAACTCACCGACGCTGCCCCAACTCATGGCTTAAACCGGTTCGCTCGAGTTGGATACGCCGCGCTATAGCCTGCTGCTGGAACGGCTCGTGCATATCTGAGGGCAACTCCGCCGCCAGTTTATTGGCGAAATCCTCGTATTGCCGCGTGTAATTACCCGTAGCACCTTCTGCGTTTGTCCCCTGCAACGAAAGCAGTCCGTGTTCGGGGTCATTGACCAGGCCATTGGTGAAATCATCAAGCTGCAGCGTCAACACCTGTAAATGACTTTGGTTTTCCTGCTCGATGCGCCGCTGTTGCTGCTCCGCTACTCCGATGCCTACCGACGCCAAATGCTGCAGCGCATTCGCGGCGCGCCGGTGTTGCCCACGTCAACGCGGGTAGGTTGCGCGGCAGGCGTCGCATTGCCAAAATTTCCCACTGGAATACGCATCAGCGGATCCCCATATTAGCGAAAAGGTTACTTGAAGAGGCGTCTGTCGTCGGGTTAGCTTTCTTCCAGCCTGAGTAAGCCTTTGCCCCTCCCTGTAATAACGCGCTGCCGGCATTGATATATCCCGCTGATGCCGCATTGCTGCCGCTAATGCGGTCGGCTTGCGCCTGCGCCCTGTACCGTGCGCTGGTGTTCATGCCGTTTAATATCGTGATGTAGGCATCCTCTTCCGCATCGCCGGTAATGCCAGAGGTGATGCGTAGCGCAGTGCCCGCACCGGTTTCTACCCCGGAGGCAGCCAGTGCAGCATTCGCCTGCACCGCCTGATGCTGACCCGCCTTACGGATTTTTTCGCCTGCACCTTTGCCGCCGCTTTGGCAGCATCGGCGTCTGCCTCGGCCTGCGCGGCCTGATAATTGGCCATCTTCTGCTGTTGCTGCCCCTGCCCGACGGCCCCGCCTGCCGCCAATACCGACTATGCAACCAGCGCAATCTCGACGCCTGTACACATCTCACACCTCCATCGAATAAAGCAGCCCCGTGCGTGACAAGCCAAGCCGTGAATATAATTCGCCGGTTCGTTCGTAAGCGCCCCGTGGAGGACGTCTTGAATTATTGGTGGGTTTGTTGTATGGCCCGGTAAGAATATGTTCCACTACGATGCCTAGTGAACCCGCATCCTATAAGGGACGGCTGTCAGATCATGGATAATCCGGCGATGA
>NZ_JBLKSS010000321.1:0-1598 GCF_047607725.1 Sodalis sp. (in: enterobacteria) | reverse complement strand
CTCAAACCGGGATGGAAATAAAAGTTATTAAAATCAATACAATGTGAAAATGCAATGAGCATAAGCGTGTAACGTAGGTTTACTGTCTCATACAACAAACCCACCAATAATTCAAGACGTCCTCCACGGGGCGCTTACGTCTGGGCAGGTTATCGCCGGCCGCCCGGGAGTCTGGTGGCGCAGTCGCTGGCGGCGCACGGGAATGTGTGGCGGGCGCCGCGGCTGCGCTCCCGTCGCATCAGTCGTATCGCCGTGGCGCCGGCGGCGCGCCGTCACGGCATGGGGCTGGCAATGATTGCCAAGGCGGCGCGGCAGGCCGCCAGAGGGACGAGCGCGATTTTCTATCGGTCAGTTTTGGCTATACCGCCGCGCTGTGGCATTTTTGGCGGCGGGCGGGGTTTCAACTGGTGCGCATGGGGACGCACCGGGAAGCAAGCAGCGGCCTGTATAGCGCCATGGCGCTGCTGCCTCTTAGCGACGCGGGGCGTCAATTGACGCGGCGCGCGGCGGAGGGCTTCGAGCGCGATTGCCGCCTGACGGCCGGCGAGCAACAGCCACTCGCCCTGGAGGATTGGCGCTGTCTGGCGGGCTTCGCCTTCGTCCAGCGGCCGCCGGAAGCATGCCGCAGCGCCCTTCTTCGCCTCATTAGCCAGAGCACGCTGCCGCTGCCGGCGCTGCACCTGTGGCTAACGCAGCAACTGCCGGACGACGTGCTGGCGGCGCGTTTGGCGCTCAGCGGAAAAAAGCGCTGTGGCTACGCTGGCGGCAGGAAACGGCGGCGGGCATGACGGCGGTAGACGCGCGCTTGACGCGCCGCTGGCGATGTTTCAGCCAGCAGCCGGCGCGCTAAGGAAAGGTTATTTTTTTTCGGCCAGTCGTCTTCCTCGTCCCATTGCGCGTTGTTGTCCCGATGCGGGGGCAACTCGGGACGATTTTTCAGGTAGCTGGGCGCATCCACCCGGCGCAGCGCTTTCACGCCGCCTATCAACATGCCCGCCAGGACTAATAACACTACCCACCAATAATCCGCTAACCATCCCATAGACTTACTCCTTATCGATATTATCAATGTAGCGCTGGAAGATATCGGGCAGCCGCGGCGCTAGCCACGCACTGCTCGCCACATCCTGGCCCTGCCAGGCCTGCAGCAGCACCGCGGGCGTCAGCATCAGCGCGGCGCGGTTCGCCAGCGGCCGGTAGCTGATGTGCCAGGGCTCTACCGCCACGCCGCCGCGATCGCGCGCATAGGGGCGGTAGAAGCCGTATTCGTCCAGATGCCGGTCAAGCCAGTGGGTAAGCGTGGCGAAATAGCCGCCGGGAAAATACTCCTCGGACGTAAGCTGCAATTGCGTGCCGGGGGGCAGTAAATCGGGATCGTAGATATCCAGATCGGTGCCCCAGTGGTGGCGGCTGGCGCCCGGCAACGCCGACCAGCGCAGGATGGCCTCGCAGCGGGATGCAGATTCCGACGTATCCGATTATCTGTTCCGGCGACATCCGATCAGTTATTCCGATATTTTCCGATCACCCATTCCAGTGATATTCGATCACGTGTTCGCTCATCTTCTGACTCAGTTTTAGTCTATTTTTCCTGTGCT
>NZ_JBLKSS010000320.1:0-1519 GCF_047607725.1 Sodalis sp. (in: enterobacteria) | reverse complement strand
GGCTGGAGCGCCTGCTCAACCAGCTTAATTTTAAAGTCCAGCGGGAAATTGGGACGACGTCTTGAGGGTTTTGGTGGGGTTTGTTTCATGAATTGCGCCCATTAAAAAAATAATGGACATCATCTTCAATAACTTGATGGGAAATTAACAGACGGCGCTGGGCGTATGCTTACCTTAAGCAGATAGTTGCAGATAACGCCGCCGCCGCGGGCGTTGCGCCACGCGGACGGGGCGCGATTACTTGCCGGTGAGATCCAAAAGCCGACTTTGACCGGCCACCACCGTGGTATTGGCGGTGGCGGTCAGGGCGCCGAATTCCTCCATGTTGCTCACGACCACCGGGCTTATCATCGAGCGCGCGTTAGCGTTTAAGTAGGCCAGGTCCAGCTCCAGAATAGGCTGTCCCTGTGTTACCTTACTGCCCTCTTCCATCAGGCAAGTAAAACCCTGCCCGTTAAGGGCCACGGTATCGATACCGATGTGCACCACCACTTCAGCGCCGCCGTCGGTTTCCAGGCAGAAGGCGTGATGGGTATTGAATACTTTTACCAGCGGGCCGTTCGCCGGCGATAGCACCAGTTTATCGATGGGGCGTACGGCAATACCCTCACCCACGGCACGGCTGGCGAACGCTTCATCCGGCACTTGATCCAGCGGAACCACTTCACCGGTAATCGGCGATATCAGCGAAACCACCACCGGCTTCACCGCGGCGGGGGCCGATTCCACGCGAGGCGCGGGCGATACCGCACGCGCTACGCTGACCGGGCCACTCGCCAGCACGGTACGCATGGCGCCGGCGATAATTTCCGCGCGGGGGCCGACGATGATTTGCAGGCTTTCTTTATTCAATCGGATCACACCCTGGGCGCCGAGGTTTTTTGCAACCGCATCATTGACCAGCGAGCTATCTTTCACGCTTAGACGCAGACGGGTAATACAGGCATCAATACCGGTCAGATTATCCGAGCCGCCAATGGCGCTGATATACCGACACGCCAGGATTTGCGTCTCATCCCCTTTGCCCTCGCCGGCGACATCAATGTTCATATCATAGCCATCGGCCTCATCGCCGACCATTTGTAATTCGCGGCCCGGGGTGAGCAAATTGAAGCGTTTGATGGTGAAACGAAACACCAGATAATACACAACGAAGAACACCAGCCCTTGCGGGATAAGCATATACCACTGCACCGCCCGCGGGTTGCGGCTCGAGAGCACCATATCCACCAGCCCGGCGCTAAAGCCGAATCCGGCAATCCAATGCATACTGGCGGCAATGAATACCGACAAACCGGTCAACAGCGCGGGCAGGAAATACAGCACCGGCGCAACGAAACATAAAGGAGAATTCCAGCGGTTCGGTGATGCCGGTAAAGAAGTAAGCGCCCCGTGGAGGACGTCTTGAATTATTGGTGGGTTTGTTGTATGGCCCGGTAAGAATATGTTCCACTACGATGCCTAGTGAACCCGCATCCTATAAGGGACGGCTGTCAGATCATGGATAATCCGGCGATGA
>NZ_JBLKSS010000319.1:0-1548 GCF_047607725.1 Sodalis sp. (in: enterobacteria) | reverse complement strand
CTTTGGTACTTCCGCTGTACGATCACAGGCATTGAACCTCCTAAGAATCGAAGAACAGCTATCACAGGCTCACCTTCGTTTATCTTAGGCAACCATAGAGCATCTTGAGTGGCAGGCTTGTATTGAAAAATATGATAGGCTACATACATTATTCTACCTTGATCCACCTTACTGGAAGACTCAAGGCTATGGCGTGGCGTTTGTCCTGGAGCAATACAGCATCATCGATAGCCTGGCTTATTAGATATCATGAAAAATGATTACTTAAACTAATTATATTCCAAAAATGAGGTGCTTGTTCAACAATCTTCATATCGTCGACGTTGTTGATCTAAAATACTCATTGGGCAGCAACGGCCATAGCAAGCGCGAGTTGATCATCCGCAATTTCGTCTGATTTACTTTTTTTTGCAAAAAATTCTGGACTGTCCAAAATAGCCATTTTTTAGGGTTTATAGGAGTCCAGAATTAATTGCAAATTAGTCCAGAATTGATTGCATCGCTACAGGCGGAAGCGGCGCAGGATCGTTACGGCTTTAAGGACTTCAAGCTCAAGGGCGAGGTTTTCCCCGGCGAGCAGGAAATCGAGGCGGTGACGGCGCTGGCGAATCGTTTCCCCGACGCGCGTATCACTGTCGATCCCAATGGCGCCTGGCTGTTGGAAGAAGCCATTCGGCTTTGTAAGGGGATGCGGGGGATCTTGAGCTACGCTGAAGATCCGTGCGGGGCCGAGCAGGGCTATTCCGGTCGTGAAGTGATGGCCGAATTCCGCCGCGCCACGGGCTTACTGGTGGCGACCAATATGATCGCCACCAACTGGCGTGAAATGAATCATGCGGTCATGCTGCAGGCGGTGGATATTCCGCTGGCCGATCCGCATTTCTGGACAATACACGGCGCGGTGCGCGTCGCGCAATTGTGCGACGACTGGGGCCTGACCTGGGGTGCCACTCCAATAACCATTTCGATATTTCGCTGGCGATGTTTACCCATGTCGGTGCCGCGGCGCCGGGCAAACCCACCGCTATCGACACCCACTGGATCTGGCAAGAGGGCAATCAGCGCCTGACCAAGGCGCCGCTGCAAATCCATCAAGGACAAATCGCCGTGCCGGAACAGCCCGGGCTCGGCGTCGAGCTGGATTGGGCACAGGTGGAACAGGCCCATGCCCTGTATAAAAGCCTGCCGGGCGGGGCACGCAATGACGCCACCGCGATGCGCTATTTGGTGCCGGAGTAGCAATTTGATCGCAAACGCTCGGCTTTCGGCCGCTGCTGAACCGCGGATCGGGAAAGGACAAGATGATAAAGCGAAACGACACGCCAGTGGTACGCGGTATGTAGGTCATACCGGTGGCCGGCCATGATAGTATGTTGATGAACCTCAGCGGCGCCCATGCGCCGTTTTTTAGTAAGCGCCCCGTGGAGGACGTCTTGAATTATTGGTGGGTTTGTTGTATAGCCCGGTAAGAATATGTTCCACTACGATGCCTAGTGAACCCGCATCCTATAAGGGACGGCTGTCAGATCATGGATAATCCGGCGATGA
>NZ_JBLKSS010000318.1:0-13942 GCF_047607725.1 Sodalis sp. (in: enterobacteria) | reverse complement strand
CCAGTAGCTCAGCCTGCTGTGTAGTGGGGATTTTAGGTTGGACACCGAACTTGCCCTGACGGTAGAGCTGGCGCCAGTTGAACAGCAAATTGTCATTGATACCGTTATCCCGTGCCAGCTTGGCAATGGATACGCCGGGCTGAAGCGCCTGCTCAACCAGCTTAATTTTAAAGTCCAGCGGGAAATTTGGACGACGTCTTGAGGGTTTTGGTGGGGTTTGTTTCATGAATTGCGTCCATTAAAAAAATAATGGACATCATCTTCAATAACTTGATGGGGAATTAACAGACAGCGCTGGGCGTACGCTTACGATAAAGGCATAGCCCTGACCGGCAGGCTGCGGCGTCAAATTCAACACCACATGCCCATATTGTCCCCGGCCGCCGGATTGTTTGACAAATTTGCCTTCCACCGACTCGACGCTTTGGGTAATGGTTTCCCGGTAAGCCACCTGAGGTTTCCCAACCGCGACCTCCACATTAAATTCACGACGCAGGCGATCCATCAGTATTTCCAAATGCAGCTCGCCCATGCCCGAAATAATCGTTTGCCCGGATTCCTCATCGGTACGCACGCGGAACGACGGATCCTCCTGCATCAGACGACTAAGGGCGATACCCATTTTTTTCCTGGTCGCCTTTCGTTTTCGGCTCGATGGCCTGCGAAATGACCGGCTCGGGGAACACCATGCGTTCCAGGATAATAGCTTGCGCCGGATCGCTTAGCGTATCGCCGGTGGTCACATCCTTCATCCCGACGGTGGCGACAATGTCGCCGGCGCGCACCTCTTTAATATCCTTGCGTTCGTTGGTATGCATTTGCAGCAACCGCCCAAGGCGCTCTTTTTTGCCTTTCACCGGGTTGTAAATCGTATCGCCGGTACTGGCGACACCGGAATAGACGCGAAAGAAAATCAATTGCCCGACAAAGGGATCGGTCATGATTTTGAACGCCAGCGCGGAAAACGGCTCACTGTCGCTGGCGTGACGCACCGCTTCGTGGTCCGCCTCGTCATTATCGCACGCACATCCACCGGCGACGGCAAATAATCCACTACCGCATCCAGCAATGCCTGTACACCTTTGTTTTTAAACGCGCTGCCGCACAGCATCGGCACGATCTCATTGGCGATCGTCCGCTGCCGCAGCGCCGCTTTCAGCTCCTGCTCGCTTAGGGGCTCGCCGTTAAGGTATTTTTCCAGCAACGCCTCATTGGCCTCGGCGGCGACTTCCACCATGCGGTTATGCCAAGTCTCGGCCAGCGGCAACAGATCGGCCGGGATGGCGTCATAGGTGAATTTGACCCCCAGGCTGGTTTCGTCCCAGACGATCATCTTCATTTTCACCAAATCCACCACGCCCTGGAAATGCTCCTCCGCTCCGACCGGAATTTATACCGGCACCACGACACCCTTAAGCCGTTCGCTGATTTGATCGTGCACGCGGAAAAAGTCCGCGCCGGTGCGGTCCATTTTATTGATGAAGGCGATGCGCGGAACATGATATTTATTGGCCTGACGCTATACGGTTTCCGATTGCGGCTGTACGCCGCCCACGGCGTCATAGACCATCACCGCGCCATCCAATACCCGCCTGGAGCGCTCCACCTCGATGGTAAAATCCACATGCCCAGGGGTATCAATAATATTGATATGGTATGCCGGCAAATCGCCGGCCATCCCTTTCCAATAAGCGGTAGTGGCGGCGGAGGTAATGGTAATTCCCCGTTCCTGCTCCTGCTCCATCCAGTCCATCGTGGCGGCGCCGTCGTGTACCTCGCCAATTTTATGGCTTACGCCGGTATAGAACAGAATACGTTCGGTTGTAGTGGTTTTACCGGCATCGATGTGGGCACTGATGCCGATGTTACGGTAGCGCTCAATAGGCGTTCGACGGGCCATAGTTTTTTCTTCCTAACCTGCGGGAATTTCCCGCGTTGTGATTGTCACCGGCGCACCCGCGCCGGAACCGATATACAGTGGGCCAATGGCGCCGCCGCCCGCTGAGCCTTCGCTAACCCCTTACCCCCGGCGGTCAGCGACACAGACCAAAACCGCGCATACCCAAATGAAAATGGCTGGCGTGGGCCGTGTTATAATCAGGTCCAAGCGCGTTGCCATAATAGGCGCCGCTGGCGCTGAACAGCGTGCGCAGATAATGTCCGCCGTCGTTCTGACGGCGATAATCGGCGCCGATAGTTAAACGGCTGCCGACGGCGTAAAACAAAACGGCCCCGGGGCAAGGATTGCCGCCGGGGTCGGTAATGAATACAGGCGTTAGGCGGCGGGAAATCGCCGGCCGACGATTTCGTTACTGATAAATAACGGCGGTGCCGTGCAAATTATTCTCGCCGGAGGCGGAGGTAATTTTGTAAGATTTGGCGCCGTTGGCATCGGCCTGCGCGGCCAATTCTGCCTGCAGCTACGACAGGTTACTGTTATTTACCGTCGCCGAAACCACACCCACTTTCTGCTGGTCGGCCGGAGCTTGCTGAACTAATTGAGCGGCAAAGCCGGCAAAAGACAAGGTACTGAGCATTAAAGCGGCAATGGCATAAGTTACGTTTTTCATAAAATTCTCTCTTCTCTGGTAACTGAAAGGGGTGGTATACGCGTTTTAGTTAACGTTCGATAACTAAAAACTAGCCTTGTTGAGTGCGTCGATCAAGTATTTTATTAATGATTATTAATTTTTATTCATTGTAAGGCCGCTATGAGAAGCGATCGGGTTAACATTGTGGCGTAAAGGGGGTTGTAATTTTTGTAATGATCACTAATTATATTAATGAATGTCATGAACCCAGAGAGGAGACCATGAGCAGCAAAACGGCCGTTACCGCCCTTCGCGGACGCGGCAGGCCGAAACATTTTGATGCCGATGCCACACTGGACGTGGCCCTGCGTTTATTCTGGCAGCACGGCTTCGAGGCGACATCGATGCATGATCTGGTGGCCGCCACCGGTGCTAAAGCGCCGACCCTATATCATGCTTTCGGTAATAAGGAGGGGCTTTTTCGCGCGGCGATGGAACGGATGGAACGTTATCTCCAGCGCTTTGTTCGGAAAATGAAGCCCTGTCTGGATAACCCCCACCGCCGCGTCGCCGGCGCTACCGAGGACTTTCTTACGGCTTGCGTCGCCCAATTTACCGGCGAAGGCTTACCGCCAGGATGCTTCCTGATTTGCACCTCTTCCGCCCTATCGGCCGATTCCCAGCCTATTGCCGCCCTGCTGCGTAGCCACAATATGCAGCCCGAACAACTGCTGCGTGATTTTTATCGCGAGCGGCAAATGTCAGGTGAATTGCCCCCGAGTACCGATACCGATCGGTTGGCCAAATATCTGGCTTGCCCGTTGCAAGGGATGGCGGTGCAGGCGCGCGACGGCGTCAGCCACCGGCAATTGTGCATGCTTGTTGCATTAATCATGGCGCTTTGGCCGCAGCTGGCGCGATTGCCAGCGGCATCGCCCGCCGTGGCGCCCGGCGTGGATAAAATGTCCCTCGGCGCGGATAGGGGCGACGACGTCGACAGCCGCACTTATCGCCGCTGAGGCGGCAAGCGCTTCCGGCAGAGGACGGCTTCGTAACGCTTACTTTAACGACTCACGTTAATGGATCAGCGATAAGTACTAATCTCGCCTGATTATCAAGAATAGCGTCCCCTAACAGTCAGGATAATGTTTATTCGCGCTTCACATCTTAGTATTTTTTTGGTCAACCGCAAATCTCATTATATTAACTTAGTCGTTTTTTATATTTATTTGATGTATAAACCGACAACAAAAAATATATCACAACAAAAGATGAGAAATGATAAATATATTATTCTATGTAATATCAATTAATTATCCAAGCTGGACAAATTAAAACCTTATCACTTTTAATGGCACCAGCCGAATCGATGGTCCATTCCGATACCCGCTGACGCTGCGTTAGCTACGATTGCCATCGACGTCCGCATGCATAACGGCAAGTATAAGCTCTTGAATAAATCAGGCGCCACTCTTGATTTGGAGAGAATTAGATGGCCTCTGTGCTGATGATGAAAAAATTTAATAAACCGGAAATTGGCCAGGACACACTATCTTATTTATACGTTAGGATCGTGGCACGGGTGGAGATTACCCCGGGGAGGGATGGCAGCCCTCCCTTCGCGTCGGTACTTTATCGTCCCCGACGCAGCGGGGGTCTCCCTCCGGGATCATCTCCCGCCTTATCCCTGCTATGCTCAACGGGTACGCGCGGAGGCAGCAATCATTACCGATAAAATTTTTGCCGCAGCCGCCGTCGCTTGCCGTAAAATCAAATCGGGAGAAGTAGCGAAGCGCCGCTCGCTCGCTTTGCCGCACTCGCCGGTTCAACGGCACCCTCTATTTTATTTTCCAGCCGGCGGAGGAGAATCTGGCCGGTGCCAGCGCCATGATTGATGATGGGCTGTTCCGCCGGTTTCCTATGCAGGGAATATATGGGTTGCATAACTGGCCTGGCCTGGCCTGGCCTGGCCTGGCCTGCCGGCGGGCCATGTCGGCATTAATCCCGGCGCCATGATGGCGTCGCTGGATACGTTCGAGATTACCCTGACCGGCAGGAGTTTCCACGCCGCTATGCCCGAAACGGGGGACGATCCCCTTATTGCCGCCGCTCATCTACTGCTGGCGTTGCAAACTATCACCGCCCGTCACATCTCGCCAACCGATTCGACGGTACTGAGCGTCACCCAGATTAACGGCGGCGTTGCGCTGAATGTGATCCCCGACGATGCGGTATTGTGCGGCATCTTCCGCTGCCTGCAAACGCCGGTGCGTGACCGGGTGAAAACGCTGATTAGCGACCTGGTGGCCGCTCTGCCGCCGTCCTTTGGCGTCAGCGGCGAGGTTACGTTTAGCGTCGGTTATCCGGTCACCCACAATCACGCCGCCGATGGCATCGGAAGACTTTGCTTTTATGCTCGAGGCATGTCCGGACGCCTACTTCTGGCTGGGAGCCGACGGCGAAACGCCCTCCCGTCCCCTGCACAGCGCCAGCTATGATTTTAACGACGCCCTTATCGAGCCGGGGAGCGCGCTGTGGCATGCCATTGTCGAAACGCTCCTGCCCGAGCAGCCATAAGCCTCAGTTCAGCACTTTTTTCCGCGGCCGACTCCCCCACCGCGTGCCGCGCCGCAACAGGGGCGGCGCTTCCTTTCAGCCGATGCTTTACAAATCCTGAAATTTCCCGCTTTGCCTTTTTTCCGCCCTTATGGTAGAAATAGTAGCAGATAATAATTTTATTTTTACGAGGATTTTCGGAATATTACAAGGACTTCAGCTAATAACTGAAAATAACCATGATGTTTACTAAAAGTATTACCCTCAATTGTTCTTCTTACCGGTATTTCATTTTGGCTACCGCTGCCAGTGAGCAGCATTGGTGCGGCGAGCTGTAGCGTATTTTCTTCCAATACCGGTCCTTGGCCTGAGCCAGCCGTTGCCAGGATCCGCGTTAATGATACGTTTGGGGCAACTTACTCCCCGGCGGCAGCAATCTGTGACCGGCCCCAGGCCGCACACCCCCCGGCATAAATGCCCCGACACGCGTGTTGTCGGGAGAATTACCATGATTTACTGGATCTTTTTAGCACTCGCCATTACGGCCGAAGTTATCGGCACGCTGTCGATGAAATATGCCACCGTGAATGGCGAAATGACCGGCCATATTGTGATGTACATTATGATCACCGCCTCCTACATTCTGCTATCGCTGGCGATCAAACGGGTAGCGCTGGGGGTCGCCTATGCGCTGTGGGAAGGCATTGGCATTCTGTTTATTACGTTGTTCAGCGTGATGTGGTTCGATGAGCCCTTCTCGCTGACCAAGCTGACGGGACTGGCAATTTTAGTGGTCGGTATCGTGATGTTGAAATCCGGTACCCGTAAAGCACACGGCGACAACGCCAGCCGCGGCGATAGCGGTCTGAGCGCGCGGCAGAAGGAGCGCCATCATGCAACAGTTTGATCTTTATCACTCCGGCTTTCTGGCTCTGGTGGTGGTACTGGAAATTTTTGCCAACATTCTGCTCAAGATGTCGGACGGTTTCCGTAAACTGTGGCTGGGCATGTTATCGCTGCTGGCGGTGCTCGGCGCCTTCAGCGCTCTCTCCCAAGCCGTCAAAGGCATAGACCTTTCGGTAGCCTACGCCTTATGGGGCGGCTTTGGAATCGCCGCGACTATCGCCGCCGGTTGGATAATGTTCAATCAGCGTTTAAGCCGCAGCGGCTGGGCAGGTTTAGTGTTATTGCTCATCGGTATGGTGGTGATAAAGCTGGCATAATCGAGGAGAACGCCCGGCGACCAAGGGTCCCGCGGGGTTATCCTTCTTCAGCCGAAACCTGCGGTTCATGACCTTATTTACCATCGTCTTATCCGGTCGTTGTTTCTTTTCCCGCGGATGATAATCAACGGCTGATAAACGGAAAGCGTATTCACTTTGCCGGCCATTGTTTGGAACTATATAATTTGCCCGATTTTAATTTTCAGTATCTCGTTTGGCGAGGCTCCTATACAAATACAGGTTACTGATCTGACGACGTCGAGAGACGCCCAAGGTTAGGACAGGCTTTATCGGATTAAGGTTTAGCCCAAAGTAACTTCTGTTATACAGATACGTTGTATAGTGCCAAAACCGTGACGTGGAGATAGGCTGGCTGCGCTCTCTTCTCAGGTTTATGCCCCTTTTGAGAACTGTTGATGTCGAAAACAGCTTTGGGGAACCCATCATGCATTACTCATCTCAACCCTCGACGGTCACTGTCGTAGGGGAAAAAATTATGGATCACGCGGTCGCTTATTATATGAGTAACCAGTACATTGCTATTTCGGGCACCTTGTCCGCAGGTGATGCACGGCAATATTTATTGGATTATCTCACCGACAATGCTATTCCGCCGCAAATTTACATTGTCGATAAAGATAATTATCTGGAAGGACTTCTTTCGGTCAAGCGTCTATTTACCGAAGACAATTCCGATGTGCCGATCGCCAGTTTGATGACGCGAGATTTTGTGGCTGTCGCGCCTGAGCAGGACCGCGAGCAGGTCGCCGAAATGCTGGGTAATCATTTTAACGGCCCGGTGCCGGTGGTGCGCCATGCCAAGCTTATCGGCGAACTTGGCGAGCGGGAAATCGCCGCGCTGCTGCGCGATGAATATACTGAAGACGCCCAACGCCAGGGTGCCAGCCTGCCGCTGGACGAGCCCTATCTCAGCTCTTCACCCTGGCGGCTGTGGCGAAAACGTATCAGTTGGCTGATGCTGCTGTTCGTGGCGGAAGCGTACACCGGCACGGTACTCAAAGCCTTTTCCGATGAATTGGAAGCGGCTATTGTGCTGGCGTTCTTTATTCCGTTACTTATCGGCACCGGCGGCAATAGCGGTACGCAGATCACTTCCACTCTTGTGCGCGCCATGGCGCTGGGCGAAGTCAGCCTGCCCAATCTGCCCGCCGTGTTGCGCAAAGAGATTCCCACGTCGTTTTTGGTGGCGATATCTATCGGATTGGTGGCGTGGATACGCGCCTGGATCCTGAATGTCGGCCCGCAGGTGACGCTGGTGGTCTGCCTGACGCTGATTGCCATTACGATCTGGACGGCGATCGTCTCGTCGGTGATCCCGCTGCTGCTTAAGCGCTTGCATATCGATCCGGCGGTAGTATCAGCACCGTTCATCGCCACCTTTATCGACGGCACCGGGCTGATTATCTATTTTGAAATCGCCAAGCTGGTCATGCATGATTTGGGATGAGGGTTCCCGCGGTAGTAGCATTATAGATTACCATTACAGCTCACCATCGCGCGGGGCGTGCTCTTCGTGGCGCGGCCCTGCCCCAATGCGGGCCCTCCCCCCGGCGGCGCGGGGTGGAAGGCGCGACTAATGGTGTGCTAGATTGTTGTCAGCGTTTTCCTCCACAAAATGCGAAACTGAAATTAACCGGTCGAAATGGGCCAACAATAAATCGGCGGCGCTTGAGAGGATCTCCGCCGAGGCCACCGGCGCCGACAATATCGCTTCCACCTGCGCAGTCAGTTCTTTGGTTTGAACGTCCGCCTTGGCCATTTTAATTAAAAGATCGATCACTAGGTTTTTCATGATGGCTTACTCAATAAGATATTTCCTGTAAACGCTATTAAAAATTTTGCGACGCGTATACTTTACGTCTGCTAATGTTGGCCATGCACCTTCCGATAGCTGATTAATCAGGCGGCCGACGCCACTTGGAGACTGAAGCGGATACGCGTGGCGCCTTTATGACTCGCAGCAACTTGCTAGGTAGGTTGTACGGCATACGCTTTTCCAAGCGTGGGGAAGCGTCGCTTTTTTGCGCAAATGTATTAATGCTTTAGCGAAAAAGCCATTTGTCAGGCGTAGCCGATTAAAAATGCGCCCCGTACAGTCAGGGGCAAAGAAACAACCAGAGGGATACTCAACGGCCAAAATTTTGCAAGGTGGTCCGCGTTGCGGCGTCGCCCCCACGCCAGTCCGGAACCGACATGGTGGCGGTGGCCGTCCGGCGTGGAGCACCCTAAGCCGTAAGGGTAACGCGCGTGTGCTGAGCGAGAACATCAGTGGCCATGCCTGGTTAAGCCAAACCGCGCGCCGTGGCGGGGTTAATGAGCGCGCCGGTTCATCCAGCGCTAATGCCCTGCTTTCTCGCCACATCTTATACGCCGCTGTCGTTAGAATGTGCGGCGTGCTTTCCCGGGTGTTGATACTGTTGCGCCGACACATTAACGCGTCGGACACCTGTAAACTGCTTGCGTCTATTTTATATCTATATAATAAAATCACCGCTGAACCTGTATCTGTAATGAATATGATACCATTGGCGGTCAATAACCTATTTATTATGTAAAAGAGCGGGGCAGATGACGGAACCCCCAACCCTCCCCTCGACGGACGACGCGCCTGAAGCGCCACAGTTGATTCAGCGCCTGCGAACCGGACTGGCCCAGCTCAGCCCAACCGAGAGAAAAGTGGCGCGTGCGCTGCTGGCGGATTACCCCAGCGCAGGATTGGATTCGGTGCAAAGCCTGGCATAGCAGGCCCAGGTCAGCGCGCTGTCGGTGGTACGATTCGCGCTCCGACTGGGATTTCGAGGCTTAGTAGAACTGCAGCAGGCGCTGCGCGCCGAACTTTCCTGGCGGTCGAATGGACCGCTGCAATTACTGGACCGTCGGCAAACCGCCGGCGGCCACGCCGAGCTGATGGAAACCTCGCTGCAGGCCACCTGCCACGCCATCAGCCAGTCGCTGCGTCACATACCGGCTTTCGACATGCAGCAGGCGATTGAACTACTAAGCCAGGGCGGTAAAAGGGTAACGCTGGGCGGCGGGCGATTTAGTCAGTCGCTGGCTATCTATCTGGAACGTCACTTGCGGCAACTGCGACCGCAGGTCATGCTGCTGCCGGAAGTGCCGCATCAACGGATCCTGCCTATCGTCGATGCCGGCTGACAGGACATCTTTGTTTTATTCGATTTTCGCCGTTACCAGCGCACTATGGCGACACTGGCGCAGCAGGTCACCGAGCGCGGTGCGGCTCTGATTCTGGTGACCGACTCACATTTGTCTCCTCTTGCCGCCCATGCCCAGGTCGTACTGCCGGTGCAGGTAGAGTCTTGTTGGCCATTTGATACCCCCGCCACAGCTTTTGTGCTGACGGAAACGCTGGCGCGCTTGGGGGACCAGGCGCTGGAGCGTATGGCGCGGTGGGAGCAGCTCGATCCGCCGGCGTAACGGCCCTTTTCATTTATGGCGCAAAAATGTGCCCAGGAGACACCGCTGACGTGATGAATGCCGCCCTTTCTCCGCCGCTGTTGGCCCCCGACGAACCCGAGTCCGTCGGCATTGCGCGGCCCGGCGCCGCTTCGCCGTTTGTTATTCTCTGTGATCACGCTGGCAAGCGCATTCCGCGCCTGCTCGATTCGCTGGGATTGCCGCGGCGGGAAGTCGCGCGCCATATCGGCTGGGATATCGGCGCGCTCGGCGTTGCGCAAGGGTTGAGCGCGCGGCTGAAGGCCACGCTTGGTCTATCAGCGCTATTCACGGCTGGTTATCGACTGCAACCGACAACCGGACACCCCCAGCGCTATCCCGACCGTCTCGGAGCGAACCCCCATTCCGGGCAATCTGGCGCTGAGTCCCGCCGACCGGGCGGCGCGGCGAGCGGCGATTTTCGATCCTTATCATCAGGCCATCGATGATTTGCTGCACCGCCGCCTCGTGTGCGCTAAGCCGACCTGCCTCATCGCTATGCATAGCTTTACGCCCGCGTTCATGGGTCTTTCCCGGCCCTGGCAGATAGGGGTGCTGTTTGACCGCCAGCCGGCGTTCGCCCGGGAAGTGCTGCGGTTGTTACAGCGGGCGGTGGATCTGGTGGTCGGTGAGAATCAACCTTACGCCTTGGATGATACCGATTACGCGGTGCCGGTTTATGCCTATGGTCATTGCCTGCCGTATGTGGAGATCGAAATCCGGCAGGATTTGATTGCGGATGCCGGCGGGCAACGGGCGTGGGCGGCGCTCAGGTCAGCTGACGCACCGGCGTGCCATTCAGCCATGCCTGGATATCCTCCACCGCTTCGCGAAAATAGAGGCGGTAATTACTGTCGGACACGTAGCCGAGATGTGGGGTCGCCAGCACGTTGGACAACTGGCGTAAACGGTCCTGCGCCGGCAGGGGTTCGACATCAAATACATCCAGCCCGGCGCCGGCAATTCGCCCTTGCTCCAGCGCCGTTATCAGCGCATCACGCTCGACAATGGCCGCCCTTGAGGTATTAATAAGTAACGCGTCTGGCTTCATCTGCGCCAGCTCCGCCGCGCCGATAAGGCCGCGGGTACGCTCGCTTAACACCAAATGAATCGACACGATATCGCTGGCGGCCAGCAACGCCCCTTTCGATGCCGCCAGCGTAACGCCTGCGGCCGCGGCCGATTCCGCGCCAAGATGCTGGCTCCAAGCTATGACCTCCATGCCGAACGCCTGCGCCACCCGGGCCATGGCGCCGCCGATTTTGCCAAGGCCCAACAAGCCCAAGCGTTTTCCCTTAAGCGTCAGTCCCAAGCTATGCTGCCAGGGACCGTTTTGCCGCAGCGCCTGATTCTCCGGCACGATATGGCGCGCCAGGCCCAATATCAGCGCCCAGGTCAACTCCATCGGGGGGACCGAGTCGCTGGCGGTACCACAAACGGTGATATCACGCGCGCGCGGCGTCAAGGTCGATGGCCGCGTTACGCATACCGAACGTCACGACCAACCGCAGCGCCGGCAGCCGATCCATTAGCGAGGCGGTCAATGGCGTGCGCTCGCGCATCACCACGATAATCGCGCAATCGGCAAGCTGCGCCGCCAGCGCGGCTTCATCCTCATAATGGGTCGTCAGGCTGAAAACATCGATGCTGGCGTCGGTAAAGGTCCAATCGGCGAGGGTTAAGGCGACGTGCTGATAATCATCCAGAATGGCGCAACGCAGGCTCATGGCAGATCTCTCAAGCAATAGCAGTGGCAGCGGCGGGCGGCGTTTTTCCCTATCGGTACCCTGCGCTGACCGTTGTCGTCAACGGATAAACACACCATAGCAAAACCGCGACAGTGCCGGCAATGCCGCAAAAGACGACCGCGGGGCCGCGCGCGACAATTGCCAGCAGGTGACGCATCGCGCCGCCCTATGACGATTCTTTTGCTGGAGAAATTATCATGTCTACGTTTCTTTCTACCCCCAATGAAGTCGCCGGCAAAGTGGTGCTGGTCACCGGCGCCGCCAGCGGTATCGGCCGCAGCATCGCTGAGTTGATGCATCAGCGCGGCGCCCGGGTCATCGCCGAAGATATTCAGCCGGAGGTTAACCAACTTGCAGCCGAAGGCCTTATCCCGCTGGTGGCCGACATTACCGCCGATGGGGCTGCGGAGCGGGCGGTAGCACTGGCACAAGGCACGTTTGGCCGCTTGGACATCCTGGTCAACTGCGCCGGCCGTATTCTTTATAAGCCCCTGATTGAATTGACTCGTGAGGAGTGGCAATGGCAGATGGAGACCAACGTCACCGGTGCATTTCTGTATTCTCGCGAAGCAATGAAAGTCATGATACAACAGCGCAACGGCGCGATTGTGAATATCGCCTCTTATGCCGCCTACTTCACCTTTCCCGGCATCGCCGCGTATACCTCCTCCAAAGGCGCGCTGGTGCAGTTGACCCGCACCCAGGCGCTGGAAGCGATTGAATACGGCATCCGGGTGAATGCTATCGGCGTCGGCGACGTGGTGACCAACATTCTTAATCACTTTAGCGAGGATGGTCGGGAATTTCTCGCCGAACACGGGCGCAATGCCCCCATAGGCCGTGCGGCGCACCCCCAGGAGATTGCGGAGATTGCCGCATTCCTGGCCTCCGATCGCGCCAGTTTTATGGTGGGTTCGGTGGTCATGGCCGATGGCGGCATCAGCGTACAGATAGGCTAAGGCCCGCCGCGCGACGCGCTATTGCCGGTAGTGGTTTGGCGATACCCCGACCTCACGCCGAAACACCTGCGAGAAATGACCGGGGCTGGAATAACAGACTTCCAGGCCGATGTCGATAATGCTGCGCCGCGTATCGGCAAGCAATTGGCGGGCGCGCCGCATACGCAACCGAATAAAGTAGTTGGAGGGGGAGAGCCCGGTGGCGTTCTTGAACTGCCGGCTGAAATGGTATTTGCTCAACCCCGCCGCCTGGGCAATCACGGCAAGATCAAACGGCTGCGACAGCTTGGCGTCCATTTCCGCCGTTGCCTTTTGTAAGCGAAACGCCTGCGGCGCAGGCTTCCATGTAGAAGCGCGCCAGGTGGACAGCCAGACATCGCGCCAGGCCGGCGATAAACGTGGCGCTGGTATCATGCCGCCTCAGTAATTCGCGGCGGCATAGGGCAAGCAGCTGTGAAATGACTTCGTCTCGCCCGCCCACCGTTTCGCGGATACGGCACGGCCGGCCCTGCACTTGGGCGACGGCCTCTTCAAGCAGCGACACCCCCAGATAAACGTGCAGGACCTCAAACGGCTCTGGGCCGCGGGCCTGCCAGCGCATTTCATAAGGCACGTCGGTGGCGGTCAAATAAAAATCACCCGCGCTGACGTTCTTCACCTGCCATTGTTCACCGGCGCCACGCTCCTCTACCCGGGCGCAACCGGTGAGGATCCACACCAGCAGCGGCTCTGCCACGGCGGGTACCTGTACGCTATGCTCGGTGCGCTGACGGCGGAAAATCTGTACCAGTATATCCGGTTGCAGATTGTCTTCATTGCCGGCAATGCGCTCCCCCGGGATGTGCGCCTCAAGACCGAGCGGGGTGGTTTGCCCGGTATCCACCTTCACGGCACGCGATGCCCGTTGCACTACGTGTCCCTTCGAGAAGCCAGGAGCCGTCAGCCTGGGATGTGCGGTCGCGACGGCTGAAGCCCTCTGCCCGGCATGCGCTGGTTTCCTCGTGTTGGACCCCATATGGCCTCCGCTTTTTATCGTCAAGCTCGCCGTGTTTTGCACGCGATCTATCGCCGTTGGCCCGCCCCTGCCTGAAAGACCTGGAGTGCGCACTGCATTTTACCGTAAAAGTACTGGATACAATTACAGTATTTCTGTATATTTATTGTACTCCAATGGAGAGCCGTTGCTTTTACTTGAGTGGTGAACATTATGATGATATCTGCAGCGGGCTTTGCAGCCCATCATCAAACCGTCGCAATGAGCAGCCGTGAGTTGGCCGGATTAACCGGCGCCACCCATGGCGAAGTCAAGGTAAGCGTACGCCCAGCGCCGTCTGTTAATTCCCCATCAAGTTATTGAAGATGATGTCCATTATTTTTTTAATGGGCGCAATTCATGAAACAAACCCCACCAAAACCCTCAAGACGTCGTCCCAATTTCCCGCTGGACT
>NZ_JBLKSS010000317.1:0-1627 GCF_047607725.1 Sodalis sp. (in: enterobacteria) | reverse complement strand
GATCCGCAGCCTTTACATCCTCCGATATCTTCGTAACCCACAGATTGCCAGAAACAGCCACCGGTCGCAAAATCGCATCGAATCCTGGCATCAGCTTCGCTCAGCGATCGCACGGGTCGGTGGCAAAAAAGAGCTGACGGGTCAGAACGATATTGAGCTGGAAATCAGCAATCAGTGCGGGCGGCTGCTCAGCATCATTATTATTTATTATAACTCAGCCCTACTGTCGCGGTTGCTGCAGAAGTATGAAGAAATCGGTAACACCCGGGGCCTTGTCCTTCTCAGACGAATGTCGCCCGTAGCCTGGCAGCATATCTTTCTGAACGGACATTACACCTTTATCAGCGAAGGGAAAGAACTCGACCTGGATGCCATGATTGAAGGTCTTACGTTGTCATAGTCGTATGGCGTAAGCCCGCAAAATTTTGGCGGCTTCCCGCTTACAACCCCAATATGGCGCGAAATCTCGCTCCCCGTGTCCTCAATATTGCGCAGCAAGGTGACCATGAGGGCCTCGGCCTCAGCGGACTCGGGCTCTACCGCGAAAATTTCATGAAAGCGCTGCAATAACGGATGATCCACATCGCCGAGCATCAGCGTTTGTTTGACCTGATTGATATGCTTATATGCCGTGACCACGCCCTCTCTTAGTTCCCACGCGGCGTCGGCATACCGCCCCGCCAGCGCCAGCTCTCCGTCGTCCAGCCCGTAAAGGAGAATCGCTTTAACGTTATCGCGCAGGTCATTATCCACCAGCAACACCCCGCGATACTCTTCAAAATCATCCGTGCGGAACCCCTCCCGATAGCGAATTTTTTGACTTTGCTGGGTGAAGCTTTTCTTCAGGCGGAGCTGTGCTTCCCTCACCGCCTTGACGTAGTCGATTTCAGTGCCGGCGGCACCCGCAAAGCCCTTTTCATCAGGAACCAGCACAAAGCGCTGTGAGTGGTGATCAAAGCGGCAGAAGATCTTATCCGCCGCATCCGGTCCCAGCATAAAGACATGCGGCAGTAACGGATGCTTATCGATTTTAACCACCTGCTCTCCTAATAGCAGATACCGCGTGCCCTGGCACGATCGCACGATCCCTTGGCTCGTGGGCGGCGAGAGCGCGTCGACATCGACACCGGGGTCCAGCAAGGTCTCCGTTAGGGCCTGGCGCAAACGTGACGACACAAAGCGATACGAATGCGGGCCTGAACCGCTTCGCTGTTGCTGCGCTTTCACTTTAAAAACCAACCGCCATTGGTTCTTCGCATCGAGAATGTTGCTGAGCTTTTTGACTTCGTCTTCGCTGGGACAGCGGCCAACGTTTTGGTAGAAATAGATCACCTGCGACTCTTCTGCCAGGGCCGACACCGGATTTTTGCAGATTCCGACGTATCCGATCATCTGTTCCGGCAACATTCGATCAGTTATTCCGATATTTTCCGATCACCCATTCCAGTGATATTCGATGTAAGCGTACGCCCAGCGCCGTATTGACTGTTATTCAGCAGGGATGGTGAGGTTCCACGGCAGGAGCTCTTTGATTTTGTTGATGGGATGATCCGCGATAATCGCCAGCACATGGCGCAGATACGCTTCCGGCTCCACGCCGTTCAGTTTGCAACTGCCGATCAGCGTA
>NZ_JBLKSS010000316.1:0-1466 GCF_047607725.1 Sodalis sp. (in: enterobacteria) | reverse complement strand
TGTTCTCGCGTTCTTCTTTTTACGTGCCATGCCATACCCCCGGAAGCTAAAAGTCTTCAGAGTATGGCGGAACAGAAGATGAGCGATCGGACAGAATCGGAATCGCTGATCGGGCGACCGGAATCAGTGATCGGGTGAAATCGGAATCAGTGATCGGACGTGACCGGAACCAGCAGTCGTCGACGGTGCTTTTGGCGGTAAGAAAAATGACCGGCGTATCCAGCGGGGAATCCAGCGTTTTCATGACCTCCCACCCGTTCACCTCCGGCATCATCACGTCGAGCAGTATTAAGTCGTAATGGTACTCCTGGGCCATAAACAGCCCTTAGCGGCCGTCGCTCGCGACATCAACGACATAACCGGATTCGGTTAAACCGCTGCGCATATATTCCCGTGCTTTGGGTTCATCATCAATGACCAGTATTTTCATCGTTCACTCCGTCGCGTCAAGGGAATAGTGCGCAGCGGGGGATCATTTCACCGCCTGCGCGGCGGCCTGCTCAATCAATGCCGCCACCTCTTTAGGATGGGATTCATACACCGAATGGCTGGCGCCGGCAACTTCTACCGTATGGCTTTTGGCGCGTTGAGCGTACATCCGTTCTAAATCCGGATTGATGATTTTGTCCGCTTTGGCGACCATGTACCAGCTGGGTTTGGTTTTCCAGGCCGGGTTGTCGATTGTCGTGGAGAAGATGCCGGCGGCGGTGGGCATCTGCGCCTGCGCTTCAAATTTGGCCTGTTTGGCGGGCAGGTCCGCCGCGAAGTCCCCGGGGTAATTGGCCGGCGCCAGCATCATAAAACCATCCGGCGATTTCACATACGGATGCGCGCTGTTGGGGTATTTTTTGCCGTTACCGCCGCTCGACTCGCCGACGTCCAGCGCATGGGCCGCGATATACACCAGGCCCGCCACGTGCGAATCATTGCCCGCTTCGCTGATAATGGTACCGCCGTAGCTGTGGCCCACCAGGATGACGGGGCCGTCCTGCTGGTCCAGGACGCGTTGGGTGGTGGCGACGTCTTCCTTGAACGAGGTCAGAGGCTCCTGGACCAGCGTCACCTTATAGCCATCTTGGGTAAGAATATCATAGACCGGGCGCCAGCCGGCTCCGCCGACGAAGGCGCCGTGCACCAGGACGATGTTTTTTACGTTTTCGGCCAGCGCTGCTGTGCTGACGCCCGCCATCAGACAGACGGTGGAAAGGGCGATGATCTTGATGGATTGACCGAGGGTCAGTTTCATGGCGTGTTCCTCTCGTGAGTAAGTATAGGTGTTCGTTTCATAGAGGAGTGTAGGCGGGTGAAACGTAAGCGTACGCCCAGCGCCGTCTGTTAATTCCCCATCAAGTTATTGAAGATGATGTCCATTATTTTTTTAATGGGCGCAATTCATGAAATAAACCCCACCAAAACCCTCAAGACGTCGTCCCAATTTCCCGCTGGACTTTAACATTAAGCTGGTT
>NZ_JBLKSS010000315.1:0-2526 GCF_047607725.1 Sodalis sp. (in: enterobacteria) | reverse complement strand
CAAACCGGGATGGAAATAAAAGTTATTAAAATCAATACAATGTGAAAATGCAATGAGCATAAGCGTGTAACGTAGGTTTACTGTCTCATACAACAAACCCACCAATAATTCAAGACGTCCTCCACGGGGCGCTTACCCTTTAACCAGGTGTTTGACGCCGCGCCCACCCAGTGGGACAAGGTGGTCACCCTGGTGCCGTCCACCGGCAAGGAGAACATCTACGCCTGGTTAAGCCGCTTCCCGCGGATGCGCAAATGGATAGGCGACAAGCAGGTCAAGGCGCTGGCAGCGTCAACCTATACCCTGGTCAATGATGACTATGAGGCCACGGTGGAAGTGGACCGCAACGACATCCAGGATGACCAGCTGGATGTTTACCAGCCCCAGGCGCAGGATGCGGGCTTTGCCGCCAAACAATGGCCGGACGAGATGGTGTTTGAGCTGCTGAATAAAGGCTTTAGCGAAAAAGGCTATGACGGCCAGCCGTTTTTCAGCGACACGCACAGTATGGGCAAAACCACCTACTCCAATCTCGGCAAAAAACCGTTATTGGCGTCGTCGCTGGCCGAGGCGCAGGCATCCTACGGCGAGGCGCGCAAGCAGCTGCGTCAGATGAAGGACGAAGAGGGATGGCCGCTGAATATCATGCCCAATCTGCTGGTTGTGTCGCCGGCGCTCGACGATGTGGCACGTACCCTTATCACCGCCGAACGTCTGGATGATGGCAAGGCCAATATCTACAAAGGCACCGCCGAGGTGCTGGTCGTGCCCTGGCTGACATCGGACAGCGCCTGGTTCCTGATGGATACCAGCCGCCCGCTAAAGCCGCTGATTTTCCAGCAGCGCCAGGCCCCGCTGTTTGTCACCATGACCGATATCAACAGCCCTGACGTGTTTATGCGCAAGCAGTTCAAGTTTGGCGCAGAGGCGCGCGGTCAGGCCGGGTTTGGCTTCTGGCAGATGGATGGCCTACGGCTCGACGGGCAAATAAGCGTGTACGCGAGCCTTGAGGACATGGTGTTGCGCTTCGGAGAGCGGGAGGTGCGCATCCTGACCGACCGCGACAACACCGGCAAGATTGATGACGCGGTGCTGGCAGGCGGGTTGCAGGCGGCTGCCGATGAGATTAACGGCTATATCGGCGGGCGCTATACCCTGCCGCTGCCGGTGGTGCCCTCCAACCTGCGTGGCATCGCCTGCGATATTGCCCGCTACCGTCTCACGGGCACTGAGCGGGTGTGCACCGATGAAATCCGTGACCACTACCGCGATGCCATCCGCTATCTGGAAAACGTTGCCAATGGTCGGGTCACGCTGGCCACCACACAAAGCGGTGGGACACTGCAGGGTAACGCCGGGGCGGCGTTCTTTTCCGGGCGCCGCATCTGGGGACGCAACCAGACCGGCGGAGGGGGATTTTAATGATAAGCGAGATTGAAAACGCCATGATGGCACGGCTTAAAGAGGGGCTGGGTCGCATGGTGTATAGCGTGGGCAGCTATGGAGGTGAGCTGGACGATGTGGGGACTATCGCCCGCCTGCTGGGTGACCTTTCTTGGCGTGCAGCAGACCCGCCCGGTCAGTACCCATAAACACCGTTTTTACACCACCGGGCGTTTTTCGGTGCTGCTGGCGGCCTGTTCGGTGCGTGAGGAAGCCGCCCGGCGCAAGGGCGGCCCGGCGCGTGACGAAGTGGGCTGCAACCGGCTGATTCGCGCCGTGCGGCGTTTAATGAGCCGTCAGGATATGGGGTTGCCTTATCGAGCCATTGCTGCCGGGCCGAGTACGTTCGCTGTTTAGCACCCGCCTGAACAGTGATGCCCTGGCTGCCTATGCCTGCGAGTTCGACACGGTCTGGGTTGAAGAGGCGCTGGATAACGGCCGCTGGCCTGCGCCGGAAAGCGACAATGACCCTGACCGGCTGTTTGCTGACTATCAGGGGCGACTGGATAGGCCGTGGCCGATGCATGAGCGCACCGGGCTGGCGTATCACCTTGAGGGTCAACCAACAGTTGCCTCGCAGGATATCGTGACCACAAGGGCAAAAGACCATGATTGACGTGATGGTCTGCATGTGCCGAATACCGTCTACTATCATCGTCGCCTGGCCGAAGGTGAACTGCCGCTGGACACCGACGGGCTGACGCCGGTAAATGTGTTCAGCGATGAGGACGCCGCCAGTCTGTTTGGTCGTAAGCGTACGCCTAGCGCCGTCTGTTAATTCCCCATCAAGTTATTGAAGATGATGTCCATTATTTTTTTAATGGGCGCAATTCATGAAACAAACCCCACCAAAACCCTCAAGACGTCGTCCCAATTTCTCGCTGGACTTTGACATTAAGCTGGTTGAGCAGGCGCTCCAGCCCGGCATATCCATTACCAAGCTGGCACGGGATAACGGTATCAATGACCATTTGCTGTTCAACTGGCGCCAGCTCTACCGTCAGGGCAAGTTCGGTGTCCAACCTAAAATCCCCACTACACAGCAGGCTGAGCTACTGGCGGTTACACTCACCGCCGAACCAT
>NZ_JBLKSS010000314.1:0-1920 GCF_047607725.1 Sodalis sp. (in: enterobacteria) | reverse complement strand
CTTACCGAGCGTTATCAAGAGCCTACATGGCTTTCAATATGCGCGGCGATGCATAACTTAAATTGATTACGGTTGAATACCTCAGACGAATTAACATCACTATAGGGCTAACGATATTCATAGTAATAAAACGGCCCTCCTGGTGGCTTGCCGTAGTCAAACAAATCAAAAAGCCTTTGTCAAGAATAGCCCCCCTGTCATGATTAAACACTTTCGTCCTGAATCCCGAATGAATTTGATGGTCCAACCGGGAAGTATAATGAGATAATAAGGCGCGCCCGATGCGTGTTACCGTCAGCCATACCGCCGCAGGGGGGTTACCGCAAGCGGTAAAGTGGCATACAGCGTCCCCGGTCTTAGGGCGGCATAGGGGGATTGACCAACGGCACACTTGGCTACCGGCTATCAACGCAGAGGCGAGCGGCCTGGCTCGCGCTTGCCGCGGTCGGTAAGCGCGAACTCCGTGGATCAGGCGGGCTGTAGCGTGTTAAACGCGGCGCGGATCTCCCCTTCCGGCAAGCCTTCGCCGATAAAGACCATGATGCCGGTCCGAGGCTCCTCTTCCCGCCAACAGCGGTCCCAGTCGGTGCTATACAATCGCTGTACCCCTTGAAACAGAAGCCGTCGCGCCTCGCCCTCCACGACCAGAATACCTTTATAGCGCAGTAGCCGATCGGCATATTGCTCCAGCAGCCGCTCCATGACGGCGGACAGCGCGTCGAACGCCGGCGGCTCGGTCAGGGTAATCACCACGGAGCTGACGCCGGACGCCGGTAACGGCCGGGGCCAAAAGCGGGGCCGGGCAACCGGCAGACGATCGTTGAGCATAAACCCCTCAAGGGTGAACAGCTCGCGAACATCAATTTGGCCCTGTATGACCACCGACACCGGCGCACGGGCATTTATCCGCTGCAGCCGCGCGATCAGGTGTTCGCTGTCGCCGGCCACATCGGTCTTGGTCAGCAGCAGCCGATCGGCGAACCCGACCTGCGTCTGCGCCAGCAGATACTTGTCCAACTGCTGCTCCGCGTGCACCGCGTCCACCAGGGTAATGACGCCATCCAGCCTGAAACGCTCGGCCGGCAGCGGGTCGGCGAAGAAGGTCTGAATAATCGGTCCGGGATCCGCCATGCCGGTACACTCGATAATCACCCGGTTGAAGGCCAGCGTGCCGGCGTCTAGCCCTTGCAGCAAGGCGCGTAACGCCTCGGCCAGTTCGTTAGCGCTGGTGCAGCAAATACAGCCATTGCTAAACGTGGTCACCCGCGTGGCGCCCTCTTCCAGCAAACGGTCATCGATAGCCACCGCGCCGAACTCGTTTTCAATTACCGCAATCTGCTCGCCGTGTGGGGCGGTGAGGATGTGACGAAGCAGCGTGGTTTTGCCCGCGCCGAGGAAGCCCGTCAAGATAGTGGCGGGAATAGGATGATTCATGGAACGCTCCTGTCGTTTAGCAGCAGCGGAAGCCGCCCTTGCCGCTTCCGCCATAGCAGGCTTCCTGACGTTTCCGGAAGAATTTTTCATAGCTCATCGCCGGCGTATCGGGATGCTGCGTGCGCATGTGTTCGACATAATGATCATAGTCCGGGACGCCTACCAGCATTCTGGCGGCCTGCCCCAGGTATTTCCCCGCCTGGCCTAAATTTCCAAACATCGGCTGCCTCCTGATAATGCCCGCCGGCATCATGGCAGCACGACGCCGGCGGGGAATGGGATCGCTCGGGCGCGCGTGGCGCCGGGCAACGCGAGGTTAATGTCCGCCTGAGAGCTTCACGCCGCCCTCGGGCACCGGGATAAAGGTGGTTTCTTTGTCGCTGCGCTGCGGGCTTTGGCGCGCCCGTAGCGCCGTTTTGATGCCGTAAATGATAATGCTGTAGACCACCACCAAAAACAGGATGCTGAGACCGGCATTGGTATAAT
>NZ_JBLKSS010000313.1:0-6645 GCF_047607725.1 Sodalis sp. (in: enterobacteria) | reverse complement strand
GGACACCGAACTTGCCCTGACGGTAGAGCTGGCGCCAGTTGAACAGCAAATTGTCATTGATACCGTTATCCCGTGCCAGCTTGGCAATGGATACGCCGGGCTGGAGCGCCTGCTCAACCAGCTTAATGTTAAAGTCCAGCGGGAAATTGGGACGATGTCTTGAGGGTTTTGGTGGGATTTGTTTCATGAATTGCGCCCATTAAAAAAATAATGGACATCATCTTCAATAACTTGATGGGGAATTAACAGACGGCGCTGGGCGTACGCTTACGTTAACCGCGCAGAAACGATAGCCTCTCTGGTGAGGGAAAAAGAGGCGCCGGCCATCCTCAGCGCTGATTTTACGCTCCTGAAGACGGGAGAAAACAGTGCCATACTGCGTTACAGGACTGTTTACCCGGAGGGTAGCCGCGCCGTACTGCGCGCTTCTTATTGGCTGCGCGGCGAAGGTGAACGTTGGCAGTTGGTCTTTCACCAGGGGACCCCGGAGGCAGGCTACGACTAGACAACCGCGTGGACCGGCCATGACGCGCTTGACTATCCTTTCACACGACAAGACCTCATCTTTCACGGCAAAGCGGCGAGTTTATCACCACGTTCTTCATACGAGGGGAGGCACAATGGCGGGCGAAGACATGAGGGTAATACATGTTCCACATCACCGAGATCAATAAAGGCCATAGTGCGTTAAGCGTGCTGGTCAGTGAGCTGGATGCTTTTCAGAGTCGGCTTTACCCCGCCGAAAGCAATCATTGCCTGGACTTTTCCACCGTTGACAATGATCGTCTCCGCTGCGTTATCGCTCATGATGCAGCGGGTTTTCCTGCCAGCTGCGGCGCTGTGCTCTTGCAGGGTGGCGGCTTTGGCGAGATCAAACGCCTATACATTCGCCCCGCCTACCGCGGCAGGCGGCTGGGAGAGCAACTTATCGCCCGTCTCGAAAGGCTTGCGGCAACGGATCTCTGCCATCAATTGCGGCTTGAAACCGGTATTCACCAGCAGCCGGCCATAGCGCTATACCGCCGCTGTGGTTATGCGCGCTGCGAAGCTTTTCCCCACTACACGGACGATCCGTTAAGCGTGTTTATGTCTAAATCCCTTTAGGGGCAATGCGTGATTACCCCGGGGACATTGTGGCGAGAAGTGGGTCCAGGCGACTCAGGGGAGGGAGAAACGGGCAACGCCCGTCTGTCGCTTACCGACGGCGCGGGTTGGATGGCGACCTGCAACCGCTATTGCCGTTAGCACCGGCTCTTGCGCCGCGTACCGCGGCCGGTCATCGTTACCGCGCCCGGCGCCGGCGCCTATTCGGCGGGGCCGTTGAGCAAATGGCCCATTTTGGCGGCCTTGGTATCCAGATAGCGGGCATTTTTCGGGTTGCGGCCAACGATAAGCGGCACGCGTTCGCTGATATTAATGCCCGCCTCGGTCAGAATCTCTACCTTTTTGGGGTTGTTGGTCAACAAACGCACTCTTTCCACGCCCAATAATTTAAACATGTCGGCGCACAGGGTGAAATCCCGCTCGTCGGCGGCAAAGCCGAGCTGGTGGTTGGCTTCGACCGTATCGGCGCCCAGATCCTGCAGGGCATAGGCGCGAATTTTGTTTAGTAGGCCGATATTGCGGCCTTCCTGGCGGTGGTAGAGCAAAATGCCGCGCCCTTCCTCGGCGATATGGCTCAGCGCCGCCTCCAGCTGGAAGCCGCAATCGCAGCGCAGGCTGAACAGGGCATCACCGGTAAGGCATTCGGAATGGACCCGCGATAACACCAGCGCCGGACCGGTAATATCGCCATACACCAGCGCCAGATGGTCGTGCCCGGTGGCGATTTCCTCGAAGCCGACCATCAGGAAATCTCCCCAGGGTGTCGGCAGTTTGGCCTCTGCCACACGTTTAAGCTGCATGTTGCTCTCCAAAACCCAATGATGACGCGCATCCTACTGCTTGCTGCGGTGTTTGACCAGCCTTCGCTAAGTAGGGGTGTCGTTCGGAATCATCCTCTGGGGGCTATTTTGCCATAAATTTACCCTATGACGGGATTTGTTGCGGTTAATTGGCGATAAATTGCGCAACCGGTACGCCATTAGCCGTTGTTTGGGGCGCTTTCTGTTAAGCTTGCCTGCGGCCGTCGCGCACCCGGGCGGCGAACGGCAAAAGGGAAATTCAATGGTTGAAATTGCAAAACGTACCGGCGCGGGCGCGCTGCTGATGATGATCTTACCGCTGCTACTCTGGGTGGGCGGCTGGCAATGGCGGCCGGAAAGTGATTACCGCTGGCTGAAAGGGTGGTATTGGCTGACGCAAACCGTCACCTCGCCCTGGGGCACCCTGACCAGCGTGCTGCTGATAGGCTGGTTTCTCTGGTGCCTGCGCTATCGTCTCAAGCCGGCGCTGTGGCTGGCGGTGATCTTGTCCGCTACGCTGCTTATCGGTCAGGGGATGAAGTCGTTTATCAAAGAGCGGGTGCAGGAGCCCAGGCCTTACGTGGTCTGGCTGGATAAGCATTATGTGCTCGACGATCGGGCGTTTTACGCTATGCCGCGCAAGGCGCGCGCTGTGGCGTTGGCGCGGGAGCTGCAACAACAGCAACTGATTCCGCCGTGGCTACAACGCCATTGGCGCGTTGAAACCAGCTTTTCATTTCCCTCGGGCCATACGGTTTTCGCCGCCAGCTGGGCGCTGCTGGCCGTAGGCTTGCTATGGCCGCGCCGGCATAGGGTTTCCACGGCGGTGCTGATGGTGTGGGCCAGCGGCGTGATGGTCAGCAGAATGGCGCTCGGCATGCACTGGCCGCGGGATGTGGTGATGGGCATCGCCGTCGGTTGGCTGGTCATTACCCTGGCGTGTTGGCTGGTGCAGCGCTCAATCGGCGCGCTGACCCCGATACCGGAAGAAGCGCCGGATATTCGTTCGCGCAGTTGATGAAACCGCAGGCGGGTGATTGCGCTTAGCCGGCAAAGAGAAAAGCACCGCCAGCGGTTGGGTTTTCCCTGCGCCGGCCCTATAGTAGTTATTCAGCGTGTGCATTTATTGCCGCCGCCGGGAGGGAACGTCCCCGAGCGTAGGGTAAAATTTCCTTCATTATCGGGGAAATGGTAATTTAACCGTGTCAGATGGGCTAAGCGTCTGAACATACGACTAACACGGCTTGCAGGAAATCATGTGAAATATGTTCTGATAATTTTGTTGGTGCTGGTGATTTTTATCATCTCCGTTACCTTTGGCGCGCACAACGATCAGGTGGTGACCTTCAACTATCTGCTGGCTCAGAGTCAATTTCGGGTGTCAACCTTGCTCACTTCACTGTTTGCCGCCGGCGGGGTCATTTGCGGCCTGTTTTGGTTGCGCACGCGTGTAGCGCTAATGCGGGCCGAGCGCAAAGTGAAACGGCTCGAACAGCAGCTTGCGCCGGTGGAAACGGTTCCCTCCGTCCCCACCAGCACCCCAGCCGTTGCGCCTAAGGAATAACGCATTATGTTAGAACTGCTGTTTCTGTTGCTGCCCGTGGCCGCCGCCTATGGCTGGTACATGGGGCGCAGGAGCGCGCAGCAGGATAAACAGCAGGAAGCGAACCGTCTTTCCAGAGAGTATGTGGCAGGGGTGAATTTCCTGCTATCCAATCAGCAGGATAAGGCGGTAGACCTGTTCCTTGATATGTTAAAAGAGGACAGCAACGCCGTCGAGGCGCATCTGACGCTGGGGAACCTGTTCCGTTCCCGCGGCGAAGTCGATCGCGCCATCCGCATCCACCAAGCGCTGATGGAGAGCACCTCGTTAACCTTTGAGCAGCGGCTGTTGGCGATACAGCAGCTTGGCCATGACTATATGGCGGCCGGCTTTTACGATCGTGCTGAAGACATGTTCAGCCAGTTGGTGAACGAAGACGACTTCCGGCTTGGCGCCTTGAGCCTGCTATTGCAAATCCATCAGGCGACCAGCGAATGGTCGAAGGCGATAGACGTCGCGGAAAAGTTGGTGAAGCTCGGTAAAGAGCAGCGCCGGGAAGAGATCGCCCATTTTTACTGCGAGCTGGCGCTCCAGGCTATGGGCAGTGACGATATGGATCGCGCCGTCGCGTTATTGAAAAAAGGGGCGTCGGCGGATAAAAATAGCGCGCGGGTGTCTATCATGCGCGCCAGAATTTATATGGCGCAGCAAGATTACGCCGGCGCGGTCGGCGAATTGACGCGGGTGTTGGATCAGGATCGGGAAATGGTCAGCGAAACGCTGCCGATGCTGCAGGACTGTTATCAGGCGCTGGGGCAGCCGGGCGCCTGGGCGGATTTTCTCAAACGCTGCGTAGAAGAAGATACCGGCTCGTCGGCGGAGCTGCTGTTGACCGATATTATTGAACGTGAACAGGGCCCGGAAGCGGCGCAGGGCTACATCAATCAGCAATTGCGCCAGCATCCGACGATGCGCATGTTTCACCGCTTGATGAATTTCCACCTCAGCGAGGCGGAAGACGGTCGCGCCAAGGAAAGTTTGCAGACGCTGCGGGATATGGTCGGCGAACAGATCCACACCAAACCCCGTTACCGCTGCCAAAAATGCGGGTTCACCTCTCACAGCCTGTACTGGCATTGCCCGTCGTGTAAATCCTGGGCGTCGGTCAAGCCGATACGCGGTCTGGACGGCCAGTAATCTCCTAACGGCGCGCCTGCCACAACCGGCGGCGGGAGAGCCTATCGCCGCTCCCGGCTGGGCTTTTGCGGCGCCGGCGGGTAAAATGACAGGATGCTAACGGGCCTGCGACCTAGGGGCCGCCAACCAGAAATGTTTCATGACGCGCACGATGTTATCTTCCTCTTCCTCTTCCTCTTCCTCTTCCTCTATTGCTCCGCAGCGGGCGGGTTCGCCGGTGATTGTGGCGTTGGATTATGCCTATGCCCGCCAGGCGCTGGCGTTTGCCGACAAAGTGGCGCCGCAGCAATGCCGGCTGAAAATCGGCAAAGAAATGTTTACCCAGGCGGGACCGGCGCTGGTGCGCGACCTGCAACAGCGCTGGTTCGACGTTTTCCTGGACCTGAAATTCCACGATATTCCCAATACGGTGGCCAAAGCGGTCAGCGCGGCGGCGGCGCTGGGGGTATGGATGGTCAACGTACACGCCAGCGGCGGCGAACGTATGATGGCGGCGGCGCGGGAGGCGCTGGTGCCGTTTGGGGCTGACGCGCCCACGCTTATCGCCGTCACGGTGCTTACCAGTATGAATGATGAAGATTTGAGAGGGATAGGCATTGCAGGCAGCGCGTCCGATCACGCCTTGCGGCTGGCTATTCTGGCCAAAGCGTGCGGCCTGGACGGCGTGATCTGTTCCGCCTGGGAAGCGTCGCGGCTGAAAACCGACCGCGGCGCGGCTTTCCAACTGGTGACGCCGGGGATACGGCCTGCCGGTAGCGACGCGGGGGATCAGCGCAGGGAGATGACGCCGCTGCAGGCGGGGGTGGATTATATGGTGATCGGGCGCCCGATTACCCAGGCGGCCGATCCCTCTGCCGCCCTGGTGGCTATCCTGCAGGAATTACATGTCGGAGCGGCCCATGGCGAATGAAAACCGGCTCGTGTATTCCACCGACGGCGGGCGCATTAAAGCCGCCGCAACGCCCGCGCCGCGTCCGCCAGGGGACGGCATCGTGCGATTGCAGCGTCAAACCAGCGGCAGAAAAGGCAAAGGGGTGTGCCTAATTACCGGCCTGGATTGGGACGATGCAGCGCTGCAGACGCTGGCCAGCGAGCTGAAAAAGAAATGTGGTACCGGCGGGGCGGTGAAAGAGGGCGTAATTGAAATCCAGGGCGATAAGCGCGACCTGTTAAAACAGCTATTGGAGGCGCGGGGTTTAAAGGTCAAGCTGGCGGGCGGCTAACCGGGTGCGCCCGCCTGATACGCTATCCCAAGCGCGGCAGGTGGCGATGAGGATAGGCTCATCGGGTAACGGATATTAATCAACCTGATGGCCGATAATCCCGCCGACGGCGGCGGCGCCAATGGTGCCCAAACCGCTGCCGTGGGTCAGGACCGAGCCGCCGATGGCGCCGGCGCCAATAGCGGTGTTGCGATCGCGTTTCGACCAATTCGAGCACGCGCTCAGCGATAAAGCGAGGGTTACCGCCAGCACCGCGGCGGCAATACGTTTAGAGGTTGAGCTCATCATCACGTTCTCCATAGTACGGTGTTATATTGAATTACCTTGAAATAATTATAGACTTATCTGCAACATTTAGCTTGTCTAGGATTCAATAAAAAAGATTACTATTCAATATATTACCCATTTCCTATGAGTTAAATAATCCGAAATTTCCCTCCTGATTCCAGGCTGATACGTTTCTTGACGGTCCGATAGCAGATCCATGCCCGATCTTCAGCCGGTTTACCCATACCGGCCTGGCGCAGCGGACCGGACAATAGCCTTATCGTGGGATAAGGAGAACGCCATGCTAAACAGTCTGAAACAACAGGTGCTGGAGGCGAATTTGGCGCTGCCGCAGCATCAGCTGGTCACCTTTACCGTAAGCGTACGCCCAGCGCCGTATTGACAGTTATTCAGCAGGGATGGTGAGGTTCCACGGCAGGAGCTCTTTGATTTTGTTGATGGGATGATCCGCGATAATCGCCAGCACATGGCGCAGATACGCTTCCGGCTC
>NZ_JBLKSS010000312.1:0-2145 GCF_047607725.1 Sodalis sp. (in: enterobacteria) | reverse complement strand
CATCGCCGGATTATCCATGATCTGACAGCCGTCCCTTATAGGATGCGGGTTCACTAGGCATCGTAGTGGAACATATTCTTACCGGGCCATACAACAAACCCACCAATAATTCAAGACGTCCTCCACGGGGCGCTTACATAATGCTGCGTACGGTAGAAAGCCCCAGACCGCTGCCGGTGGCGGAATTGTGGCGGGACGCATCGACGCGATAAAAACGGTCAAAGATACGGGCCTGCTGCGCCGCGGCGATGGTGTCGCCGTGGTTCTCCACCGACAGCGTCACGCCCTCGCGCTGCGTTTGGACGGTCACCCGGATGGTACTGCCACTTTGAGTGAAGCGGATCGCGTTGGCCAGCAAATTGGCGAGCGCGCGCCGTAGCAGGTCGCCGTCGGCCCACAAGGTGCCCTCCGTGGGATAGACCACCGTCAGCTGACGCTCCTCGGCCGGCCCTTCAAAATAGTCCGCCAGCGGCGGCAACACCGTTGCCAGATTGAGATGTTCGCAACGGATCGCTTGGCTGGCGTCTTGCGCCAGCGCCAGAAACAGCATGCTGTCGATCATGCGCGATAATCTCAGCAGCTCTTCAAAGTTGGATCCAAGCAGCGTTTCATAGTATTGGAGGTGCGATCCTGCGTCAGCGCAACCTCCGTTTGCCCGAGCAGATTGGCAATCGGCGTTCGCAGGTCGTGGGCCATATCGGCCGACACCTGGCTGAGCTGCTGAAAGCTGGTTTCCAACCAATCGAGCATTTGATTGAAGGCCGCCACCAGCGCCAGTAGCTCGCGCGGCACGTGACGTAGCCGGATGCGCCAGGCCAAATGGCGCACGTCGATGGCAGCGGTTTCCTGCGCCAGGCGATGCAGGGGGCGCAGCCCGCGCCGGGTCAGAAAAGCAACGCTGAGCGCGGCGATGACGGTGGCGACGATAATCAGCAGCAGCATTTGGTGGCGGTAGCCCGCCAGCGTGCTGGTACGCTCCGTCATGAGCCTGCCGGTGATAATTTCCACCTATCCCGGGCCGTTGCGCGTTTTCGCCAAGGCGGAGGCGGAAATAAACGGTGTGCCGTCGCGTGCAAGCTCATGACGCACATTTTTCAACGCCAGCGGCTGCTGGGCGGGCACCGCGGGGATGTCAGGTATGGTTGCCTTGCCGGGATTGACTTCAATAAGCGGCGGTTGACCGGGAAAGCGTAGCACCAACAGTGACTCGGTATTGCCCAGCATATTGGCAAACAGTCGCGGCTTGGTACGAATGAGCTCCAGCACGTCTTCGTTAAGCAACAGGGTGCGGATCTGATCCATCCGGTTCAGCAGGGCCGCGTCGTCACGCCCGCTGATTTGTATCGCCAGCGATTGATACAGCGCCATCCCCGTAAGGATCATCACCAACAGAACGGTAGTGGAAATCAACAGCGACAGGCGCGCGGTTAGCGACAGGCTTTTCATGGAGTATCGTCGCCCTCGCAGCGGTAGCCCACGCCGTGAACGGTATGGATAAGGGGGCGAGGGAAAGGTTCGTCGACTTTTTGCCGCAGACGGCGCACGGCCACATCCACCACATTGGTATCGCTGTCGAAATTCATGTCCCAGACCCGCGAGGCTATCAACGTGCGGCTCATCACCTGTCCCGGATTGGACATTAACAATTGCAGCAGGTTGAACTCTTTATTGGTCAGGTCGATTCGCCGGCCGGCCCGCTCCACGCGCCGTTTGGCGATATCCAGCCGCAGGTCGGCCACCGTGAGAAGCTCTTCGCGTTTCACCTGCATGCCGCGCCGTAGCGCGGTGCGGATGCGGGCGAGGAGTTCGGCAAAGGAGAAGGGTTTGATGAGGTAATCGTCCGCCCCCAGTTCCAGCCCCTTGATGCGGTCGTTGCAGATTCCGACGTATCCGATCATCTGTTCCGGCGACATCCGATCAGTTATTCCGATATTTTCCGATCACCCATTCCAGTGATATTCGATCACGTGTTCGCTCATCTTCTGACTCAGTTTTAGTCTATACTTTTCCTGTGCTGGCTACTCCTTGCTCTTTGCGTAGTGATTCGCCTTTAAGTTCCAGTCGATAGCTGGGGTGTACTAGCCGATCGAGTAACGCGTCAGCTGTCGTGGGGTTTTCTATCAGTCCATACCATTTTTTTACCGG
>NZ_JBLKSS010000311.1:0-2000 GCF_047607725.1 Sodalis sp. (in: enterobacteria) | reverse complement strand
TTTCATTGGGGCTTTGCGGCGTACTCTGTTGCTCCAGCTTATCAATCAGCGAGCGACGTACTGCTTTGGATTCTCGTGCTGCGACACGGAGAGCTTGCTTGAGGGTCATATGGATAATTTCAATATCAGCGCCGTTTTTTGACCTACGAAAATTTCGTAGGTCTCTCCTTCAAGTTCATCTTTGACGCGACTGATAAAGTCGTTATTACGAATAGGCTTCTCGCCATACTCCTTCCGCGCCGAATTGACCATCTCAAGCAATGATTGGCTATCGATGCTTCTATCAGTGACAAAGATATGATTAACTGATAAATTATTACATATTACGTTGATACCTAACATTAATATTTAAGTTAGCATTAGTTAGCATTGACTTGACCGTTAGCAAATTGTTGACGGTCCTTCTTTCCACAAAACGCGCTGTACGGCTTCTTTCACGCCGCCACCTCCCGTAACGCTTCAGTCCCGATGCGAACAAGATCGCTTTTATCTACCCTGGTGAACTGGCAACAATTTCTGATGAACGGCCTCCAGATAAACAACAGGCTCCCCTTGCTGTTACCGTTCTTGCCGCACATCCCGGTTGCGGCGCTGATGAACGACAATCGTCCCACGGTGATAACGCGCCCCTCGTCCACGCTTTCCAACCCTAGCCTGAACCAGCCCGTTGAGGTATCAAAGGGCAGAAGCATCACAATCACCTGCTTCTGTACCACGCACTGCTCGGCGGCCTTCTTGAACCACGGCGTGATGTTGCTGTAAGGCGGATTGCAGAAAATTGCACCCCGGGTGTGCCAGTCGCAACTCAGGGCATCATCCTCTTCGGTCAGATAGCGGCAATACAGGGCATTGGCGTAGTCAGCGGCAGCATCAAGCCCGAACCTAAACTCTGCATCCAGCGCACGGAATATCTCGACCGGCGTTTGCCATCTGTCCTTACACGCTTTTGGGGTTTGGCTGACTATCATTTTTTATCACTGCCAGTAGTAATTTATCGAACCGGTAAACAAGGCTGTTTCGACAATATTCCTCTACGATCCCCGGATTGCTTTTACCGTTAAGTTCATTGAAGATGTCGCGTTGTTCTGCGCTACTGTGGAAGCAAACAAAGCCCTTCAATCCACGGGAGCGAAACACCTTTTTTTCGGCGATCAGCTCTGGCATCACTTTGCTGATATTTGCTTCTCCTGTGCGCAACGTGGCAGCCAGATCAAGACGATTAGTGCCGTCATTCGCCTTGATGTAATCGAGAATCTGTTGCTTCAGCGTTACTCGGGTTCGGTTCTGGGTCATTTTATAAAATCCCCCTCCGTTGACCGGCGCGGGGGCCTTGAGCTTAATCACTCTGTAGTTGTGCTCAACATTGAACGTGCTTAGCACCAAATCCCAGTGACGTTCACGGGCGATCGGCCGCAGATCCTGATTGTCCTCCCAGAGCCCTCTGAGATGCTGTAATAGACACCGCCTACGCACCTGATAAACCCATGACATATAAACCCATGACATAAGTGACAATACAGGAGTACCAAATATCGGTTGTGTGTTAACGATATGATTAATTAAGATTTTCATATCAGCCCAGCCTCCTTGTGCTGCTGGTATTTGGCATACAGTAACTCGTCTGGCGTGGGGCCTGCTGGATGCCTCGGCGACGCAATACGTTTAACAGGTGCCAGAATGACGTCACCAAGCCCTAATCGTTTTTCCATTTTTAACAACAATAGTTCCGACTTTTTCCTAACTTCTTCGTCCGTCAGACGGTGTCGCCGCATGTCGTCGAAAAGGTCCGTTACCAGCCAGTACAGAGCGGCGGATTTCCAGGGATAATCCTCCGCACTCTCGTAGTCACCACGGCGTTTGCAGTAGGTCAGAAACTCGCTGTAGAGCTGCTCTCCCGTTGGTAGCCCGGCGTGTTGTAAGTTGCCCTGCAGGCACCACTCGATGAACTGTCCCGGCGACGGCAGGAACGGCGAGGCCGTTTTTCGTGCCATCGCAAGCCC
>NZ_JBLKSS010000310.1:0-2058 GCF_047607725.1 Sodalis sp. (in: enterobacteria) | reverse complement strand
TCGCCGGATTATCCATGATCTGACAGCCGTCCCTTATAGGATGCGGGTTCACTAGGCATCGTAGTGGAACATATTCTTACCGGGCCATACAACAAACCCACCAATAATTCAAGACGTCCTCCACGGGGCGCTTACCTTTATTCCTCCATGTTGGCCCACACTTTGCAGCGCCAGGAGCAGGAAAATCATGCCAAGCAAGCGCACACGGGAACAAACGCGATTTCCCCGATGCGCGATACTTGAACGTAAACGATGCGTAACGGATAATAGTCTTAACGATCGGGTTGACATGCCTTCAGCCCGACGATGGCCCGGGAGTAGAATTATGAGTGAGACGGCAGCATTGCCATTACAGTTTACCGATTCAGCGGCAAGCAAGGTCAAAAACCTTATCGCGGACGAAGATAATCCGAATCTGAAATTGCGGGTCTATATCACCGGCGGCGGCTGCAGCGGCTTCCAGTATGGTTTCACCTTTGACGATAAAGTGAACGAAGACGACTTCACCATCGAGAAACAGAGTGTGGCGCTGGTGGTCGACCACATGAGCCTGCAATACCTGGTGGGTGGGTCGGTGGATTACAGCGAAGGGCTGGAAGGGTCGCGTTTTATCGTCACCAATCCCAACGCCAAAACCACCTGCGGCTGCGGGTCATCATTCAGCATCTAGCGCGCCGCGCGTTAAGCCGGCACGACATCAAGACCGGGACGCTGCGCGTACCGGTTTTTTATGCCCGCAAAACGGCCTACGCCGATTGCGGCGGCGCGGCGGTCCGCGCTAGTCGCGGTTATGAAATTCAAACACCGGCAGCTTTAGATGCCAGCGGATGGCCGCCAGCCGGATAAGCAGCGTCGTCGCCATTCCCAGCATGGCGGCGTGCTTGAGGGTGAAATGCCACTCGCTGTAGGTCACGGTGTGTGCAATACCGCCGGAGATGCAGGCGGTGGCGTAAATCTCGGTGCGCAGGATAAGCGGGATCTCCCGCGCCAGCACATCCCGCAGCATGCCGCCGCCCACGCCGGTAATCACCCCCATACACACCGCAATGAGCGGTACGGCGCCGCGGGCGAACGCTTTATTGACGCCGATACCGACAAACACCGCCAGTCCGATGGCATCAAGCACCGGCAGGATCCATTTCGGCGGCTGGCGCGTCTGGCCGATGGTCAGGAGGGTGACGAAACAGGTGATAATCGCCACCACCAAATCGGTGGGATCGCTCACCCAGAATACCGGTCCGTTAGCCAGCGCCATATCGCTGATCGTGCCGCCGCCAACCGCGGTCACCACGCCGAGCACCAGCACACCGAACGGATCCATCCGGAGTTTGCCGGCCAGCAGGACGCCGGAAATGGCAAACACCGCCGTACCAAGAATATCGAGCCAATAGAGCATCAGTGCGCCTCAACCGGAAGGGCGGAACGGATTTGCGCCAGCTGAGCGCAAAGCTGCCGCGCCGCCAATAGGATACGCGGTCCCGGACGGGTGAAGCTGTCTTCGTTGAGGGCAATCACCTGCACCGTTAACTGCGGCCGCCAAAAATCGCTCACCTGGCGGGCGGCGGTGGCGTCGCCCGGCGCGATAATGACCTGGGGATACCGTATCAGCACCTGCTCGCGGCTCACCTGCGGCCAGGGGACCGGGCTTGCGGCGAAAATATTGCGCCCACCGCATAGGGCGAGGATCTGGTTTTGCAGCGCCGCGCCGCCGGCGGTAAACAGCGGCCGGCGGCCAAACTTGCTGGTTCCGGTCACGCCCGATCAGCGATTCCGATTCTGTCCGACCGCTCATCTTCTGTTCCGCCATACTCTGGAGACTTTTAGCTTCCGGGGGTATGGCATGGCACGTAAAAAGAAGAACGCGAGAACAGAAATGTGCATCTATATCAATGTATTACGCATGAAATTTGAGCATCGTCGCTCGAATCGCAGCAGCGCTCGGCATCGGCTGTACCACAGTGCACGATATCCTCGGCCGATTCACGGTAGCTAACCTGGTCTGGCCATTGCCGGCGGAACTGTCCCCCGTCGACCTCGACCGCCTGCTCTATCCCGGCA
>NZ_JBLKSS010000309.1:0-1642 GCF_047607725.1 Sodalis sp. (in: enterobacteria) | reverse complement strand
AGGCTATCGGCGCGGTGCTCTGCAACCGGATATGGGACGATACCACTGCCTCCTATATTCCCAATATCATCTGGGTCACCGAGTTGTTCTTTGTGCTGATTGGCTACGAGTACGGTAAATATCTGTCTGCCCAGCAGCAGCTTTCCTGGGAGAACCAGAAGCTACGGGACGCGGGGGAAGGGCCTATTACGCTGACCGAAGCCCGCCGCCGGGCCAAAACGGAGCATATCCGGCGCGCCTTTGACTATCGCACCAAAAAGCTGGCGCGGAGCAAGCAGCGCCACCAGGCCCGCAAGCATATCCTCAACGACCTGGTGAAGCTCTACAGCAAGGAAGAGCTTGGTGCGATGGGGCATGTTGAACTGAACCGGATGGTCACGCAGCGTTACCATGCTATGTGCAAGCTGGCGACCGCGCCGCCCGGCACCGGCTAACCCGATATACCGTAAGTCAAACTATGCGCTTAACGGCGCAGGGCTTCGCTCGCCCTGAATTCAGCAGAGGTTATTTTCTGACCAACGCCCACAGCAAAAATCCCCATTCCTGCTAAAAATTCCCGCATTTTCCCAATACTCCCACCAGAGCACGGTACTTATCCACACATCAATGCAATTCAAAACCGAGGGCTAGATGCACTCTCAGGAATAGATGCAATATCACTATAGATTCTTAAAACAGAAAAAGAATTTAGACGAGCGCCAACCTGTAGATAACCGCGCATATCTGACGACAATTATTTTGGCCGATTGGCGACAATTAAAATAGCGAAAAAGTGACATCACAAACCGGCTTGGCAGGAGGCGCTTTGCGCGGTTCCGTGGTTTCTTCCGCTACGTAGTTCGCTACGCTCACGTATCGGCGCGGATTAGCTCCTGTACGCCTCTGTAAGACCCGTTCGCGCCTTGCATGCCCTAACGGGCATTAAAACAACCAAAGGTTACTATGCGCTTCCCAGAGGACATAAAACCGAGATTCATACTTTCGGTATCGCTCATGATTATTGTCCGTAAAACTGACTAGCCGACTGGTCTAATCTCTAACCTTTGTAATTGTCGCCAACGGCAAAAATAATTGTCGTCAGATAGTTGAAAGACAATAATCATTCTACTGGCGTGATTAAGGCCATGAAATCGCTTTATCCCCAACTTGCTGATGAAAGCTCTCTGGAACTTGGGGATAAAGTGAATACCGGCGAGCTGAAATGGTGATTTTTCTTTCATAGTATCGATTTTTTAAGAGAAATTCATGTAACGCCAGAGAATGCCGATATTCTCAATACACTGACTATAATTTCTCATAGACTCACCATCATCTTCTTGACTGGCATCCCCTCCGCCGGTCTTTTCTATCTTTTCAGCTTCAGGATGTCACTATCAGTGAGGCCAGTAAACCGCTTGACCGTTGCTGGGGCCATGCCGCCATCCAGCATTTGGCAAGCTACTTCGAGCTTACCTTCTTGGCGTCCAAGTTGGATCCCTTCCTGCTTCAATGCTTCTGCAATGGTCATAAGCGCCTCCTCGTGTTTCTCTGCGCGTTTGGCTATCTCGGTAATGAACGTGCGTGGCGAAGCCGCATTACCCTCCTGGATAAGATAGTTCATCATCGTGATGACCTGCGTATCCGTATAATAATTGTACGACAG
>NZ_JBLKSS010000308.1:0-1575 GCF_047607725.1 Sodalis sp. (in: enterobacteria) | reverse complement strand
CCTTGCCGGATTTGCCGGGATAGAGCAGGCGGTCGAGGTCGACGGGGGACAGTTCCGCCGGCAATGGCCAGACCAGGTTAGCTACCGTGAATCGGCCGAGGATATCGTGCACTGTGGTACAGCCGATGCCGAGCGCTGCTGTGATGGTGCGATTCGAGCGACGCTGCTCAAATTTCATGCGTAATACATTGATATAGGTGCACATTTCTGTTCTCACGTTCTTCTTTTTACGTGCCATGCCATACCCCCGGAAGCTAAAAGTCTCCAGAGTATGGCGGAACAGAAGATGAGCGATCGGACAGAATCGGAATCGCTGATCGGGCGACCGAAATCAGTGATCGGACGTGACCGGAACCAGCACTCCCGCTGTTTCACCGTTCCATCGTGTCTCCCCTTCGCCACACCGCCTGGCCAGCGCCCCCTTCTTTGACGAGCTCCATCATTCCACTGACCCATCGTTTACTTTGTTTCGCCATTTAACGATTTCATCGTTCCCTGACTTCCCCGTTTCGTTATGCCACCACCCCGCTATTCTACCGTACTGAATCAGTCTTTCACCCGATGACGGCGGGGAAGTTAACTTCTTAGGCTATTGGGCAATGGGCTTATATGCCGATAAATTATTATCAGCCCTAGCCCGGCCCAGCACCCGGAAACAAACATGGGTGCAGGAAACCGTTCGCAGCGCTTGCCGCGTCGCCGGGCCCTACCCTGGAAGCGGTAACGCTATCTTCTAACGTCTAAGGTCGACCTACAGGTATCCCGATGATGAAGCCTATTCTGCAAGACAACCCTCCGCCGCGAGCGGCTGTGGCATCGCTGGAAGCGTCTCCAGCCGCTTACGTCTGAGCCCAGCGGCGTGAGGCAAGCAAAATGGTTACGCCCAGCTACCGCGGGGAGGATCTCCCCCGCGCCCCTTGCGTATTGATGCGGCGCTTGCCAACGTCACCCCCCTGCTTACTCCCGTACCGTCGCGCCCCAGCAAAAACGCCCAACCCGACGCCTCGACCGGGACGCACCCGGCCATGCAATCTGCCTCACCGCCGCGACGCTTACAAAGCCCGCAACGCGCCACCACGGCCGGCGCGCACCCGTTCATGAAATCGCCCTCATCGCCGGTGACCCTCAGGCGCCCGCGGCATGACCCCGCGGCAGTGGCGAGCCAGGCTCCGCCGCGGCCGCCGAAACCTTCGCCGTTACCGGCACGTACGCTCGGCGATGCGTCCCTCATTTATGCGCAAATTGATCATGAGGCCCTGCCCACGTTTCGATCGACAGGTACCACGTTCGTTCCCTACGACAAAACCGTGTATGCCGCTCTGCACAGCCCGGCGCCCCTCATCACTGACGTCAACAAGGCGCCGGATGGGAGGGTGCATTCCTGGATCAATTTCAGCGTCGAGAGAAAAAAACATGCGGCGTTCGAGGCACTGATGTGGGGTGGCAACCATTTCCGGACTCTCAAAGGGAACGTTGGGTTAGCCGGAAGCCTTTTACTGGCGCGGCTTACAGCCATTTTAAGGATTTTGGACTCGTCGCAAAAAAATGAGCGGAAAATGAGTTTTTTGCACTATA
>NZ_JBLKSS010000307.1:0-2774 GCF_047607725.1 Sodalis sp. (in: enterobacteria) | reverse complement strand
GATATCAAAAGCCGATGAAATTAACTTTGAAGGCTCTACCACTTTTACAATAAAATATCTTTGATAACTTAATAAAATTAGCGTTCTTCATACCTTAAACTTTAGGCGGTTGAATGCGGCCGCCTTATTTATCTTTATTCTTAAATTAAACTTATTGTTTCTTTATTAAAAAGAAGGTTTCCATGCATTTTTCAAAAAAGAACATCTTTATATTGTTGATATCAATTGTATTTTTCTCAAAAAATGGCGGAGCCGGTCATCTAAAACTCCAGACCTCGGTTGTCATCGTCAAAGCAGATATCGGAGAAAATGCCTTCCCGGTCAAAAATGAGTCTTCTTCGCCTTTAATGATGCTCACCAAGCTCGAGCCTCTGCCTGAAGACCCGGAAAAACTGGTGACGATTACACCGCCTGTCTCGCGTATCGAGCCTGACGATACGCAGATTGTGAGCTTCTTACTGAAAAATACCGCCAGTCTGAAAACCGAACGCATGGCCCGCGTGACGTTTGAAGGCATTCCACCCAAAGGGGAGAAAAACGGTAATCGCATCAGTATCAATATTGCGCAAAATATTCCCGTTATCGTCCGACCCAAAGGGCTTAAGCGTGATTATGCCCCCTGGAAGCACCTGCAGTGGAAAGTGACCAATAACACGTTGACAGTGCATAACCCTTCACCCTATGTAGTGCGTTTTCATCCTGAACTGACCTTATTACCTTCTCAGGGAACGATCAGCCTGCCCAGTAGTTATCTGCTGCCCAGTAAAACCCTGTCCGTGAGCCTGCCGGCGAAAGCGTCAGTTAAAAGCGTTAAGCTTACACCGGCATCACTGTACAGCTATATTTTAAGCCCGGTTGAACTAGCAGTCACGACATTAGACATTATAAGGGGCTAGCATGAAAAGACATCTTACCCCCAGCCGTCTTGCTCTGGTGCTCGCCTTATGTACGCCGGAGGGGCTGGCACAATCTCTGGTGATGTTTGATACCGATATTTTGCGTGCACGAGGTATCCCTGCTTCGGTTGCCACCCATTTTCAGACCGCATCTCTATTTCCGCCAGGCATTAACTACCCTAATCTGGTGGTCAACGGCAAGCCGCACGGCATCGTTTCTGTGACCTTTAACGACCAGGGCGCCTTATGTGCCAACGTGAACTTTCTGAAGGCCGCAGGCATCCTCACGAAACAACCTGAGGGGCCAGAACAGGCGCAACAAAGTACCTGCCACTCCCTGCCGGCGGGAACGGAAGTTAAACTGCAGCCGGGACGTCAGCGTGTTGAGCTATTAGTGCCCCCACAGCTGGTTGACAACAGCGCCCCGGAAACGGTATACGTCAGTGGCGGGAGCGCCGCGCTGCTTAACTACAACCTCTATGCCACCGGCAATCACAGTCGTCATAACCGTTCACACACCTTTTACGGCCATACTGAAAGCGGATTTAATGCAGATAACTGGGTGGTGCGCAGCTATGACTCTTACTCCGGCCACGGCAATAAGGCACAATTTCACCATCAGAGCGCTTGGGTGCAGCGGACTTTTCCGGCCTTTAAATCAACCTTACAGGCGGGACAGCTCACGCTCAACAGCTCGCTGTTTTCCTCCTCGGCATTTAACGGGCTTCAAGCCCGGCCGGAAAGTGCATTACTCAAAAAAACCGATAATGGCGTTCGCGTCACTGGCATTGCCCCCTCAGCCGCACGGGTCGAGGTCCGTCAAGGCGGCACGCTGATTTACTCTACACTGGTGCCTGCTGGCCCCTTTGTGCTAGATAACCTGCCGCTGAACAATGCCTCACAGGACCTGGAGGTCTCGGTCATTGAAAGCAGCGGCGGACAACGGCACTTTATTGTCCCCGCAGCATCATTCAGCTCGAATTTCGTTCCTGTACAACAGGGCTGGACAGTTGCTGCCGGCCAACCCCGCGAGACTGGACGTTGTGCCAACGTAAGCGCACGCCCAGCGCCGTCTGTTACTTCCCCATCAAGTTATTGAAGATAATGTCCATTATTTTTTTAATGGGCGCAATTCATGAAACAAACCCCACCAAAACCCTCAAGACGTCGTCCCAATTTCCCGCTGGACTTTAACATTAAGCTGATTGAGCAGGTGCTCCAGCCCGGCGTATCCATTGCCAAGCTGGCACGGGATAACGGTATCAATGACAATTTGCTGTTCAACTGGCGCCAATGCAGATTCCGACGTATCCGATCATCTGTTCCGGCGACATCCGATCAGTTATTCCGATCACCCATTCCAGTGATATTCTATCACGTGTTCGCTCATCTTCTGACTCAGTTTTAGTCTATTTTTCCTGTGCTGGCTACTCCTTGCTCTTTGCGTAGTGATTCGCCTTTAAGTTCCAGTCGATAGCTGGGGTGTATTAGCCGATCGAGTAACGCGTCAGCTGTCGTGTGGTTTTCTATCAGTCCATACCATTTTTTTACCGACAGTTGACTGATCAGCAGGATGCTGCTGCTTTTGTCGTAACGATCTTCCATCACCTCCAACAGCATCGTTGCCTGCATCGGACTCATTGATTCCAGGCCCAAGTCGTCCAAGAGCAGTAACTCTATTTTTTCTAACTGCTTAAGCTGTTTTAGGTAGGTTCCGTCTAGCTGGCACTGGTGAAGATGGGCCAGCAACCGACCCACACGCCAGTAACGCACGCTATATTGCTGCCGGCATGCCTGCTCTCCAAGCGCACAACTGAGCCAGGTTTTGCCCGTACCTGTCGGCCCCGTGATGAGTATGCTTTTCTGATATTTCAGATA
>NZ_JBLKSS010000306.1:0-2896 GCF_047607725.1 Sodalis sp. (in: enterobacteria) | reverse complement strand
ATCGCCGGATTATCCATGATCTGACAGCCGTCCCTTATAGGATGCGGGTTCACTAGGCATCGTAGTGGAACATATTCTTACCGGGCCATACAACAAACCCACCAATAATTCAAGACGTCCTCCACGGGGCGCTTACCATTTTGGTGACTTTGCGATTCAAAAGATAGAGACCAAAGACATTGCTGACTTTCTGAGCCAGTGGGTAAAGACAGGAAAAGTAACAATGGCGAACCTCATCCGAGCATTTTTGCGCGATTTGTTTCGCGAGGCCATTGCTGAGGGACTGATAAAAACCAACCCCGTCGAAGCCACCTGAAATCAACGAGTAGAAGTGAAGCAGAAACGTATGACTCTGGAGGATTGGAAGGGTATCCGTATAAAGCGGCAGATAAATTATCCGCATGGGTAGGCCCCTGTCTTGACCTAGCATTGGTCACAGAGCAACGACTGGGCGATATACAGGCGCTATACTGGGAAGACTACAAGCTTGGTAAGTTGTACATCAAACAAGAAAAAACCGGCATGATGCTAGCGTTTCTTGAAACAACCAGGATTGAATGTATCAACCTGTGCCTCGCTGATGTCCTGCACCAGCTTCGGGAATTAAGCGAAGGAGAGGGTCATATCGTTGCAGATAAAAGGCATCCACAGTTTGCACAGGACACCATATCGAAGGCGTTCCTAAAAGCCCGTCGCTTATCAGGATTAACGTGGCAAGGCAAAGCGCCATCATTTCACGAAATCAGAAGTCTTGTGGCACGTCTCTACACCGACGAAAAGGGACGGGATTATGCACAAAAGTTGTTAGGACACAAAAACGCCGCAACGACGGACAAATACCGGGATGTGAGGGGGGCGGAGTGGGCGGAAATATAATTATTTCGATCGAATTCCGAGCAATTTCGATCGATTTATTGAATTTTAAAGCGAGAATTTGCCATCCTGCTATTGCATTCATAGCAGGAACGGGTAGTATAAGCGCCCATGAGTTCGGCATGTAGCGCAGCCTGGTAGCGCACCGTCATGGGGTGTCGGGAGTCGGAGGTTCGAATCCTCTCATGCCGACCAATCCATCCCGAAAAAAACCAATCACTTGTGATTGGTTTTTTTTGCCTGGCGTAAAGGCGTCGCCATTGCGCTGCGGGGTGACGGTCATTCGCCGCTGTCAGCCAAATCGTTCCGCCCAGTACTCCGCCAGCGCGATATCCTGCTCAACCGGTAGCCCGCTGATGCCAATGGCGCCCACGACCCTACCTTGCATGCGAATGGGCATACCGCCCGGCATCGGCAATAGCAGGGCGTCATTCAATACACCGAGAGTCAGAGAACCGCGCTGGACCTCTTCGGACACCAGGCGGGGGCTACGCCGCAGCATGAGCGCCGTATAGGCTTTGCGCTGGGCCAGCAGCCGCTGCAACGGCGGGCAGGAATGATGTGCGCCGAAGGCCACAAGCTCGCCGTAGACGCCCACAATCGCCACCGCCAGCCCGGTCGTGCCGGGGTCTGACGACGTCGACTCAATGAGATCGGTAACGGTCCTGAGCGCCGCTTTATCATTAAGCGTATAGCGAGCTAAAAGCATCGCTATCCTTTGCCATGGGCAATATTCTCCCTGATGGTGTCATCAAGCGCGTCCAGCGCCTTTTTTTGCGCCGGCGTCAGGGGGGTGAAAGGCGCACGCACCGGTCCAAGATCGGTCAGATGACGTCCCGCCAGGTATTTTGCGGATTGAAAGATCCCGCATTCGACCATGAACGCCACCATGTCATTTATCTTCTGCTGTAACGCCCTTGCCAAAGCAAAGTTACCCCGCCGAAAGGCATCGCACACCGCGATAAACCGTTCGGGCTGCAAATTGACCGTGGTCCCAATCGTGGTAGTGGCACCGGCGGATAAGGCCGACAAATAGATTTCATCAAAACCGTTGAAAAACACTTTCTCAGGGTATTTCGCCACCATACGTTCCAGGGAATATAAATTGTGCGACGTATGCTTCACGCCGAGAACCTGTTCATCGGTTAATAGCGCGCCGGCAATATCCGCATCGAGTTCCACCGCGGTAAATTGGGGGATGTTGTAGATAATGATCGGTATTGAGATCGCAGAAAGCACTTTTCGATAATAGGCAATGATTTCCGCCTTGGAGAATTTGTAATAATACGGCGGCACCAGCGACACGGCATCCGCGCCATCCAGTTCCGCATGCTGCGCCAAATAAACCGCATCGGCGGTCCTGACGGCGCCCACATGAGAAATCACGGGCACCTTACCGTTAACATGCCCCACCGAGTACGTAAGATGCGTTGTCTTTCCTCCAGACTCAGGAGCGGACCTTCGCCAGAAGAGCCGCAACAATAAAAGCCTTCCACGCCACGCTGCAGTTGATTCTCGACCACCGTTGCCAACGCGTCGACGTTGAGGGACTCATCATCATGCATCGGGGTAACGATGGCCGACATGATCCCCCGATATTCATCCCACTTACCCTGCTTCACCATGCTGTCCACCCTCCGTCCACTACCACATTGGCGCCGGTCATATACACCGAGGCGTCGGAAAGGAGAAATACAATCGTCCCGTTGTATTCATCCTCGTTGGCCATGCGGCCGATCGGCATGCGGGCGGTATAATTTTTCTGGAAACGCGGATCCTGATCCTCTCGGGCCACGCCGGAGATCGTCAGGGTATTCACCCGAATGCCGTCCCGCCCCCAATAGGTCGCACAATAGCGGGTAAAGTTATAAATACCCGATTTAGCTGCTGGTTCCGGTCACGTCCGATCACTGATTCCGGTCGCCCGATCAGCGATTCCGATTCTGTCCGATCGCTCATCTTCTGTTCCGCCATACTCTGGAGACTTTTAGCTTCCGGGGGTATGGCATGGCACGTAAAAAGA
>NZ_JBLKSS010000305.1:0-2860 GCF_047607725.1 Sodalis sp. (in: enterobacteria) | reverse complement strand
GGACTGATAGAAAACCCCACGACAGCTGACGCGTTACTCGATCGGCTAGTACACCCCAGCTATCGACTGGAACTTAAAGGCGAATCACTACGCAAAGAGCAAGGAGTAGCCAGCACAGGAAAAATAGACTAAAACTGAGTTAGAAGATGAGCGAACACGTGATCGAATATCACTGGAATGGGTGATCGGAAAATAGCGGAGGCAAATGCGGCATTAGCCCACCATACCGCATTAATCAATATCGGTGTTATGGAAGGCTATGCGCGCCAGATAAATCAAATTCAGCAAACGTTGGCAGAGACGTTTCCCGCCGCGTCAGTCGTCACGGGCGCCGCGGCGGCGGACGATATCGCCCCTTCGGCGCATCACTCGGCCAATAGGCCGTATTCTTTTGCCGAATCGCTCCAGAGGAGGATCGCCATTCAGCCATTGAAACAGGCGCTGAAAGACCGTTTTTTACACCGCTACGGGCCGGCGGAGGCGCCCTTACCCTCTTTGCCGCCGCGGTTCCACGCGCTGTGGGCGGCGGCAAGCGGCCTTGTGGAACACGCGATAGCGAATGAAGACGTGCAGAACTACATTTTGCTGAACGAAAAAGCCGGCGATTATTTTGCGCGCTATACGTCTTCGCTCTACCAACAATGGTTGGACGAGGTCTATCACACCGATGCGGCACCTTGCGCAAGGGCGGCCGATTTTTAACGAGTTATTTCTGTCGTCTAGCTATTTCGGGTATTACGACGCCGATCAGCAGCAATCCTTGAACGATACCTTTACAACGCTTGTCGCTTATTATCATATCCTGCCGGCTTTGGCGCGGTGGCAAAATGGCGTCCACCTCGACGAACCGACGATTCCGTTCACCGTCCTTAATGAGATCCAGACCGCTTTGCTTGCGATACCCGTTACACCCGGGCAGCAATGAGTGCAACACACAGGGACCTGGCCGCCCGCTGCCGAGGGTTAGCCTGACGCAGTGTTGGACAAGGGGGGATGATCGCTGCCGCTAGGGCTCCGCTGCCGTGGTCGGCGGCACTCGTCGAGTGAACCAGAAAAGCGCGCCGACACCGGCGACGGCCTTGGCCAAGCCGAGTGAATACGTGCGGCGTCGGAAATATTCGTTACGCGCTTCGTCGGGGTATTAGAAAAGTGAACCGAAGCCTTTCAGGGGCAGCGGGAGAGAGGCAGTCGGTCCGGCGTAGCATGGCGCGACGGTGGCACCATTGGCCGGCCACTGCCAAAAAAAGCCAGCACCCTGCTGGCTAAATAATACTGGAAGCAATGTGAGCAATGTCGTGCCCATCTGTTGAGGTGAACCTCATCATCAGGAGTAAAAGTATGATAATAGTTATCAGTAGCGTTTGTAAAGCATTTTGTTGAGAATGTTTCTCATTTCCGCAACAAGATTAGGGACATTCGGCTTACGTTGTCGGCAAACAGCCCCAGTTTGCCCCCTCCCATCCCGCCGCCGTCGTCAGGTGCGCCCTCACGCGCTGGCTTAACGTCGTTTGCACGGAGGCTAATACCCTTCACCGCCGCCGCGCTGATCTTTCCGCCTTCCTTCGTGCCGCTGTCACGCCTGCTTGAACCTCGCCCTCGTCATCCGCACCCTTTTTGCGCCAGAGGTTTCGCCCAGATCTTGATAGCGCACTTATCTGCTGAGCGGATAGACTCACTCCATCCCTCAGGGCGTTATGTACACGCGTCCGTTGCCAGGGCGTCTTGCATTGAGGCGCGTCCGCTGCCGAGATATCAATTACCCCGCGCCAGCGGAGGCGACGTAAACGCCACGTAATGCCTTGGTAAAATAATTTCCGTTACGATACATTTCAGTGATAATGATAAATATCATCATTCTATTTTAATAAATGGTTTACTTCCGCGCCGCGGGCGATACAGCGCGCTTGTCCGAAGCCGGACTTCCGCCGGCGAGTCGCAGGGAGAGAACCTGACGTCATTCACCTTCTTTGCTCCAACACAGTTTAGGGAACCAAGCATGGAACATCGCTATCAACACTATTTGGCCCTAAAGGCCCAACATCCGCACAAGTACGCTCGTGATCTGGCCCCGCAGGCCGGAATGAGCGAAGCTGAACTCACCTTGGAGTGGGTAGGTCATGATGCCCGCGTCCTGCGGCCGGATTTTGCCACGCTGCTGCCCGCCCTTGGCACCGTGGGGGAAACCAAAACCATCAGTCGAAATGAATACGCGGTGCATGAACAGGTCGGTCATTATCAGAATGTGAAGCTGCAACCCCATGTCGGTCTGGTGCTTAATCCGCGCTGGCTGGATTTGCTCCTCTTTCCCGCGCAGTGGCAAAGCGCGTTCGCGCTGAAAGAACAAACACCACGGGGTGAACGACAGAGTATTCAGCTGTTTGATAGACAGGGTGACTCGGCGCTGAAAATTTATACTACCCCCGCGACATCGATGGCTGCCTGGGATGCCTTAGTTGAAAGTTACACCGTCACTCTTCCTCCTGCCCTTGAGCTCAGTCCCGTGCCGAACACCGACGCCGCCATTCCCCAAGACAGCGCGCGCATTGAACAAGAATGGCGTGGGATGACCGATGTGCATCAATTCTTTGGGCTGCTTAAACGCCATAGCCTCTCGCGTCAGCAGGCTTTTCACGCCGTCCCGAGCGACCTGGCCTATCGGGTGAAAAATAAGTAAGCGCCCCGTGGAGGACGTCTTGAATTATTGGTGGGTTTGTTGTACGAGACAGTAAACCTAAGTTACACGCTTATGCTCATTGCATTTTCACATTGTATTGATTTTAATAACTTTTATTTCCATCCCGGTTTGAGTGATATGAAATTAGTGGTTCTGAAGTTTGTGATAGTGTCCATTAAAATTTAA
>NZ_JBLKSS010000304.1:0-2100 GCF_047607725.1 Sodalis sp. (in: enterobacteria) | reverse complement strand
CTAAGTAGGAGACATCTTTGATAGATTTATAGCCATCTCTTATTAGAGTGTATCTTCATTTCATCATGACTTACGAAAAAAGCGTGGTTATGTTCGTATATCATGTCCAGTCAGGGTGTTTCTTTAGCCTGTGTTAAAAAGTGACATGAGTACAGTAGTTAGTATCAAATAAGTTGCTTTTGTGTGTTTTTTGAGCGTATCAAAAATTTTGCCTTTCAGTATCAAATGATTTGCCGCGCAATAAGATAAACATATTTTCCTCACCCATATGCTGGCGCATTTCGATATTGGCGCCGTCGAGCGTGCCAATGGTCAGCGCGCCGTTGAGGGCGAACTTCATATTGCTGGTACCTGACGCTTCGGTGCCCGCCAGAGAAATTTGTTCGGAAAGATCCGCCACCGGAATAATCAGCTGCGCCAGGCTGACGCTATAGTTCGGGACGAATATCACCTTGAGCCGGTTTTTCATCAGCGGATCGCGGTTGATAACCGCCGCCACATCGTTGATAAGGCGGATAATATGCGTCGCCATGTAATAGGCCGAGGCGGCTTTACCGGCGAAAATATTGACCCGCGGCACCCAGTCGGCGTCCGGATTCTCGCGAATGCGGTTATAACGGGTAATGATATGCAGCACGTTAAGCAGCTGGCGTTTGTATTCGTGAATACGTTTGATTTTCACATCAAATAGCGCCGCCGGATTGACCACCTCGTCCAGTTGATTCGCCAGATAAGCCGCCAGCTGTTTTTTTATTGGTCAGTTTAGCCTGCTGGAGCTGCACAATAAACGCGGGAAAATCGATGTGCCCCTTCAGTTCTTCCAATTGGCCGAGATCGGTACGCCAGGTCTGGCCGATGGTTTCATCCAGCACCGCCGACAGCGGCGGATTGGCCAGCGCCAGCCAGCGCCGCGGCGTCACCCCATTGGTTTTATTGCAGAAACGATCGGGGAACAGGCGCGTGAAATCGGTGAAGAGCGACTGTACCATCAGTTCCGAATGCAGCTCGGAGACGCCATTGACCTTATGGCTGGCGATTACCGCCAGCCAGGCCATGCGCACCCGACGGCCGTTATTTTCATCAACGATAGATACTCTCGACAGCAACTCGCTGCCGCCCGGCGCCTGCGCCTGGACCTGATTGAGGAAATGATCGTTGATATCGAAAATGATCTGCAAATGGCGCTGCAGGATCTTGCCTAGCATGTCCACAGGCCAGGTCTCCAGCGCCTCACTCATCAACGTATGGTTGGTATAAGAAAATGCTTGGCATACCACCTCCCAGGCGCGGGCCCAATCAAACTTATGCTCATCGATGAGCAAACGCATCAGTTCGGGGATGGCCAGCACCATATGGGCATCGTTCAAATGGATAGCGATTTTATCGCCCAAGTTATCGAAGGTATTGTGCAGCAGCCAATGGCGGTTGAGAATGTCCTGTACCGTGGAGGAAACAAGAAAATATTCCTGTCGCAGACGCCGTTCGCGACCGGAATAGGTAGAGTAATCAGGATAAAGCACGCGGGAAACGTTTTCGGAATAATTTTTGTCTTCCACCGCGGCGAAGTAGTCGCCCTGATTGAATTTACCGAGGTTGATCTCACTGCTCGCCTGCGCGCTCCAAAGCCGCAGGATATTTGGTGGCGTCGGTATCAAAGCCCGGGATAATCTGGTCATAGGCGCAGGCCAGCACCTCTTCGGTTTCCACCCAGCGGATTTTGGCGCCTTCATGCTGCAGCCTGCCGCCGAAACGGACCTTGTAGCGGCTAGGGTGGTGGGGAAACTCCCAAGGGTTGCCGTACTCCAGCCAGTAATCGGGGGATTCGGCCTGCGGGCCGTTAACGATATTTTGCTTGAACATACCGTATTCATAGCGGATGCCGTAGCCGCGTCCCGGCAGCGCCAGGGTCGCCATCGAGTCGAGAAAACAGGCCGCCAGCCGTCCCAGACCGCCGTTGCCTGTGGGGTGGCAACCATTTCCGGACTCTCAAAGGGAACGTTGGGTTAGCCGGAAGCCTTTTACTGGCGCGGCTTACAGCCATTTTAAGGATTTTGGACTCGTCGCAAAAAAATGAGCGGAAAATGAGTTTTTTGCACTATA
>NZ_JBLKSS010000303.1:0-1921 GCF_047607725.1 Sodalis sp. (in: enterobacteria) | reverse complement strand
ACTTAATTTAATGTTTTATATAATTATTTTTATTTAAAGATGATGCTCAAAAGGCGTTTAAACGGCTTTCAAACTTACTCAAACTACAACCAATCCAGTCCAGAATATAGTGCAAAAAAATCATTTTCTGATCATTTTTTTGCAATGAGTCCAGAATCCTTAAAATCGTTGTAAGCCGCGTCAATAAAGGGCTTACGACTAATCCAACGTTCCCTTTGATAGTCCAGAAATGCTTGCCACCCCACAGGAGACGCGGTTTTGGGGTCCGCCAGTCGGCGCCAACTGTAGACGAAATCCTGCGTGGTGACCGGATCGCCATTGGACCATTTGGCGTTTTGCCGAAGATGGAACGTCCAAAGTTTGAAATCCTTGTTTTCCCAGCTCTCCGCCACGCCCGGCTGGGCCCGGCCCTGCAGGTCGTTAATAATGAGGCCTTCCAGCACATCGCGGTTGACGTTGGATTCGGGAACCCCTTCGATTTTGTGAGGATCAAGGGATTGCAGCTCGGCACCATTGCCACGTACCAATTCCTGTTTGTCGCTCAACTGCACGCCGGCGGGAACGTCCGCGGCAAAAGATTGTCCAGCAACGCCCATTCCCATGGCGGTAAACACGGCCGCGGCAAGAAGCGTTTTTTTCGTGATGTTGGTCATTAGTGATGCACTCCTGTTTTTTTATTATTGCACGGACCCCTGTCAAGCCCTCTGCAGATTCCCGCTTTGCGGGTATAACGCACCTCAAGCCCGCTGCGGCGAACGAAGCCGCAAGGCTAAAGGTATGATATTCGGTATTAACCCTGGCATGTTAAACAAGGCGCCGCGCCACCGTAAAAAGGTTGCGACGGCAATCTCGGAACACACCTTGGCAATGCGCGTGGCCTTTATCATGGTGATTTCAACTGCAATGGGCCATATATCAAATAATTAAGCTATCCCAACGGCGTCTGAAACACATAATGTCAATATATTGACAGTAATTAGAATAATTAGCTAATAATAAGATTAATAACACTAATAACTCTGGGTTGCATCGTGACAAGTCCCTTGAACGCGAACGGTTAAAAAAAAACCTACCGTGCAGGGTACTACTTATATATGGCTGAAAAACCATAAAAAGTTTTTTTTCTTGCCACACGCCGCGCGAAAATCATTTCACCCCCCCCTGCCGCAAAATGGTGCACGCTTGACGCCTCATTGTGCAATCCGCCTTATTTCAAGGCTGGTTTCCCGGCGCAAATAATTCACGCGGCGAAACACGCGCATTTTTCCCGCCGCCGGCTCGGCAGTCAGCGCTTATCTCCCCCTACCGATACCGGATAGAGCGTCGCACTGCCCGACGTCTGACGCTTTCCGAGCGGCTAGTGGCATTTCCATTCGGCGTCTGGCGTTTGCCGTTTGCCGATTTGTTGTTTGAGCATTCGCCATTTTGCATTTGGCTTTGGCATTCGGCGTTGGACATTCGGCTTACGGCATCCGTCGTCGGGCGTTGACGGTCGGCGCTTGGTGCTTGCTGTTTTCCGTTCGGTATTTGCCATTGCCCAGCGGCGTTTAAGGTTTAAGTCGAAGGAGCCAGCACTCACGAGCCGGTCTGTCCTTGGCGGCAAGGCCCCTACCCGGGCATGCCCCCGGCAGCGCCTGCCTGGGGGGCAGACCCGCATTGCCATCATGGCTTGCGATCCGGTAACACCCAACGCTGTCCTCCGCTCGCCTGACGGCCACTGTTGCGCCGGATAGCCCGACCGCTGCCATTGCGCGCGATAATCCGCGTATCGGCTGTCCTTGGTAAGCGTACGCCCAGCGCCGTCTGTTAATTCTCCATCAAGTTATTGAAGATGATGTCCATTATTTTTTTAATGGGCGCAATTCATGAAACAAACCCCACCAAAACCCTCAAGACGTCGTCCCAATTTCCCGCTGGACTT
>NZ_JBLKSS010000302.1:0-1686 GCF_047607725.1 Sodalis sp. (in: enterobacteria) | reverse complement strand
CTGAGACAGAGTGAGAATGTGAACCTACGTTTACAGTGTGTGAATGCCCACCGATTACAACTGTATGAGCATGAGCTCCTGCTACAGACGTTGTTGCACCAGAATTTGCAAGAGAATAGTCACTCCCATCAGCTCCATTTCTACGGGGAAACGATGCCTGTATATATGAATGAACATGATCGCCTTGAACATCTGTACCCTTATTTCCATAGTCAAACCAGCTTGTGACTTTATTACCACAATCAAACGAACTGGTATTTGCTGAGAACGTATGGCTGTGAGCAGGTAGGTGGCCAACAGTCAATTTTACAGAGTCAGAACCGCCAGTCGTCATGACATCACTACCGTCTTTTTTAGCCAGACGGATAGTGCGATTTTCATCAATATAGACCCATTTCGTCCCCGGAAATAACGTATTTGGATCTTTATTTTCGGCAAACCAGATAACCACGCCCACGGGATAAACGCTGCTGACCGCGTGAGATAATGATGCGGACGCAATGGCCTTAATTGCCGCCAGCAGCTGTGCAGATTGGCTGCCATCGGGCTTCATGCCTACCTCAGCCAGAATATTTTTATGCTCCGTCTGTGTATCAATCATTGCGCCCTGCATGGCATTCAGCCATTTGGCGTGCACCACCGTCCCCTCGGTACCGGTAGACGGGTCGCCATCGTGGAACAGGCCATCGGCGGTTTCGACCGGCGAAAGAATCTCTTTCATTTAGGGTGTCTCCCCGTCATTATCCATGTTCTGAGTCTGTGCCGGTGATCCCGACACATCCGGCGCTGAACGCATGAAGGTTTTCAGCGCGTCAATGTCTGCCTGCTGCGCTCTCACTTTCGCGGACAGGTCTTTTATTGCTTCAATCAGCAACGCGGTGATACTGCCGTAGGCGACGGATTTCACATTCTTTACAACGGTGCCATCACTCTCGTGGTAATCACCCGAATTACCCACCACCTCTGGCAGGACCTTTTCCAACTCATCGGCCATCACACCCGCCTGACGATGTTCGGCAAGGACATACGTGTAGCCCGTCAGCATTTCAACCTTTTCAAGGCCATTTTCTATTTTCTCAATATCGCTTTTTATCCGCCGGTCAGAGTTATTTTGCCAGTGACCCTGCATAGCATAAGCGCTGCCATCGTCCTTAAAAACGAACCATTTAATGTTACCGCCACCGTGATTGATAAGCAGGCGATGTTCATAATGGCTGCCCACCACATCGGCACCGTAAAATTCCGTGCTCATGGGATTGCCCGGATAAGGGTAATAGCGGCATTCACCTGAGCGTGACTCATTCCCACTTTGTCCCCGGCCATTAAAATGCAGCATATCCGTGAGATGGCCGCCAGCTGAGAGCGAGACGGCTTTGCCAAACGTCGCTCCACCACTGGCGGTAAGTTTCCCACCCACTTCCAGGTCTTGTATCCAATGCAGGCGCTCTGTATTCCACTCACCGGTTTTGACGTTATTGGCGTACTGACGTTATTGGCGTACAGCGCCACGCTGCCTTTGCCGTTGGCAATCAGCCCCGCGTCACTGTCACCAACATTGACCGAATGGGTGATCTGCAGACTGCCGTTAACTGTGCCACCGGTACGTCTATCCAGCGCGTTTTGTGCCTGTTCAACGGTATCTTTCAGCCCCAGATTGCCCACGAACGCCGCTTTGTCCGGGATATC
>NZ_JBLKSS010000301.1:0-1892 GCF_047607725.1 Sodalis sp. (in: enterobacteria) | reverse complement strand
CGGCCATAGCAAGCGCGAGTTGATCATCCGCAATTTCGTCTGATTTACTTTTTGCAAAAAATTCTGGACTGTCCAAAATAGCCATTTTTTAGGGTTTATAGGAGTCCAGAATTAATTGCAAATTAGTCCAGAATTGATTGCCCGCCTGTTCGTCTGTAACAACGTCTACGGCGGTTGTGGATTCCGGCCCTGGGACTTCGACGGCTTTTCTTTTTCGTGCCATCGTCGTGGCTCCTGTCGATAATAGAACCGCCAGTGTGAAAGGGATGCACGGTCAGGATCCCGACCAAATCCCCCCAGCTCGCAGAAGAGGGGCTAGCGTTTGTTGCGCCAGGCGTACACAAAGCGCCGCGATGATACCTGCACAGGCAGCTCTGTACGCTGGCGATGCGTCACGTAGCACCAGAAGTCAATCAGCGCCTCGCCGGTGTGATGGTTAGGTGCCGCCGCCCTGCTTACAGCCAATAATCGCAGACTTGGACACATCCAGCTCTCTGGCGATTTCCTGTAGCGGGATCCCGGCGCGGGTAATGTCGTTTATCACCCGGAACCAGTCGGTTTTGACCGTTGCAACTACTGGCACGGTTTCCCCCCAAAACGCGCGTGCGCGCGACCCTGAGAGCGTATTTTTGTCGATTGCAACAAACCGCTGGCCTCGACTATCGCCGTGGTCAGTGTGGTAGGTCTCGTTTTTTGATATGCCGCCTGCACTATCTTAACCCCTAGGTTGGACGGCCCAGCAGTTGAGTTAGGGAGGCCAGTTGTTCAGGCTGGCGTGGTGATTATAGCAAATTACCCGCAAAGTTGCCTTGCCATGCCCCGACAGCTATACTGTCTGCATCACCATGAGGATATGCATATGGGCCAAGTCGCATTTGATACACAAGAGTTCGTCGAAACGCTAGAGCACGCCGGTTTGCCGAAAGATCAGGCCAAGGCGATTTCTCTCGTTGTGCGTAAATCTCACGAAGTCGCCGATCTTGCTACCAAGGCCGATATCAATGATGTAAAACGCGATATTGACGATGTACGTAAAGATTTTTCGGCTGAAATTACCGGCGTCAAACGCGATCTTGAAGACGTCCACAAGGACTTATCTGCGGAGATAGCTAACGTCCGTAAAGAAATTGAGTTTCGCTTTGAAAAAACCGACGCGCAGATAGCCGATGTTCGCAAAGACCTATCTGCCCAAATCGCCGATGCCAGAAAAGAAACAGCGACCCAGATAGCCCTTTTGCGTAAGGATGTTGAAAGCATATCAACGTGGTTGCTCATTAAGATGGCTGCCATGATGACGGCACTTCTTGGAATTGCGGTCACGCTCGTCAAAATTCTCATCTAACCTTCTTAACAACCCACGTGCAGTACCACGTTATCGTCAGAACGGGATTGAATCCTCGTAAGAATCGACGGGCGGTATGCCTTGAGATGGATGACCGCTGTATTGCGGATGATGGCGGCGCTCATCCTTGTCCTTGAGCGTGGAAAGCATCATATCGATAGTCTTTGCATCTAGGCTTTCGAGACGTTCCTTGATAGTCTGCTTCGTATCAGGATAGAACGGGATACGAATTTCAAAGTTATAGGTGTCGCCGCCGTCCTGCTTAGTGCGTAAGATCTTCTGCAACAACAGCCCAACACGCTTCCCTGCAAACTCTGGCACGATAGTTTGGCTGGTACTGAGCATCTTTTCGCTGATGCTTTTGACTTCGGTACAGCCCATGATGGCTTGAATCATGTTAACGCCGTAGGCATTGGCGGAGCCGTCTTTCTTGTTAATGCAAACGGAAAGGTATTGGATGAGGTGGCCGTCTGCGGATTCGCCTGAAAATTCAATGAACGTCGCACCATTTTGACTTTTCACCACTTTAGCTTCTTCAATGGTGATAACG
>NZ_JBLKSS010000300.1:0-1805 GCF_047607725.1 Sodalis sp. (in: enterobacteria) | reverse complement strand
TGCAAACTGAACGGCGTGGAGCCGGAAGCGTATCTGCGCCATGTGCTGGCGATTATCGCGGATCATCCCATCAACAAAATCAAAGAGCTCCTGCCGTGGAACCTCACCATCCCTACTGAATAACTGTCAATACGGCGCTGGACGTACACTTACCTTTGCAGCGCGCCTCGCGCCAATATGGCGTACCGCCGGAAATCATTGTCGGCATTATCGGCGTCGAGACCCGCTGGGAAGGGTGATGGGCAAAACGCGCATCATCGACGCGCTGGCGACGCTGGCGTTCGATTATCCACGCCGCGGCGACTACTTCGCCGCCGAGCTGGAAACGTTTTTGCTGATGGCGCGCGATGAGGGCGACGATCCGCTCACCCTGCGCGGCTCCTATGCCGGTGCGATGGGCTACGGCCAATTCATGCCTTCTTCTTTCAAGCGTTACGCCGTGGATTTTGACGGCGATGGCCATATCAATCTGTGAGATCCGCAGGACGCCATCGGCTGCGTCGCCAATTATTTCCATGCCCACGGTTGGGTACCGGGAGGCTCGGTGGCGGTGCCCGCCAGCGGTCAGTCGCCTTGGTTACAAAATGGCTATGACACGCGTTACACCCTGGCGACGCTGTCCGCTGCGGTGCTGTCGCCGCTTGCGCCGCTCGGGGATGAACAACAGGCCAGCCTGCTGCGTCTAGATATCGGCACCGGTTACCAGTATTGGTACGGGCTGCCAAACTTTTATGTCATTACCCGCTACAATCACAATACCCATTACGCCATGGCGGTATGGCAACTGGGCGAGGCGGTGAGTCGGGCGCGGCTGGGCGGTTAACGCTGGGGGGGGGTAAAAAACGGGCGCAGGTCAACAGCGCCCGCCGAGGTCGGTCAGACCAGGGGTAGCGGCGACGCGCGCCGTCGGCTGACGTTTATTCGTAGCGGCGGAAATAGAGCTCCAGGCGGTTTTGCACCTTACCCAGCGCCGTACTGAATAGCAGATAAATCGCCGTCGCTTCGATGTAGAGAATCAACGGCTCATAGGTCACCGACACGATGCGCTGCGCGGCCAGAAACATTTCCGGCACGGTAATGACCGCCGCCCGCGATGTATCCTTGATAAGCGAGATAAATGAATTGGCCAACGGGGGTATGGAGACAAACACCGACTGAGGCTAAATGACCCTGCGCATCGCCTGGGTGCTGGTTCCGGTCACGTCCGATCACTGATTCCGATTTCACCCGATCACTGATTCCGCTCGCCCAATCAGCGATTCCGATTCTGTCCGATCGCTCATCTTCTGTTCCGCCATACTCTGGAGACTTTTAGCTTCCGGGGGTATGGCATGGCACGTAAAAAGAAGAACGCGAAAACAGAAATATGCATCTATATCAATGTATTACGCATTAAATTTGAGCAGCGTCGCTCGAATCGCACCATCGCAGCAGCGCTCGGCATCGGCTGTACCACAGTGCACGATATCCTCGGCCGATTCACGGTAGCTAACCTGGTCTGGCCATTGCCGGTGGAACTGTCCCCCGTCGACCTCGACCGCCTGCTCTATCCAGGCAAATCCGGCAAGGCTATCAAGACCTTACCCAGCTGGCTTGATATCGATACCGAGTTAAGCCGCAAGGGTGTGACCAAACAGCTGCTCTGGATGGAATATCAGGTCGCCGTGGGCGGTGATGCCCTCGGCTACTCACAGTTCTGTGCACTGTTCCGTGACTGGAAAAAGAAGCAGCGGCGTTCCATGCGCATGGAGCACAAGGCCGGCGAAAAGCTCTTCATCGACTTCTGTGGCCCCACCGTACCTATC
>NZ_JBLKSS010000299.1:0-2211 GCF_047607725.1 Sodalis sp. (in: enterobacteria) | reverse complement strand
GGCGTGGAGCCGGAAGCGTATCTGCGCCATGTGCTGGCGATTATCGCGGATCATCCCATCAACAAAATCAAAGAGCTCCTGCCGTGGAACCTCACCATCCCTGCTGAATAACTGTCAATACGGCGCTGGGCGTACGCTTACACCGCCGACGTGTTCACGCCGGGCGAAAAGCAGTGCCGCTGGTGTAAAGCCGCCGGCGGTCTCTGTAAAGCCGAGACGGAATACTACCTCAACCTGACCGCAGGGGATTTTGTCGACCTGACGCAGCCGCTGTCCCCGCAACTGGCCGACGCGCCGAAAAGGGTCGCGGCGCTCACGCCCGATGAGCTGGCGGCGATTTACGGCCAACAGCCCGCGCTTAAAGAGTTTTGCAAAAGCGTCTACGCCCGCGTGATGGGCGAACTGCGTAACGGGCACGTGCTACCGGGGCTGAAGCTGGTGCAGGGTAAACCGGGTAACCGCGCCTGGCGCGATGAGGCCGCCGCCCGTGCCATGCTCAAAGACCAGTTCCGCTACAAGGTCGATGACATCTTCGACATGAAGCTTATCAGCCCGACCCGTGCCGAAAAGCTCATCAAAAAAGCCAGTCCCCGCCGCTGGCCGAAAGTGGAGACGCTCATTACACGCCCGGATGGCAAGCCGGTAGTGGCCCCGGAAAGCGACCCACTCCCCGCGCTGAACATGAGCACAGAAAACGACTTTGACAACGTGGATGCCATTGAGGGCACCGCAGAATTTCTTTGATGAAAGGTGAAACAATGAAACTGAAATTGAATGATGTACGACTGGCGTTCCCGGCCCTATTTGAAGCGAAAGCGGTCAATGCGGAAAGTGAACCGCGCTACTCCGCTGCTTTCATTCCTGTGCCCAACCATCCGGCGCTGGTCGAGATAAACAAGGCCATTACCATTGTAGCCAATGATAAATGGGGCGCTAAAGGCCCCGAAACACTGGCCCTGCTGCGCAAGACCCTCAAAATCTGCTTGCATGACGGTGATGAAAAACCCGCTTACGAAGGGTTTGCCGGTAACCACTTTATTTCCGCCAGCAACAAAGTGCGTCCCCGCATTGTCGATCGCAACAACAACCCCTTGGTGCAGGTGGATGGACGACCTTATGCCGGTTGCTACGTCAATGCGGTCATCGACATCTGGGCGCAGGAGAACACTTACGGTAAACGCATCAACGCCTCTCTGATGGGCGTCCAGTTCCTGCGTGATGGCGACGCTTTCGGCGGTGGCGCGCCAGCATCCGAAGAGGATTTCGATGACCTGACTGTCGGCGCAGACGTGGAAGACTTCGCGTAAACCCGCCGCATTTACCCGCCCGGCCTGGCGCCGGGTGCTTCGGTCAGCCATCGATAATGGATTTACCCTATGACTTCCCCACCCCCGCTTTTCGCGGACCTTGAGACGTACTGCGAAAGTAAGCGCCCCGTGGAGGACGTCTTGAATTATTGGTGGGTTTGTTGTATAGCCCGGTAAGAATATGTTCCACTACGATGCCTAGTGAACCCGCATCCTAGTAAGGGACGGCTGTCAGATCATGGATAATCCGGCGATGATAGTGTCCACTTAAATTTTAATGGACACTATCACAAACTTCAGAACCACTAATTTCATATCACTCAAACCGGGATGGAAATAAAAGTTATTAAAATCAATACAATGAGCATAATCGTGTAACGTAGGTTTACTGTTTCATACAACAAACCCACCAATAATTCAAGACGTCCTCCACGGGGTGCTTACGACCATTCATAGCCAATCTGATCGAGCAATGATCGCCCTCAGGCAGGCAGTTTATTGGCATATACCTAAGCTACTCTAAGTGCGTTATTGTAACTTAGTGTCTCCAGTAATATCGTTGGGGTCTTTCCAAATCCAAAAGAGGCATGTGTTATTATGACCACCACCGATGTCCTGTTTCACCCGGTCCGTATTGGCGCCATGGAGCTGCCTAACCGTATCGTCATGGCACCCATGACCCGCAGCTTCGCAGTGGATGGGATCCCTGGCGCGGCGCATGCGGATTACTATCGCCGTCGGTCGGAGGGCGGGGTGGTGCTGGTTTCGGTCACGTCCGATCACTGATTCCGGTCGCCCGATCAGCGATTCCGATTCTGTCCGATCGCTCATCTTCTGTTCCGCCATACTCTGGAGACTTTTAGCTTCCGGGGGTATGGCATGGCACGTAAAAAGAAGAACGCGA
>NZ_JBLKSS010000298.1:0-2593 GCF_047607725.1 Sodalis sp. (in: enterobacteria) | reverse complement strand
GCTGCGGGTAATAAGCCTGGGTCGCAAGAACTATCTGTTCTTCGGTTCGGATAGCGGCGGCGACCGGGCGGCGCTGATGTATACGCTGATCGGCAGTTGCAAACTGAACGGCGGGGCGCCGGAAGCCTATCTGCGCCATGTGCTGGCGATTATCGCGGATCATCCCATCAACAAAATCAAAGAGCTCCTGCCGTGGAACCTCACCATCCCTGCTGAATAACTGTCAATACGGCGCTGGGCGTACGCTTACGAGTCCCGCAGGAAAGAGAGTGAAGCCGAGGATTTCAGTGCCATTCTGGGCAGCCTGTTATCGAACGGCGAGGCATCGGGCGAGCCGCTTGCGCCGGAGATTGCCGCCGTCTTTCGCAAGCATTCACGGGGCAATTATCGCCGCCTGTTTAAACTGGCGCGTGGGGTGGGGCCCGGACAAGCGCTATCGGCAATCAGGGGATTTCTGTGACGTTAATCGACCGTTATGCAGAAATGCTGATTCATTAAAGGAGGAAAGTATGTCATTCCATCATAAAGAGGCGTCGACCAACAATCATGTTATCGCCGTGATGAGGCAGGCAGAAGCCGTTGTTCGTTATTTGATGATAAAAGGTGTTAGCGTAAAAGGCGTTATATTGCGTAACTGTACGCCGGTTATCTGTATTGAACACCATAAGCTCTGTGAGCAGTTATTAAAAAATGGTCAGGCGGATTATATCACCTTTGGCAAAAACGCACAGGGTGGTTTTAAGCAAGGGGCATTCATGAAAGGTGGGTGCCGGGTGATTTGGTCAACGTCATTACATTGAGGTTACCATGACGATTAAATTAACAGTGACCATTTTAGATGGGTGAAAAAGGCATTCATGCGAATGTCCAGACTAAACGAAAAAATTTCACACAGGATGAGGGAAAATGTGCTTATCTGTTATTTCAACTGATAGAGCTGTATTTTTCTGAAATCGGTGCAAAAGAAAATATGATTAAAGGAGTCCCCCCATGTCCACTAATCCACATGAAAATACGGTGCCCGCCGGTTACTGGCAGGACGCCAAGGGCGCATTCATTCTAGACGTCATGGTAAAACCCATTGATAAGGAGCGCGACGCGCTGGTCAACGATATTGTGGCGCGCGCCAGGCTGCTGCATGAGGCATTAAGAGACTTTAAACACCGCGCGTTTGTCGATATCCAGGCGTTGATTGACCTGTCGATTGAGCAATACGGGGTAAAACGTGGCTGTAGAAAAGGCACTGTGACGCTGTATTCCTTTGATGGTCGCTACAAGGTCATCCGCGCCCTGCAGGACCGCATTACCTTTGATGAGCGTATCCAGGCCGCTAAGGCATTGATTGATGATTGCATGGCGGAATGGACACAAAATGCGCGCCCGGAGCTGCTGGCCATTATTGACCAGGCATTCTCCACCGATAAGGACGGTGATATTAATCCGGCCCGTGTTCTGCAGCTGTGTCGCCATGATATCACTGACCCGCGCTGGTTGCGGGCGATGGATGCACTGGCGGAAGCGGTGCAGGTGGTCAGCAGCAAAAGCTATATCCGTATTTATGAGCGCATCGACGAGACCGGGCAATATCGGCCGCTGTCGCTGGATATCGCAGGTGTGTAAGGAATGAATGCCAAACAATTTAATCAATGCTATCCGGGCGGCGCGTGTTTTATTTATCAACCTAACCGGATTTTAAAAGATGGCACATTAATAAGAACACTGGACAGTGCAAAATATTTAACCACCTGTGCGGTGGTTGAAATTAATTTTGCACCTTATTTTGAAAATGTCCGGTGGCTGACGAAGAGTCAGTGAATAAATAATGCATTAATGCTCTGTTTTATCATGGCGTAAATCCGCCGATGCTGGCTTGCGCCAAATAAACGTCATGCCTGTTTTTCTCAACCCACTCGGGAGGAAATAAACATGTTATATTGTGTGATTAAATGTGAATATTGGGATAACGGCAATCGCTGTGTTTATTATCTTAATGACCGCAGTTTGGTGCAAGAATCACGTCTCGTCCCGGTGCCCTTCAGCCTGCGTTTTTATGACGCGCGGCAACGCATGATTTATTCAGATGCTGTCCGCAAGCAAATGAAACAGGCGGTAATACGCTATAAAAAACAGCATTGTGCTGGTTCCGGTCACGTCCGATCACTGATTCCGATTTCACCCGATCACTGATTCCGGTCACGCCCGATCACTGATTCTGATTTCATCCGATCACTGATTCTGGTAGCCCGATCAGCGATTCCGATTCTGTCCGATCGCTCATCTTCTGTTCCGCCATACTCTGGAGACTTTTAGCTTCCGGGGGTATGGCATGGCACGTAAAAAGAAGAACGCGAGAACATAAATGTGAATCTATATCAATGTATTACGCATGATATTTGAGCAGCGTCGCTCAAATCGCACCATCGCAGCAGCGCTCGGCATCGGCTGTACCACAGCACGATATCCTCGGCCGATTCACGGTAGCTAACCTGGTCTGGCCATTGCCGGCGGAACTGTCCCCCGTCGACCTCGACCGCCTGCTCTATCCCGGAAAATCCGGCAAGGCTATCAAGACCTTACCCTGCTGGCTTGATAT
>NZ_JBLKSS010000297.1:0-1708 GCF_047607725.1 Sodalis sp. (in: enterobacteria) | reverse complement strand
CACTCAAACCGGGATGGAAATAAAAGTTATTAAAATCAATACAATGTGAAAATGCAATGAGCATAAGCGTGTAACGTAGGTTTACTGTCCCATACAACAAACCCACCAATAATTCAAGACGTCCTCCACGGGGCGCTTACGTAAAGAACGAGGCGAAGGCCGTGGCAAGCATTATCCCCGCGACTTTACTGCGATTCTCAGGCCGGGCGCAGTGGTAAATCGCCAGCGCCGCGCCGGGCAGGCCGAACATCATGATGGGGAAGAAGCCCGCCTGATAGCGACCGGTAATTCCGATAATACCGGTACCGGCTTCGATGGACTGCTGGCCGCCGAGGAATTTGGGAATATCGTTAATGCCGGCGACGTCGAACCAGAACACTGAATTCAGCACGTGGTGCAGACCGACTGGAATCAGCAACCGGTTGAAGAAGGCGTAGATACCTGCCCCCACCGAGCCCAACTGCTGAATATGCTCGCCGAACGTCACCAGCGCATTGAAGATCACCGGCCAAATGTACATCAGGATAAAGGCGATGAAGATCATCACGAACGACACCAGGATCGGCACCAGGCGGCGTCCGCTGAAAAACGATAGCGCTTTGGTGAGCTCGACATTGCTGAAACGGTTGTAAAGTTCGGCGGAAATAATCCCCACCAAGATGCCGACGAACTGGTTATTGATTTTGCCGAACGCCGCCGGGACTTGATCCAAGGGGATTTTCTATATCATCGACACCGAGGCCGGCACGCACAAGGTGGTGACCACCAAGAAGCCGACGAAACCGGTAAGCGCCGCGGTGCCATCCTTGTCTTTCGACATGCCATAGGCAACACCGATGGCGAACAGCACCGACATATTTTCAATAATCGCCGAGCCGGATTTAATGAAAAAGGCCGCCAACGCGTTGCTGCCCCCCTAGCCAACCGGGTCAATCCAATAGCCCACCCCCATCAGGATAGCGGTGGCGGGCAGTGTCGCCACCGGGAGCATCAGCGCCCGGCCTATTTTCTGCAAATAACTGAGTATGTTCACCTTTTCCCCCTATTAGCATGACTTTTTTTACCGGCAGGTCTGCTGGCACCCCGCCTTTGTTGTGGCAATCGCCGGCATCGTGTTTGCACCGCAGGCAAAAGGTTTAATTCTCTTCGAAAAATAATAGCAGTTTTCCTACTAAAATTTCATCTTGAATCGCTCTATTTTGTGACTTATTCTATCATTTAGCGCAAACTTATTTTTCAATACAAAAAATAAATATGCAGTTGCCCCGAAGAGAGGGACGATACGTCGGATTTCGGCGTAGGCGCCCAGCGGTTATACTCCTCGGTCATACACTGCCCCTCAACATTTTACGAGGTCAAACATGAGACTGATTCCATTACACACCGCCGCTCAAGTAGGCCAATGGGCCGCCCGTCACATCGTCAACCGTATTAACGCGTTCAATCCCAGCGCCGACCGTCCGTTTATTCTTGCCCTGCCCACCGGCAGCACGCCGTTGGAGGCTTATAAAAGCCTGATTGAGATGCATAAAGCGGGCCAGGTCAGCTTTAAGCATGTGGTTACGTTGTAAGCGCCCCGTGGAGGACGTCTTGAATTATTGGTGGGTTTGTTGTATGAGACAGTAAACCTACGTTACACGCTTATGCTCATTGCATTTTCACATTGTATTGATTTTAATAACTTTTATTTCCATCCCGGTTTGAGTGA
>NZ_JBLKSS010000296.1:0-1638 GCF_047607725.1 Sodalis sp. (in: enterobacteria) | reverse complement strand
GAACAGCCAGTATGCCATGGATGCCACCAAACGTCTGGTTTCTCTCAAAGACCGGCTGGCCAAGCATGAACTGTCGGTGGTGGAGTACTACAACAAACGCGGCGCCTATGTAGCGGTGGCTAACCGCGTTGAGCAAATGCTACGCGACTTCCCCGATACGCAGGCGACGCGCCAGGCGCTGGCCTATATGGAAAAAGCCTATCGGGAATTGCAGTTGAACGGCCAGGCGGACAAAGTGACGAAGATTATCGCGTCAAACCCGGCCTAACGGCACGGCGAGGCATAATGCCAGACGGCAACCTTGGCTGCCGTTTTTGTATGGTTAACTTAACAATATTATCCCATTGTGCTAGCGCTGACAAGAAGATAAAACCCGTTACTGACCCCTGCTCACAGAACCCGTCCCCCCCGCCGCCCCGCCGCCCCGCCGAAAAAAAGTGATCCAAATCACACAAAAGATGCCCTTCGCGGGTATGCTTAAACTATGTAGACGGAAACACGCAGAGAGGTAGTTCTATGATAATCAACATTACCTGTAAGCAAATGGAGATCACTCCCGCCATTCGTTAACACGCGGAAGAGCGCCTGGCGAAATGGCAGACCCAGCTGATTAATCCGCATATTATCCTCTCCAAACAGCCGCAGGGTTTTGTGGCCGACGCGACGCTGAGCACGCCCAATGGGCAACTGGTGGCCAGCGCGACCCATCAGGATATGTATCTGGCGATAAACGAGCTGCTGGCGAAACTTAAACGTCAAATAAATAAAGTCCAGCACAAGGGCGAAGCGCGCCACGCCGCGGAATGTGTCAAAACCGCGAATTTTATGGTGGTATAACCCCCCTGCCGGCGGATCCACCCGCGCATGGCAACGTTACCACCTCGATAGCGCGCCCTCAGGGCGCGTTTTATATTGACAGGGGGAAAAGCGAGCGGTTACTGTACCCCCCTTATTCTTCTTTCCAACGAGTTGACTATGCCGACCACACCGTTTTTCTTCGCTTTCTTTTTTTTATCTTCCGATGCTAGGAGGCCGCCGCGCAGGGCAGCGGACAGGGCGGGGCTTTGTACGGGTTGCAGGTGCTGGAAAATAACCTGGCCAACCAGCAAGAGAACATCACCCGTTTTATCGGTGCTGGCCCGCAAGCCTATCGACGTCACCGAGCAGGTGCCGGCGAAAACCACGCTTATCATGGCCAGCAGCCCGGCGCTCTTGTCGAGGCGCTGCTCGTGCTGCGGACCCACGGTATCGTGATGACACGCCTGGAGTCCCTGCCGATACACGGTAATGCCCATGAAGAAATGTTTTGTATTGATGTGTAGGCCAATTTGCGCTGCGCGAAAATGCAAAAAGCACTGCGCGAGCTGCAGGCAATTACGCGTTCGCTGAAGGTATTGGGCTGCTACCCGAGCGAAAATGTCCTGCCGGTAGATCCGGAATGACATGCGCGGGGGGCGTTGGCGGCACCCGCCACGCCCCGCCTTATAAGTAAGTGTACGCCCAGCGCCGTCTGTTAATTCCCCATCAAGTTATTGAAGATGATGTCCATTATTTTTTTAATGGGCGCAATTCATGAAACAAACCCCACCAAAACCCTCAAGACGTCGTCCCAATTTCCCGCTGGACTTTAACATTAAG
>NZ_JBLKSS010000295.1:0-1993 GCF_047607725.1 Sodalis sp. (in: enterobacteria) | reverse complement strand
TGCTTGAGGTACTGGCTACCCCCAAATTTCTTGTATGTCATTAAGTATTGAAACTCTTTTAAACGCGGTTTTAAGGCCGTTACGTTAAGTATCAAATGTTTTGCCTATAGGCTCTATTTTGTTCTTTTTTTGTTCATCGGTATCAAATACATAAATCATCCCTAAGCCTAAGAAATCCCACGAATTCCCGTCAGATCCCGCCAATTCCCGTAAGTATCAAATAAATTACTTCTCTATACTCGGCGCAGCAGCTGTCCAGCCTGCCCGTAAGTTCGCCCAGGGCGAACATGGCGCACCACACCGGGGGAAAGACCTGTGGCCAGGCGGAGCAGGCCCGCGACAGCGTCAGCCCCCGTTATCCGCGCTGAGCTGCGCCAGCAGACAGCGCCAGCCCGCGCGCGGGTACTCGCTGGTCAATAGTTTCAGGCTTTCCCGCAGCGGTAGCCCGGCATGCAGCAGCGAGGCGAGCCGGTCGGTGAGGGCAATCAACGCCCGCCACTGCCAATAGCGCGCGGGCAGCCAGCCGTAAAGCCGCAGGCGAAAAGGCTGGTTGCCCTGCGCGACTAAACGCAGACCACAGTCGTGGCGGCTGCGGCCTATCATCTCTCCCCGGCAGGGCTGGCCCTCGGCGGACAAACCCTGCCAGCGCCAGAGCAAGCAGCCGCTCATGACGGATTGCCCAATACGCGCCTCAGCTCGGCGAGCGAGGTTGTGCCCTGCTGCACCAGCGCCATCCCCGCGCGCCATAGCCCATGGCCGCCGTCGGCATCCTCCTCCAGCAGCGCGAACAGACCGCGGCGGCCGGCATAGGCGCGTTGACAGCGGACACAGCCTCCCGTCTGCCAGTAGCCCGCCGCGTCCCGCCGGGTCGCCTCTGGCCGCGGCGCGCGCCGGCAGTCGGGGCACAGTTGGCGCACCAGGCGCTGTGCCAGTACTAGGCTGAGCGCCGGTCCGGCCTGTGCCGTCTCCAGCCCGAGCTGGCGCTGGCGGCTGACGGTATCGTCGGCGCACAGCGTATGCAGCGTGGAGAGCACCAGATGACCGGTACGGGCGGTCTTGAGCGCCACGGCGGCGGTTTCCGGATCGCGGATTTTGCCCACCATCAGCACGTCCGGATCCTGACGCAGCAGCGCCCGCAGCAGCAGGGGGAAATCCAGCCGGGCCCGGGGGTTCACCTGACACTGGTTGATACCGGCCAGCGGCAGCTCAACCGGATCCTCCACGCTGCAGATATTGAGCGGACGGCGGCGAAGCCTGTTTAGCATAGCGTAGAGCGTTAGCGTTTTGCCGCTGCCGGTGGGGCCGGTTATCAGTATCAGCCCGTGCGGTTGATGCAGTTGCTGGTTCCGGTCACGTCCGATCACTGATTCCGGTCGCCCGATCAGCGATTCCGATTCTGTCCGATCGCTCATCTTCTGTTCCGTCATACTCTGGAGACTTTTAGCTTCCGGGGGTATGGCATGGCACGTAAAAAGAAGAACGCGAGAACATAAATGTGCATTTATATCAATATATTACGCATGAAATTTGAGCAGCGTCGCTCGAATCGCACCATCGCAGCAGCGCTCGGCATCGGCTGTACCACAGTGCATGATATCCTCGGCCGATTCACAGTAGCTAACCTGGTCTGGCCATTGCCGGCGGAACTGTCCCCCGTCGACGTCGACCGCATGCTCTATCCCGGCAAATCCGGCAAGGCTATCAATACCTTACCCAGCTGGCTTGATATCGATACCGAGTTAAGCCGCAAGGGCGTGACCAAACAGCTGCTCTGGATGGAATATCAGGCCGCCGTGGGCGGTGATGCCCTCGGCTACTCACAGTTCTGTGCACTGTTCCGTGACTGAAAAAAGAAGCAGCGGCGTTCCATGCGCATGGAGCACAAGGCCGGCGAAAAGCTCTTCATCGACTTCTGTGGCCCCACCGTACCTATCGTCAACCCTGCGACCGGTAGCGTACGCCAGGCCGCTATCTTCGTCGCTGCCATGGGCGT
>NZ_JBLKSS010000294.1:0-1429 GCF_047607725.1 Sodalis sp. (in: enterobacteria) | reverse complement strand
CTTAATGTTAAAGTCCAGCGGGAAATTGGGACGACGTCTTGAGGGTTTTGGTGGGGTTTGTTTCATGAATTGAGCCCATTAAAAAAATAATGGACATCATCTTCAATAACTTGATGGGGAATTAACAGACGGCGCTGGGCGTACGCTTACATGCCAGACAGGCCTATACCTTTTATCCGGGCAGCGAGAAGCTGGATGCCGCGGTGACGCTAATGCATGCATACGGTGCCAGGATCAACCGGCCACGCATGCTGGCGACCTACGCCGCCATCCATCATGAATTGGGGCACGGAAGCGCTATGCTGTATCGTTATTCTGGCGTGGAGAAAGAAGAAAGTACCTTTATCGCCTGCTATTTTTGGCGCGTGGAGGCGCTGGCCAATCTTGACGGCAGGGATGAAGCCAACGCCGCCATGACCGAGATTTTCGACAACCTGTGCGATAACGGCAACATTGAGACGTTCAATGAGATGTTTGACGTGAATACCGGCCTGTGGCGCGGGAATCTGCCGCAGGGACTCAGTCATCAGGCGCTTATTTGCGCGGCCGCGGCCCTGTCGAACCAGACGATACCCTCTGCCGTTACGTCAAGGCAACGCGTGGCGACGGACGATAACTAACGTCTATGCCCGGCCGGGGGATTCAGGCCGTCAGCGCCGCGCAGGAACGTGTTCCGCCAGCAAAGCCACGCGAATCCCGCCCGCCTTCCGACAACCGTGTACGGCGGATACGGCACTCTCACACATGCCTGGGTCGGCGTAAGCGCTAACGTCGGAGCCTGACGGGGGGAACTACCCGGCCACGTAAGCGACATCCCTATCGGCAAGTAGGTCATCCGGCTCGCGACCGCTGCCAACGCATTTTTTTAACAAGGCAACAATCAACACGACGATCGTGCCGGCAATCAATCCCAGCAGCATATCGCTGAGACTGGTCATCAGCGTCCCGATTAGACCGCGATAGTGTTCGCCGATGCTGTCGATAAGACCGTGCGTCCAGGGAAAACCATGCACCAGGATGCTGCCACCCACCAGAAACATGGCAATGGTGCCCACCACCGACAGGGTTTTCATCAGTAGCGGCGCGGCGCTGACGATCCCTGTGCCCGCGCGACGCACCCTGTCCCGTCAGCCGGCTCATATACAGCCCCAGGTCATCCATTTTGAAAATCGCCGCCACAATGCCGTAAACCCCCAGAGTCATCACCAGCGCAATCAGCACCATCACCGCAATTTGATTAAGCAACGGCGCTTGAGCGACGATATTAAGCGATATCTGAAGATTCCGAGTAAGCGCCCCGTGGAGGACGTCTTGAATTATTGGTGGGTTTGTTGTATGAGACAGTAAACCTACGTTACACGCTTATGCTCATTGCATTTTCACATTGTATTGATTTTAATAATTTTTATTTCCATCCCGGTTTGAGTGA
>NZ_JBLKSS010000293.1:0-16875 GCF_047607725.1 Sodalis sp. (in: enterobacteria) | reverse complement strand
TCATCGCCGGATTATCCATGATCTGACAGCCGTCCCTTATAGGATGCGGGTTCACTAGGCATCGTAGTGGAACATATTCTTACCGGGCCGTACAACAAACCCACCAATAATTCAAGACGTCCTCCACGGGGCGCTTACGTTACGTTCAACATGGATGAATATGTCGGTCTGCCCGTTGAGCATCCCGAAAGCTATCATTCCTTCATTTATAATAATTTCTTTAATTATATTAACATTCCACGGGAAAACATCAATCTCCTGAACGGCAACACGCCGGATATTGACGCCGAATGCCGCCGTTATGAAGAAAAGATCAAATCCTATGGCAAAATTCATCTGTTCATGGGCGGCGTCGGCAACGACGGGCACATCGCCTTTAACGAACCCGGTTCTTCCCTGGCGTCGCGCACGCGCATCAAAACCCTGACCCAGGAGACGCACCGGGCCAACTCGCGCTTCTTCGATAACGACATAGAGCAAGTCCCCCGCTACGCACTGACGGTGGGTGTCGGTACGCTTCTGGATGCGGAAGAAGTGATGATCCTGGTGATAGGGCATAATAAGGCCCAGGCGCTGTAGGCCGCGGTAGAGGGGAACGTCAATCATATGTGGACCATTACCTGCCTGCAGTTGCATGCTAAAGCCGTTATGGTGTGCGATGAACCGTCCACTCAGGAATTGAAGGTGAAAACGGTCAAATACTTCCGTGAACTGGAACAAGACAATCTGAACACCGCCGACTAACCTCCCGGAGCTGACTATGCATGCTTTAACCAACGGCCGCATCTATACCGGCAGCGAGATTCTCGATCACCACGCACTGGTGGTCGCGGACGGCGTTATCGACGCCATTTGCCCCGCCGACAGCCTGCCTGCCGGCATTGAACGCCGTGATCTGGCCGGTGCCGCGCTGGCGCCCGGTTTCATCGACCTGCAGCTTAACGGCTGCGGCGGCGTGCAGTTCAACGACAGCCTGGCGGCGCTGTCTGTCGAAACGCTGGAAACAATGCAGGCCGCCAACCAGCGCTCCGGCTGCACCAGTTTCCTGCCGACACTGATTACCAGTACCGATGAATTTATGCGTCGGGCGGTGGAGGTGATGCGCGCCTTTTTGGCGCAGCATAAACATCAGGCGCTGGGGCTGCATCTGGAAGGCCCGTACCTCAGCCCGGCCAAGAAAGGCACCCATGACCCGGCGTTAATGCGCGCACCAACGGAAGAGATGGTAGAATTCCTTTGCGCGAACAGCGATGTGATTAGCAAAATGACCCTGGCCCCCGAGCAGGTGGATCCCCAGATGATCCGTCGGCTCAGCGATGCCGGTATCCGTGTTTCCATCGGCCATTCCAACGCCACCTATGATCAGGCCAAGGCGGGTTTTGCCGCCGGCATCAGCTTCGCCACCCATCTGTTCAACGCCATGCCACCGCTGGTCGGACGCGAACCGGGGGTCATCGGCGCCCTGTTCGACGCCCCCGAAATCTACTGCGGCATTATCACCGACGGCCTGCACGTCAACTGGGCCAACGTGCGTAACGCCAAACGTATCAAGGGCGATCGCCTGGTGCTGGTCACCGATGCCACCGCACCGGCGGCCGGCACCGAGAATATTGAGCTGTTCATTTTTGCCGGCAAAACAATATACTATCGCGATGGCCTGTGCGTGGATGAGCACGGTACCCTCAGCGGCTCGGCGCTTACCATGATTGAAGCGGTGCGCAATAGTGTCGAATACGCCGGTATCGCGCTGGATGAGGCATTGCGCATGGCCACCCTTTACCCGGCACGGGCAATGGGCACGGACGCGAGGTTAGGGACGCTGACGGTGGGCAAAATCGCCAATTTAACCGCCTTCACCCGCGATTATAAAATCAGTAAAACTATCGTTAACGGCAACGAAGTTTGACCATAAGCGAGTAAGCGATGACACCAGGCGGACAGACCCCGATAGGCAATATTGACCTTGTTAAACAGTTAAATAGCGCGGCGGTCTACCGTCTCATCGATCAAATGGGGCCCATTTCCCGCATCCAGATAGCCGAACAGAGTCAGCTCGCGCCCGCCAGTATCACCAAGATCACCCGCCAATTGCTGGAACGCGGCTTGATTCGCGAAGTGGATCAGCAAGCGTCCACCGGCGGCAGGCGGGCGATCTCCATCGTGGCCGAGACCCGCGCCTTCCAGGCCATCGGCGTTCGCCTCGGCCGGCATGATGCGACGATCATGCTCTATGATTTGAGCAGCAAGGCCCTGCTGGAGGCGTTCTTCCCGCTACCGCAGCGGACACAGCAGACGTTGGAGCTGGCGCTCATGGAAGCTATCGCCGACTTTCTCGAGCAAGCGCAACGTAAAATCCGCGAGCTTATCGCTATCTCGGTGATTTTACCGGGGCTGGTCGATCCCTTCTCCGGCATTGTCCGCTATATGCCCCATATACAGGTTCACCGTTGGCCGCTGGTAGAGCAGTTACAACAGCGCTTCAATCTCACCGCGTTTGTGGGCCACGACATACGCAGTTTAGCGCTGGCGGAGCACTATTTTGGTGCAACCCAGGACTGCGCCGATTCCATTTTGGTCAGGCTGCACCGCGGTACCGGCGCGGGGATCTTAATTAACGGCCAGATATTCCTCGGCAGCAACGGCAACGTCGGTGAAATGGGCCATATCCAGGTCGATCCGCTGGGAGAGCGCTGCCACTGCGGCAATTTTGGCTGTCTGGAAACCATTGCCGCCAATGCCGCGATAGAGCAACGGGTGCGTCTGTTGCTCAGTCAGGGTTACGCCAGCAAACTGACGCCGGACCACTGCCGAATAGACACCATTTGCCAGGCCGCCAACCGCGGCGACGGGCTGGCGGTGGAAGTTATCAAACAGGTGGGGCGCCAGTTGGGCAAGGTTATCGCCCTGAGCATCAACCTGTTCAATCCGCAAAAGGTGGTGCTGGCGGGCGAAATCACCGAAGCCCACAAAATTTTGCTGCCGGCCGTGCAGCGCTGTATCGATAATCAGGTGCTGAAAGCCTTCCGGCAAAATTTACCGGTCGTAATCTCGGCGCTGGACCACAGTTCGGCCATCGGCGCTTTTGCCCTGGTCAAACGCGCTATGCTTAATGGTGTGCTGCTACAGCGGCTGCTGGAGACCGATTCGCCGGCGCACCGCTGATCTGCCCGCGGCGGCACGCGGCGCGGGTGAGGACGCTGCCGCCGTGGCGAAAACCATAAAACCGCTGCGCCTTATCTGAAGTCCTGCCCGGCTCACCCGGTTATTTCCCGGGCCTGCACTGCGAAAGAGTCCCTGCCCGGTTTGCCCCGTGATTGTTTCAAAATTCCCTCGTCCAGAGGGCCCGTTTGGCCTGCTGGGTCGGCAAGGCGGTTACGCGCCGCACCCGGGCCACGGCCGCCGGCGGTAAAAATCCCATTATCGAATTCGCAATGAACGAGCCTTTTTCTTCTGCTTTACTGCTTTTTATGTAATTTATTGCACATTTCATTAAATATTATTCGGCCGATAGGGTTTATTTCTGCATGGATATTGAATTGTTGGGCCATTTTGGTGCTAAATCGTTGCTAACGTGACGGCGCAAGCGACGACACGGCGACCGCCGGGATTAATCATGAGGGAAAAGCTATGTGTTCTATTTTTGGGGTGCTGGATCTGAAGACCGATCCGGTCGAACTGCGTAAACAGGCGTTGGAATGCTCCCGCCTGATGCATCATCGCGGCCCCGACTGGTCCGGTGTCTATGCGGGCGATAAAGCAATACTGGCCCATGAACGTCTGTCTATCGTCGACGTCAACACCGGCGCCCAACCCCTTTATAACGCGGCGCACACCCATGTACTGGCGGTCAATGGCGAGATCTACAACCACCAGCTTATCCGCGAACAGCTGGGCGATCGCTACGCTTTTCAAACCGGTTCCGATTGTGAGGTGATCCTGGCCCTGTATCAGGAAAAAGGCCCGGAATTTTTGGATGAACTGCGCGGCATGTTCGCTTTTATCCTGTACGACACGGAAAAAGACGCCTATTTAATCGGCCGCGATCACATGGGCATCATTCCCCTGTATATGGGGCATGACGAGCACGGTAACCTGTACGTCGCATCAGAAATGAAAGCGCTGGTTCCGGTCTGCCGCACGCTGCAGGAATTCCTTCCAGGCCACTATCTCTGGAGCCAGGACGGCGAAATGCGTCAGTACTATCAGCGTGATTGGTTCGACTATGATCGGGTGAAGGACAACGTTACCGACAAGGCGGCGCTAAAGGCGGCGCTTGAGGAGTCGGTGAAAAGCCATCTGATGTCCGACGTGCCTTACGGCGTACTGCTGTCCGGCGGGCTTGATTCTTCCATTATTTCCGCCATCACCAAAAAATACGCCGCCCGCCGGTTGGAAGACCAGGCCAAAAGCGAAGCCTGGTGGCCGCAGCTGCACTCCTTTGCCGTGGGCCTGGAAGGCTCGCCGGATCTGAGCGCCGCCAGTAAAATGGCGGCGGCGCTGGGCACGGTGCATCATGAAATCCATTTCACGGTGCAAGAAGGGCTGGACGCGATTCGCGACGTGATTTATCACATCGAAACCTATGATGTCACGACCATTCGTGCTTCGACGCCAATGTATTTAATGTCGCGCAAGATCAAAGCGATGGGCATCAAAATGGTCCTGTCCGGCGAAGGCGCCGATGAAGTTTTCGGCGGCTACCTCTATTTCCACAAGGCGCCGAACGCTAAAGAGTTCCACGAAGAGCTGGTATGTAAGCTGCAGGCCCTGCATATGTATGACTGCGCCCGCGCCAACAAAGCGATGTCCGCCTGGGGCGTCGAAGCGCGTGTTCCCTTCCTCGATAAGCAATTCCTGGACGTGGCCATGCGAATCAACCCACAGGATAAAATGTGCGGTAACGGCAAAATTGAAAAACACGTTTTGCGCGAGTGCTTCGCCGATTACCTGCCGGAGAGCGTCGCCTGGCGGCAAAAAGAGCAATTCTCCGACGGTGTGGGCTACAGCTGGATCGATAGCCTGAAAGCCATCGCCGCAGAGCAAATCAGCGATCGGCAGCTGGCCAATGCGCATTTCCGTTTTCCGTACAACACGGCCACCTCCAAAGAAGGTTATCTGTACCGGGAGATGTTTGAAGCGCTGTTCCCGCTGCCGAGCGCCGCGGAATGCGTCCCGGGCGGCCCGTCTGTGGCCTGTTCTTCCGCCAAGGCCATTGAATGGGATGAATCCTTCAAGAAAATGGACGATCCCTCCGGTCGCGCGGTGGGCGTACACGCTTCGGCCTATTAACGGGCATCCCGCCCGACCCTCCGTTCTAGCAAGCAGGCCGCGGGCAGGCGTCACCAGGCGCTTTGCACCTCGGCGGAGGTCGGCAACCGATCTAGACCCCATCGCCGGAGGGCAGACAGGGGTCCCGTTGGCGTTGGCATGATGGAAGGCGGGTGTGGCTGGCTCTGATGTTCGCCGTAACGACAGGCAAATGTCGCGCCAGCGTGCGCCAGGACGGCGGGCTTATGCCGCGCAGACGTTCCCAGGACGGTTATCACGCCGGCGAACCGGAGGTCTGCCGCCCCCGTCAATCATCCATGTTGCCCCGGTCAAAAAGCCCCTTGCCGACCCGCGATTCACGCCCGTGAGCGCGGGAAAATCATTGCGTTAGCCGCTTTTATCGTCAGGTTGTTCATAAGCCAGACAAACGGCCCGCGCAATGCCGGTTAAGCGAAAAAAAGGGGTTGACTGAAGTTCGTCAACTCCGCATAATGCGCCCCGCAACGCCGAATGTAGGTCATGTGGAAAGTTGGCTACGTAGCTCAGCTGGTTAGAATACAGCACTCATAATGGTGGGGTCACAGGTTCGAATTCCGTCGTAGCCACCATACTTTGCGGGAGTGGCGAAATTGGTAGACGCACTAGATTTAGGTTCTGGCGCCGCAAGGTGTGCGAGTTCAAGTCTCGCCTCCCGCACCATTGTTTCGGTTAGCAGCAAATGGGGTATAGCCAAGCGGTAAGGCAGCGGGTTTTGATCCCGCCACCCCCAGGTTCGAATCCTGGTATCCCAGCCAATATGACCTGCCGATATCAAGGTCTGTTGCTAAAAATCGGTAACAAAACGGCTACGTAGCTCAGCTGGTTAGAGCACAGCACTCATAATGCTGGGGTCACAGGTTCGATTCCCGTCGTAGCCACCATATTTTTGGGGTATCGCCAAGCGGTAAGGCACCGGATTCTGATTCCGGCATCCCCAGGTTCGAATCCTGGTACCCCAGCCATATCAAGCCCGCGCAGGCGGGAAGAAGAGAACGCTCCGTCGGGAGCGTTTTTTTATGGCTGCACGGTCTGAACCCCGGGGGCATTAACGATAAAATTAAGACGATCGTAGCAATGGCTGGCGCGGGTCACCAACGTCTGGAACGCCGGCTGCATGATGTCGGCATGGCTTATCCAGGGCGTTTTGATCGTTATCTGCTTGCTGTAGCGGTAGCCGAGCGCAGTTTTCTCTCCCGCTATGTCGATATCGAACCATTGGGAGCGTAACCGGCAGGCGTCTATCGCCGCGGTAATGCCCTGGCCAACCAAATTAATCCGCCGCAGCAGCTTTCTCGGTTCCCCTAAATAAATATCGGTTAACCCCCCTTCGCGCTGATAACGGTTAAAATCATCCCACTCCGTGGGGTAAGGGCTACCAAGATAGAGATAGCGTGCATCCGCAATTCGCGTCAGCGCGTGGTGATCTTCGGCGTGGATATTGACTCTATAGACGTCAGGCAACTGATAGCGGGTCGGATCGCGCTCTACCCGGCATTGGGCGTTTTCGTTTGCCACCGCGTTGCACAACGACAAATTGATGCTCTCCACGCCATGGTCGCTATCCCCTTGAAACAGCGTGGCCAGTTCCCCGCCTAACATCCTGACCTGCCGCTCATGGATCGTCGACTGCCCCTCAGCGGTAAAAATTTCCTCCCGCTCCACGCGCTGTTCCTGCCGCGGGCTGAAGACGGGGATGGCGTCCACGATCACTTTTCCCTCCGGCGTAAACACCAGCGCCGCGCGATCCTGAAGGTCCGAGGCCACATAACCCGGCGCATAAAAATATTGCGTCGGATCCAGCCACTCGATTCTGCCGGCTATTTTTGCCTGCACGATAGCGTGATTGGCCGTGGCGCCGGGAATCGACAGGGGCATAGCATACAGCCCGCGCTCCACCAGCGCCGGACGGGCCTGCACGCCCGCCTCGCGCAGCATCGCCGTCAGCAGGATGGACAAATCTTTACAGTCGCCATAGCCATTCTGCTCGATTTGGGCGAGATCAAAGGGGACATAACCACGGTTGCTGGCGCGCCAGTCGCCAAGATAACGATAGCGCTGGTGCAGGTAGTGCATTATCTCCGCTACCTGCGCGGCCGCGGGGCGCCCTTGAAGGCTTTGTATCACCCTCCGTGCGTCGGGCGGCAACGGTTGTTGCAAAATAAGATTATATTTTTTCGCCATTGCGCCAAAATTGTCCTGCGCGCTAAGGGAACTGCCAACCTGAAGATAAGGAATAGTGCGTACGTAACCATTGGGCAATTCGTTGATGTAATTTTCATAGCGGGGTTTGACCAGCGTCACCTCAATCTTTTTCTTGTCCCGCGTGGTCTTGACCCTGAACTGATCGGTTAATTGAGCGTGGTAATACAACGGCCGCTCGGCGGTATAGGTCATCTGATACGCATCCAGCCGCTCGGCGTCAGGGTGGAATGCCAGCATCCGTGTCACATGGGGAAGATAGGGGACGGCGGCATAGTGGTGCTTTACGGTATAGCGGATGACGGCATGCTTGCGTAGATGAGGAAACGCCAGCGAAGTCGTTTTATTACGCGAAAAACCCAGGTAGGGATTAGGCTCCATCCGAATGTCGACCTTGGCCTTCATGGGCGGCTGCGCCGGTTCATCCGGGAAGCGTACGCTGGCGTCAACGAGCGTGAACGTATCCTCTTCCGGATAGCTGAAATCCATGCGCGATACCCTATCGCGCCCGGCGGCGGTCAAAATTTGCACCGTGGCGGTGTAGCGGCAATCAACGCTGCCGTCAGCGTTGAAATGACAGGCTTCCTTGATGCGGCTGGCGAGTGGCGCATCGGTGACCGATTGGCGTTTACCGTGGGCGGGGTTTATGAGTAAAAGTGCAATAACCGCGAAATAACCGTTTCCCTTTATCATCAAATGTCCTTATTTATTATTTTCTCATCCTGTAAATTAACGCCGCGAGCGGCCGTTATGCTGGCTATAGTATTGGCCTTGCGGGAAGGTAACAACCCGGCAATGAAGCATTAGCGTTTGAATAAAAAACCTATGATTTAATTGACTCTATTTTGAGTTGATGCTTACCCGACGAGACGGCATACCGATAGCGATGCCCGCGCAAACGATCGCCTGAAAGAGAAGCGCAGGACGCGAAGCGGTTATCCCCTGACATAGGCAGCGCACGGCGTAAGCGACGGCCAGCGCCTGTAACAGGCGGCGCGGAGCTTGGCGCGAGGGGACCCGTCGCCTGAAACAGCCGGCGCATAGCTCAGTGTGGGAGGCGGGCATGGTCGTTTACAAAAGACAGAGGTCACGGCCGCGCGGCATGCCGTCTAGGCGCCTGCGCGGGATAGCCGCTCCCCGCTGCAGGCGGTCGACGCCACCGGGCGTCGCCCCCCGACAGGGGTTCACAGCCCCAGCGTGTAGCGCAACACCCGCTGCTTAACGCCGCCGGCGCGCTCAGCCAGCATCAGGCCGAGATTGCGCGCCAGCATCAGCGGCGGCAGATCGTTGCTGAACGCCGTATAGAACGCATCCATTCCTGCTTGCATCAGCAGGTTATCGCCGCGCCGGCGGCGCTGGTAACGTTGCAATACTGCCAGCGTATCCCAGGGTTCGTCACGCCGGCGAGCATCAATCAACACCTCCGCCAACGCCTCGGCATCGCGAAAGCCGAGATTGGCCCCCTGCCCCGCCAGCGGATTAATGGTATGCGCAGCATCGCCAATCAGCGCCAGCCCCGGCTTGACGTAGTCGCGGGCATGCTGACGCGTCAGGGGAAACGATGCCGCGCCATGCAGGGTGAACGCACCGAGCCGCGCGGGAAAGGCCGACTGCACTTCCCGCGCCAGCGCCGGCAGCGAGAGTTTCTCCAGTTGGCGGATACGCGCCGCGCCGTCATACCATACCAGCGACGCCCACCGGCCGTAGAGCGGTAAAAATGCCCGTGGTCCGGAGGGATGGAACGCCTGCCAGGTCACGTCCTGTTGCTCGCCCTCGGTTTCCACGCTCAGCAGCAGGCAGGATTGTCGGTACTGCCAGCCGCTGACCGCAATGCCCGCCTGCCGCCGCACCCAGGACTGCGCGCCGTCGGCCCCGACGACGACCCGGCTCGTGACGGTACTGCCGTCACTAAGCGTCAGCCGCCAGCGGCCACCCTCATGGACCATGGCGTCGAGCGAGGCAGGGCAACGCAGCGTCAACGGGTCGCAGTCGGCGAATTCCTGCCACAGCGCCCGCTGCAGCCGGCGGTTCTCCACCATAAAACCCAGCTCCGGCAGGCTCAGGGAGTCAGCATCGAACGCCACCATCGAGGATGGCCACTCCCAGGTTTCCAGGCGGCGGTACGGCACGCAAAAACGGTCGCCGATGCGTTGCCAGGCCTTGAGGCGACGCAGCAGCGCCACCGAGGCGCAACTGATGGCCGACACGCGTAAATCCGGCGGCGCGTCGTCCGCCACGGACGTTGGGGGGGCGGGGTCAACAACCAGCACCCGAAATCCCGCCTGGGCCAGCGCCAGCGCCAGCGCCGCGCCCACCATGCCGCCGCCGGCCACCACTACCTCATAGCACGCTTCGTTCGTCTTCATTTCGGCCAATACCTACGCTATTATTTTCAGATTCCGGTAGTGTACCGCAAAATTGACCCTTTAAAGATGCGCCGTACGCGCTAGACTGGTCACAACACCGGCAAAGGATTACAATACGCGCCTGCGCAAGCCTGCGGGCTTTTTAATACTGCATTGAGTAATAGCAAGCTAATGACCAAAAAACTCCATATCAAAACCTGGGGCTGTCAGATGAATGAATACGATTCATCCAAGATGGCCGACTTACTGGATAGCACCCACGGCTACCAGTTGACGGACAACCCCGAAGAGGCGGATGTCCTGCTGCTCAATACCTGCTCCATCCGGGAAAAAGCGCAGGAGAAGGTATTTCATCAGCTGGGCCGCTGGCGGATGTTGAAGGAAGCCCGGCCGGATTTGATTATCGGCGTCGGCGGCTGCGTGGCGTCTCAGGAAGGCGCCCATATCCGCGAACGGGCCAATTATGTGGATATCATTTTCGGGCCGCAGACCCTGCACCGCCTGCCGGAAATGATTAATCACGTCAACGGCACCCGCAGCCCGGTGGTGGATATCAGCTTCCCGGAAATTGAAAAGTTTGACCGGCTGCCGGAGCCGCTCGCGGAAGGGCCGACCGCCTTTGTCTCGATCATGGAAGGCTGCAACAAATACTGCAGTTTCTGCGTCGTGCCCTACACCCGCGGCGAGGAAGTCAGCCGTCCGTGCGACGATATTCTGTTCGAGATTGCCCAGCTGGCGGATCAGGGTGTACGCGAAGTCAACCTGCTGGGGCAGAACGTCAACGCCTATCGCGGCGCCAGCTATAACGGCGGTATCTGCACCTTCGCCGAACTGCTGCGGCTGGTGGCGGCCATCGACGGGATTGACCGCATCCGGTATATCACCAGCCATCCCATCGAGTTCACCGACGATATTATCGATGTCTACCGCGATACCCCGGAGCTGGTCAGCTTCGTGCATCTGCCGGTGCAAAGCGGCTCCGATCGCATCCTGACCATGATGAAACGCGCCCATACCGCGCTGGAATATAAATCGATCATCCGCCGGCTGCGCAAAGCGCGCCCGGATATACAAATCAGCTCGGACTTCATCATCGGCTTCCCGGGCGAAACCCAGCACGATTTTGAGCAAACGATGAACCTTATCGCCGACGTGAATTTCGACATGAGCTTCAGCTTTATTTACTCCGCCCGTCCCGGTACCCCCGCCGCTGATATGGTGGACGACGTCAGCGAAGAAGAGAAAAAGCAGCGGCTGCATATTTTGCAGAAACGCATCACGCAACAAGCCATGCAGTTCAGCCGCCGCATGCAGGGTACGGTGCAGCGTATTCTCGTGGAAGGCACATCGCGCAAAAATGTAATGGAACTGTCCGGGCGCACCGAGAACAATCGGGTCGTCAATTTTGAAGGCGCGCCATCTATGATAGGCAAATTCGTCGATGTGGAAATTGTGGATGTCTATCCCAATTCGCTGCGCGGCGTCCTGTTGCGCAGCGAGGATCAAATGGCATTGCGCAGCCATGAAAGTCCGGCGTCGGTCATTGCCCGCACCCGTAAAGAGAACGAACTGGGCGTGGGTATTTACCAGCCGTGAGCCCCCCCCCGCCCGTCATCACGCCAGGGCGCCGCTCCGCTCCGCCGCCTCGCCGTTGCCCTGGTTGCATTGCACTAATTGTGCCCCAATATACATATAATGGTCTTTGCCCTTGACGCGTGGGCGGGGATGCTTCATTTATTAGCCATATGCCCGGTTGTCGGCCCTCCCAGCCCCTGGCCTGTGGTTCACCCTGTAATGGCTTTAGTGCCGAGAGGAAAGATTTGAACGTCGAAACCAAAGAAATCATGCTGGAACCCGCAGATAACAACCGTCTATTGAACCTCTGTGGGCCGTTTGATGACAACATCAAGCAACTTGAGCGCCGGTTGGGCATTGAGATCAATCGGAGTGACAATATTTTCAAGCTGGTAGGCAAGCCCCTGTGCGTCAACGCCGCCGCCTCCATTCTCACCTCGCTGTACGTCGACACGGCGCCGCTACGCGGCATCATCGCCGATATTGAGCCGGAACAAATCCACCTGGCCATCAAACAGAGCCGGGTGCTGGAACAAACGGCGGAAAGCGTGCCCGATTATGGCCGCGCGGTGAATATACAAACCAAACGCGGCATCATTAAACCGCGTACGTCGAACCAGGCGCAATATATCGCCCACATTCTCGATCATGACATTACCTTCGGCGTCGGCCCGGCCGGGCCCGGTAAAACCTATCTGGCGGTGGTGGCGGCGGTAGATGCGCTGGAGCGGTAGGAAATCCGCCGTATTCTCCTGACCCGTCCGGCGGTGGAAGCAGGAGAGAAACTGGGTTTCCTACCCGGCGATCTGAGTCAAAAGGTCGACCCTATCTGCGCCCGCTTTACGACGCGCTCTTTGAGATGCTGGGCTTCGAGCGGGTGGAGAAACTGATTGAGCGCAATGTCATCGAGGTCGCGCCGCTGGCCTACATGCGCGGGCGCACGCTGAATGACGCCTTCATTATTCTCGACGAGAGCCAGAACACCACCATTGAACAGATGAAGATGTTCCTGACCCGCATCGGCTTTAATTCCAAAGCGGTGATAACCGGCGACGTCACGCAGATAGACCTACCGCGCAACCAGAAATCAGGGTTGCGTCACGTGGTGGAAGTGCTGGCGGAAGTCGAGGAAATCAGCTTCAATTTCTTCCACAGCGAAGACGTGGTGCGCCCCCCGGTGGTGGCGCGTATCGTCAATGCCTATGAAGCCTGGGAAACCGCTGACCAGAAATGCAAAAAACAGCTGGCCGCCGAGCGCAAACACGAGTCCCTGGGCCAGAGTAACGGTGCAGCACAGGGCGGCTCAGATTCGCCGTCCTCCGGGGAGCATAGCGCATGAGCGAGGTGATACTGGACCTGCAGCTGGCCTGCGATGACGCGCGCGATCTGCCCGCCGAGGCGGACTTTCTGCGCTGGCTGCAGGGCGTATTGCCGCTGTTTCGCGACTGCGCTGAAGTCACCGTGCGCCTGGTGGACGAAGCGGAAAGCCACGAACTCAACCTCACCTACCGCGGCAAAGACAGGCCCACCAACGTGCTCTCCTTTCCCTTTGAAGCACCGCCGGAGGTGGAACTGCCCCTGCTGGGGGATTTGGTCATCTGCCGCCAGGTGGTGGAACGCGAAGCGCAGCAACAGGAGAAAGCGTTAGAGGCGCATTGGGCGCATATGGTTGTTCACGGTTCGCTGCATCTGCTAGGGTATGATCATATCCTGGATGAGGAAGCCCTGGAGATGGAATCGCTGGAAACGGAAATCATGCAAAAGCTCGGTTACCCGGATCCCTATCTTGCGGAAAAAGACGCGTAATCTCCCGTTCCCTTTAATTATTAGAGAGTGAAACTAACTTAACGCTATGAGCGACGACCATTCGCAGAACAACGATAGTCCCAGTCCCAAGAAGGGCTTTTTTACCCTGATGCTAAATCAGCTGTTTCACGGTGAACCGAAAAATCGTGACGATCTTTTGGAACTTATCAGGGATTCCGAACAGAACGAGCTTATCGACCCCGATACCCGCGATATGCTGGAAGGCGTCATGAACATCGCCGAACAGCGGGTGCGGGATATCATGATCCCCCGCTCGCAGATTATTACGCTGAAGAAGAACCAATCCCTGCAGGAGTGCCTTGACGTTATCGTCGAATCGGCCCATTCCCGCTTTCCGGTCATCAGCGAAGATAAAGATCATGTGGAGGGGATCCTGCTGGCCAAGGATTTGCTGCCCTTCATGCTCAGCCACGACGAACCCTTTAGCATTGAGAAGATCTTGCGGCCGGCGGTCATGGTGCCGGAAAGCAAGCGGGTGGACCGCATGCTCAAAGAGTTCCGCTCCCAGCGTTATCACATGGCCATCGTCATAGATGAATTCGGCGGCGTGTCCGGTCTGGTGACCATCGAGGATATCCTGGAGCTTATCGTCGGTGAAATCGAGGATGAATACGACGATGAAGAGGATCGGGATATCCGCCAACTGAACCGCCACACCTTCACCATCCGCGCCCTGACCCCCATTGAGGATTTTAACGAGGTCTTCAATACGCACTTCAGCGACGAGGAAGTGGATACCATCGGCGGCCTGATGATGCAGGCCTTTGGTCATTTGCCGGTGCGCGGCGAGGCCATCGACATCGACGGCTACAATTTCAAAGTGGCGATGGCCGATAGCCGGCGCATTATCCAGGTGCATGTCAAAATACCCGAAAATTCACCGCAACCCACCATGGAAGATTAAATTCCCAATGGCCATCCCCTCACTGTTTGCACGCCAGCGGCTCCGCGCGCTGCTGGCGCTCGTTATCGGCGCCTGCGGCACCCTGGCATTTTCCCCGTACGATTTCTGGCCCGCGGCCATTATCTCGCTCTGCGGCCTGCTGGCGGTCACGCTCAACCGCAGCGGCCGGCTGGCCGGCTGGCTGGGCTTTGTCTGGGGCTTTGGCCTGTTCGGCACCGGCGTTAACTGGGTCTACGTCAGCATCGCGCAATTCGGCGGTCTGCCTGGCCCGGTAAACGTAGCGCTGGTGGTGGTGATGGCCGCCTATCTGGCGTTATACCCAATGCTGTTTGCCGCTCTGCTGGCACGGCTGTGGCCGCGTACCAGCCTGTGGCGGCTGGTGCTCGGCGCGCCGATGCTGTGGTCGGTCACCGAATTTCTGCGCGGCTGGGTGCTGACCGGTTTCCCCTGGCTGGAATTCGGCTACAGTCAAATTGATGGACCGCTAAAAGGGATCGCGCCGCTCTTGGGCGTACAGGCTATCACCTTCATACTGATGATGATAAGCGGCCTGGCAGTCTTTGCGCTAGCGCTGCGGCGATGGCTGCCGGCGCTGGGCGCGCTGGCGCTGATGCTGCTGCCCTGGCCGCTGCGCTCGTTACAGTGGTACCAGCCTCAGCCGGCGCGGGCCATTGACGTGGCGCTGGTGCAGGGCAATATTGCCCAGTCGATGAAATGGGAGGCCAGTCAGGTCGGCCCGACGTTGGATATTTACCTGCAGCGTACCCTGCCGGCCCTCGGCAAGGCGCAGATGGTCATCTGGCCGGAATCGGCCATACCCGACGACGAGATTGCCCAGAACGCGTTCCTGACCCGACTCGATGAACAATTACGGCAGGGCCATACCCGTTTAATCACCGGCATCATCGATGCGCGGCCTACCCCGCACGGCTACGATTATTACAACAGCATCGTGGTTTTAGGCGAAGACACGTCGTACCGTTATCCCTCGAAGGATCGCTACAACAAGCATCACCTGGTGCCCTTCGGCGAAACGGTGCCGTTTGAAAGTCTTCTGCGGCCGCTGGCGCCGCTGTTCAATCTGCCGATGTCCTCACTCAGTCAGGGACAGTATTTGCAGCCGCAGCTGCAGGTGGCCGGCATGAAACTGACCGCCACCGTCTGCTACGAGATTATCCTGGGTGGCCAGGTGCGGGATAATTTCCGTCCCGATACCGACTTCCTGCTGACCGTGTCCAACGACGCCTGGTTTGGCCATTCCATCGGCCCGTGGCAGCATTTCCAGATGGCGCGCATGCGCTCGCTGGAGCTGGGCCGGCCGCTGCTGCGCAGCACCAATAACGGCATCACCGCGGTTATCAACGCCGACGGGACGCCGCTGGCGCAATTGCCGCAATTTACCCGCAATGTGCTCAACGTCCACGTCACCCCGACCCGGGGGCTGACCCCCTACGCCCGTGCCGGCTCTTGGCCGCTATGGATTGTTACGCTGCTGGCCGGATTGACCGCGCTGGTGCTTGATCGCCGCCGACCCGCCTGAGGACATGGCATGCTGCTTGATGAACGCTATATTTTAAAGGACAGCGCGCAGTCGCGCGACTATTACGCCGCGCCCCATCCCGGCGTGCTGCATAAACAGATAGATCATATAGATGATTATGCGCGTCGGCTTATCGCCCTGTCGCCGTTTGTGGTGCTGGGTACCCAAAGGTCCCCGTGGGTTCGACTGCTCGCCCAAGGGCGGCGAACCGGGATTTATCCAGGTAGAGAACGATAAAACGCTGCTGCTGCCGGATCGGGGGGGCAATAATCGTCTAGATGGCTTGACCAATCTGCTGCATCACCCGTTTGCCGGCCTGCTGTTTTTGATTCCGGGCTGGTCGGAGTGTTTTCGCGTGAATGGCCGGGCGCAGATTTCCGTGGAGCCGGCGCTGTGCGCGCGTTCTGCCCAGAACGGCGTGCCGGCGAAGAGCGTGCTGGTCATCCGGGTGGATGAAGCCTTTATCCACTGCGGCCGCGCTATTGGCTTCGCCGGTCTGTGGGAAAGCGGCAGACAGCCCGATCCGGCGCAATTGCCAAAGGCGCTGGATGTTTTCAAGGCGCACGTTGCCCTGCATAAGGCGGCGCAATAGCGAAAGCTCCCTAAGCGCGCAGCGCAGTAGGCAAACGAGGCCATTTGCCTCGTTTGCCGTAAAGCCTCCGTGGCCGGCGGCTCGGGCCTCATCGCCGCGAAGCCGTCAGTGCCAATCTAAGGGCTTACCGCGCCTAACGCTGCCAACTCGCGCCACACATCCGCGTCAGCCAGCCAGGTCAGTAAGCGTACGCCCAGCGCCGTATTGAAAGTTATTCAGCAGGGATGGTGAGGTTCCACGGCAGGAGCTCTTTGATTTTGTTGATGGGATGATCCGCGATAATCGCCAGCACATGGCGCAGATACGCTTCCGGCTCCACGCCGTTCAGTTTGCAACTGCCGATCAGCATATACATCAGCGCCGCCCGGTCGTCGCCGCTATCCGAACCGAAGAACAGATAGTTCTTGCGACCCAGGCTTATTACCCGCAGCGCGTTTTCAGCGATATTATTGTCGATCTCCGCCCAGCCATCGCCGGCGTAGTAGCACAACGCCCGCCAGTGGTTCATCAGATAGTTGAACGCCTTTGCCGTATCGGCCTGGCGCGACAGCGTGGTGAGTTTTTC
>NZ_JBLKSS010000292.1:0-1798 GCF_047607725.1 Sodalis sp. (in: enterobacteria) | reverse complement strand
AAAAACTAACCAATAATGCTATTGATTACACACTATGCTAAATATATATTGTGTGAGAATCTAGAGTATTCAAAAGGAAATCATGCAAAATCTAGAATCAAGGCAATGCTAATTTGCATAAAGGTTTTAAGTGAGCCTATTTGATGGTTCACATAATAGGGATGTAGAGATATAACGTATGTATGCAGTCACAAAATGGTACGAAATATGTATATCCGCCATTCGCAGCCAGCGTGTGGCGGTAAATTTGGCGGAGATTTCTCCTGCATCCGTCAGGGATTCTTCCCCGTTGCTCCAGGCGTTGGTCATCATATGCGTTTCGTCGGAATCGGCTTCAAACTCCAGCGTGACATCGTGCCAGCCGTTGATGACGTCCACGCTCAGATCACCCCGTGCCGAGAATTTGCATTCCAGCGTAGCGGCGCGAGGTGTTGACTTATAGCCATAAACCCGTGCGCCGGTCACTTCCTCGCGTTTTTCCCCGGACGGCGTAAAGGTGGCCCCCGTCATCGGCGGGTATTCCTGCCCGTTAACCCGGACAATGGCCTTGCCCTGGTATTGGTATTTGCCAAATGCCATCGTGCCCCCTTACAAAATAAACTGGATCTGCTCTGCGAAAATGCGCAACTGGTTGACCACATCCGGCTTGCACAGCACGTCTACGCGGTTGCGGTCGTTTTTGTTGCGCTCGACAATCAGGCTGTCGCGGAAGCTATCGAAGTTCTCAATCAGCCCCGCCTCCAGCCACTCTATCGCCAGCGCCAGCAACTGGGTGCGGATAATGGCCGGGGTCACCATCGCCTGCCCCGGTGCCACCGGCGTACCGTCATCGGCCAGCTTATAGCGCGGAAAGCGCTGGGTGATGCGTACCCGGGTGGAATAGCGCAGATAAGACAGCGTCGCCACGGTATTCACATCGAGGTAAGACGGATCTGGATCGCCATAGGCGTTGGTACGATAGGTGGTGATTTGCCGTTCAATCTGTACCCCATCGTCGGCCCCCACGGTCACGGTAGCGATGCCGTCATACAACAGCTGGTTACGCTCATTGGGGCGCAGCCGGTCAGACAATGCCTGCGCCAGCCGTCGCGGCTGGCGCAGGCTTTGCAGCGGGCGTGCCGGATCGAGACTCAAATGTTTTGCGCCAATGGCGCACAGGGTGGCCGCCCACAGATAGGCCGGCTCGGGGGCGCGCTAAATGCCGCTACAGGTCAGCAGAAAATCATTGCGCGTCTTACCGAACCGGGTGATTTCCCCCAGACTGCCGGTATGGGCCGCCCAGGCGATGCCGTCAGACATTTTGGTCGGTCCCCAGCGGTCGCGCAGCGCGTCGCTCAATAATGTCAGGTTGGCGGTATCGAGGTAGGGCATGACGATATGGTGATACCGGGTATCCCCCAGCGCGGCAATACTCTTTGCCAGATCAGGGTTCGTCGCCCGTGCCGCGGGTGCGGCAAGGGTCACCGCCAACCCGGGCGGCGTTATCTCGCCATCGTAATAATTCAGGCGGATATCCTGCGCCGAGTATTCAGAAATAAACCGCGCTGTGAGCGTGACCACCGTCTGGTCGGCGGTGACATCTTCCCCCCGGCGAGGCAGACACGGCGGTCACCGGCAGCGACGGCAGGGCATTAATCGCCCGTGCCAGCGCATCACCGACCGCCTTACCCTGCTGGCCTTTCTCCACGGTGACGCGCACCCGCACACCGCCGAGATAGACATTCAGTACCCCGGCCTGTTGCGCCTGGCCCGATAACGTCAGGCTGCCGGCATCGGATTTGCCCGCCCCGTTACCCTG
>NZ_JBLKSS010000291.1:0-2611 GCF_047607725.1 Sodalis sp. (in: enterobacteria) | reverse complement strand
GTCCAGCGGGAAATTGGGACGACGTCTTGAGGGTTTTGGTGGGGTTTGTTTCATGAATTGCGCCCATTAAAAAAATAATGGACATCATCTTCAATAACTTGATGGGGAATTAACAGACGGCGCTGGGCGTACGCTTACCCGCAAAACCCCGCCAGCATGCCGATGGCGGACATGATGGCCGGGTTGCCGCCCATATGGCCGACGATAATGGGTAAACCGATGCCGGCGGCCATGATGGGAAATGCCGCAAATGCGTTGCCCATTATAATGGTGAACAGCGCCATGCCGATGCAGTAGGCGGCGACCGCGACGATGGGCAGTCCTAGCGGGATGACATCAGTAATCAGCCCCGCCACTAGCTTACCCACCCCGGCCAGGGCGAAAATTTCCCCAGCGCCGCCAGCATCTGCGGCAGGACGCTGGCCCAGCCGATGGCGTCCAGCCGCCGCCGGCCTTCGTTCATCGCGCTGGCGGGCGTCTCGAGCAACATCATCAGCGCTACGAAGAACGCGACGATAATGCCCAGGCCCAGCGCGGCCAGGGTGGAGGAACCGGCGGGGATCAGAAGTGCGCCGTTCCAGGTCAGGCTTTTAAAGACAAAGGTGCCGAGCAGCGTCACCAGGGGGATCAGCAACACCGGAATGAATAACCGGTTGCCAAAGCGGCTGGCGCGCACTTCCCGCTGTTCGAGAGACGTCTCGGGTTGCTTGCTGCTGCCTAATCCACCGAGCCCCGCGAGCAGCACCATGACTATCACCAACAGGCCATTTACCAGCGCCTGCAAATAACTGCCGAAAATGAAAATAATCGCATTAATGCCCCAAAAGCCGGCGCTTTTCCAACGTTTGGGATTAGAACTATCACGCAGGTTGATTATAGCCGTGGCGGCAAACATGATGCCCAGCAGCAAATAAAGCGCATCCAGAATTGTCATCATTTATACTCCCCTGCAGCCCGCGTTTTGCTCTGCGCGGCATAGCGCCGGATAAGCGCGCGCTGGTAAAATGCCACGCGGCAGCTATGAATGATAAACGCGAAAAAGGCGGTGGGAATGGCCCAGACGGCAAAATGCAGCGGTTCGATAATATAACCGTTTTGCTCCATGAACCCTTTCATCAATAAGATCGAACCAATGGCGTGTCTTCGCCGAAGAATACGCCGATATTATCTACCGCCGCACAGTGCGCGCGGATTTTTTCACGCTCCGCCGGGGGTAAATCCCCCAACCGTTTACGCGCCGCACCTTCGGCCATGGGGGCTATCAGTGGACGCACCATTTGTGCGTGGCCGCCGAGCGCGGTCAAGCCCAGCGCGGCGGTTAACTGCCGCATCAGCATATAGAGAATCAGGATGCGCGACAGCGACGCGGAGTGGATGTGTGTTACCAGGCGCAGCGCCTGCTCGCGCAGTCCGTTGCGCTCCAGCAGCCCGATGACCGGCAGCGCCAGCCAGATTAGCGCCATATAGCGATTTTGCACATAGGCGGTGCCAAAATCGCTTATTACCGCAGGCAAATCCAGGCCGCTGGTCAGCCCGGTGATAAGGCCCGCGAGCGTTACGACCACCAGGGGATTGAAACGCAGCGCAAAGCCGAGAATAACGATAACGATGCCTATTAAAGGCCACATAATGATACCCCCAAAAATGGTGAGAATTGCCTTCACCCGAGTGATTGAAGGCTTAAGGAATAGCCTTCCGCTGGCCAGACCGAACAATGGGTAAAACCCCTTCTAAGCTATTTCCAAAGAATTTGGAATATTTAATTACCGATCCTTTTTTAACAGAATAAAAAGTGCGCACCCGCGCCAGCGCATAATCGGCCTGATGAGAAGCGAAGCGCGGAATTATCATCGCCGCGCGTAAGGGATTACCGCACGCGCGCAGGATAGCTACGACGTTAATTATCTGCCATGCAAAGAAGTCTACCGGCATAAATATCTTTACCGCTGGTTTTTTATGCTGTTTTATTACCGTATAGCGCCGCAAATAGCCCTTTTTTTTGCCCGCTAACCCACGGGACCTTTTTGCCGGCTAACGCGCTCTCTTTTGTTCGTCAACGCTCTTCGCCACCCTCAACCCTATCCCTGTCGTGCCGGTCGCCGTTTTAGACTCGTTTTCACGCCCGGTGAGGGGCGCCGCCGTTTTGCGTCATTAAGCCTTGCCCACCGCTATTTTGCAGCGCAAGAGTGCGGCGGCGTAGGCGGCTAAAGTCAGTAAGCGTGATTTTATGTCAGCCGGTGTAAAACTGACGGCGCTGGGCATATTTTTCCCCTTAAAAGCGCCCATCACGGGGCATTTTCGGCTATATTCCACTGTTGCTGGTTCCGGTCACGTCCGATCACTGATTCCGATTTCACCCGATCACTGATTCCAGTCGCCCGATCAGCGATTCCGATTTTATCCGATCACTGATTCCGGTCGCCCGACCAGCGATTCTGATTTCCCCCGATCACTGATTCGCATGTGTCACTACCGTAAGCGCCCCGTGGAGGACGTCTTGAATTATTGGTGGGTTTGTTGTATGGCCCGGTAAGAATATGTTCCACTACGATGCCTAGTGAACCCGCATCCTATAAGGGACGGCTGTCAGATCATGGATAATCCGGCGATG
>NZ_JBLKSS010000290.1:0-4273 GCF_047607725.1 Sodalis sp. (in: enterobacteria) | reverse complement strand
CTCTTGTGATCGCAATGGTTTTCGATGTGCTAAAAAGCATGATTGCGCAACAGCAACAGACGTTATCAAAAAAAAATTAAGCAAATAATCTTGCCTATGGTTAAGCCACTTAGGTGTTTAGGGAGCCGAGAATAATCTGCCCGAGTGGATAGGATAAAATGTAGCGGAGAAAAAATGAACGTCAATACTTCTACAAACTATGCGTCTACATCATTATTGCAAACCTATGCAGACAGCAAAAAAAATGTGTCAGCCTCGGCTCATCAGACATTGCAGAAGAACAAAGTCGTGCACTTTAGCAACGTCATTTTAGTTGTAAAAATTAGAAATGGCGGACGTGAAATTGCTACCCTGAGCCGATTTGAGGAATTGTACAGGCGGCATGTGGATGTGCAGGAAAAAATGAGCGGGATGCGGTGCGCATACGGGCACGATAATCCTCGCACAGATCCGCAAAATTTTAACCTTGAATTCGCGCTAAAGATGCTAGAGGGTTGCCCAAAAAATAAATAATGTCACTTTTTTAAGTGACATTTGCCGCGTATAGGGCCGTTGGCCTGCCTCTAGCTCTGCTATCCTGCCCTGCGCGCGCGGCCCTCGCGACATATCTGAAGCCAAATCGAGAGGACCTTAACCGCCCTAATAGAAGGCTATTGCCGTTTATGACATAGGTGTGCGCAGTTAAATGGAAGTAGGTAAATAGCTGCCATACGGCCTTTCAGGTAATGACGCGAATCCAAATACCCTGGAAAGAGGAGGATGGGAGATCAGCATGCGCGCACATACAATTGCGACGTTGCCACATCACCATCCTGCCTGCTGTACATAAACAGACATTGCTGAGGTTAAGATTCCTATGTTCATCGAATGCTCTCTATCTCGTCGCATTCATTATTGATTTTCACGGCCTAACTTGCCCCTTGAGGTTGACTATTGATGAATATTTTTGATGAAGGGAAATCAGAAGGGAGTTCTAGTTGTGAAAGAATTAACAAATGTCTTATCTAAAAGCAAGCCCGTAATTTATCAGCCCTTGAATAAAACACTGTTATCCTGCGACTTGCCTATCTAATAATTTCATTATATATGAATGATAAAGTTAAATATTGATTTTTTAATATAATGGGAAGTGCGTGGTTATTGACATCATGTTGAGTAGAGTATTCCCTTACCATGGGCAGTGTCATCACGGCTTTGGATTAGTGAATTATTTATCTCTAAATTGATTGGTAAACTATCAAATTTGCCTGGAAAAAAGACTTTTATGATAAGGCTATGGTTTGATAAAATGAGGGGATAATGGCCATGGCTATTCTATAGCGACGGGGAAAACTCGGTTAAAGCAGTACTGAGCGCCGTGAAAAGCCTGTGATTTTTTCATTACACTTTAAGGTGACAAATTCTTTGGAGCTGATACTCCCTGACATAGCATTAACTATTCCGTTGACCAGGAGACTTTGTCGCGCCATAAGAAAATCAACTTTTCGCAAACCGACACCACCTGAAAACGAGAGTAGTGGGATGATCATACGTTGGCATCGCGCCAGAATAAGAATTTTCGGTCACCGTATCGGTGAAAAGGCTGTCAAGCGAGCAACATCCCCGAGAGTGCATGCCTCATGGCGGATAAATCATGGACGCCACAAACGTTGGTTTATGTAAACAACAAGATGCTCGCAATACTGACGCGATGATGCGGCGGAATTATGCCAGGGAGGCGCTATGTCACAGGTTATTTGCCAGCACGACGCGTTGTTTAAACGGTTCCTCGGGGATATCACCGTGGCGCGGGATTTTTTGGCTATCCATTTACCGGCAACCATATGCCGTCAATGCGATTTGAGGATGCTGGCGATGGCGCCGGCCAGCTTTGTCGAGGAGAACTTACGCAGCCAGCTTTCCGATATGCTGTATTCGGTGAAAACCGCGAGCGGGGAAGGGTATATCTACTGCCTGATAGAGCATCAGTCGCGCCCTGAGAAGCTGATGCCGCAGCGTTTGCTCCGCTACAGTCTGGCGGCGATGCAGCAGCACCTTGATCAGGGGCACGAACAATTGCCGGTGGTGGTGCCGCTGCTGTTTTACCACGGACGGACGTCGCCCTATCCGTACACCACGCGCTGGCTGGATTGCTTTGCCGACCCTGAGCTGGCAGGATCAGTGTATATGCAGGCGTTCCCGCTGGTGGATATCACGGCGATGCCGGATGATGAAATCCTGACCCACCGACGCGTGGCGCTGCTGGAGCTGGTACAAAAGCATATCCGAACGCGGGATGTGCTGGAGATGGTAAATGACATCGCCCGGTTGTCTAAACGTTGGCCGCTATCGGCGGCCCAGTTTCGCAGTCTGGTCTATTATATTGTCATGCAGGGAGAGTCGTCGGCCGCGGAAGAGTTTCTGCGGGCGATGGCCGAGAAAGCAACGGATTATCAGGAGGACATCATGACTATTGCACAACAGCTTGAAGCGAAGGGGCTACAAAAGGGCCTTCAAAAGGGCATTCAAAAAGGTGAAAAGAATGCCTCAATCAAAATTGCACGGCAGCTCATCGCCAGTGGCGTTGAACGTGCGGTGATGCAAAATTCCACTGGCCTGAATGATGAAGAATGGAATGCTTTAACGCGTTAACCTCGTTCGTTCACTGTGGGCATCGAGGGCGTTAAGCCGGCAACGCAAGGCTGGCAAGGGTTCAGCTCATGCTTAGCTGTGCTTTTGTCTCGGGGTGAAACGCCCTCGCCGTGCGTCAGCCTACAGGATCAGGCCAGCTCCCCCAGATTCAGCCGTTGATAAAAGGCCAGGGCTTCTCTGTCGCCGAGCGCCAGCGCTGCGCATTGCAAGAATTTATCTCTGTCCAGCGCGGGCGGCAGCGGATTTTCATATGAGGAGCCCTGGGCACTGTCGATGTAGGTCGTTAAACGCCGCCCGTCTTTGGTCTCGATCATCACCTCCGCGCCGCCGATATTATCGTGGTGGTAGGGGTGCAGAGAGATGCGCCGCATTAGGCGATGCGTCTCAGGCCGGTTGAAGCGGGTCTCATCAATGAAATCATCCAGCGTCAACCGGCCTTCTTCCAGGGCGCGCGCCGTGCAGTAATGCAGGCTGAACTTGGCGGCCAAAGGATCCTTTGGCGCCGGGACGTTGATATGTGGAAACCTGATGGGATGCACGCCGACCGCCACGCGCACAATTTCCTCAGGCGTCAGGTGATGTTCATGACGCAGGGCAAGAATGCCGTCCAGCGGGGGTAAAATGGCGTAACAGCAGGGAAACCGTTTTTGCTTGATATCCATCACCGGCGACAACAGTACGGGCTCACCCACCGGTCCAGGGCGCTACCAGTAATGATGCATCAAAATGCTCTGCTCCGGCGTTAAAGACAAAGAGATAGCCGTGATGATGCTCGAACGCCGATTCGCCCGCGCTGAAATCCTGCTGGGCCAGCTTGACCGCCAGCAATGCATTGCGATTGGCCTGGCCTACCCCAAGCGGTTTGGTTTCGCTGCCGAAATTGGCCTTGATGCCTGACGCCAGCGCCGTGGCGATGGACAGGGCGACGGCCGTTTGAGTTTCGCTCAATTCCAGCAGCGCCGCACAGGCGGCCACCGCGGCGAATATGCCGATGGTGGTTGTCGGGTGCCACCCATAGGTATATTGGTAGCGCCCGACCGCATCGCCCAGGCGCGACGCGGCTTCAAAACCGGTAATGTAGGCCCGCACCACCGCGACCGGCGGCGCCTGGCGTTCATCGCCCAACGCCAACAACGCGGGCAGGATGGCGACCGAGGTATGGCCGTGCAGACGAGAGTTAGAGTCGTCAAAATCCAGAATATGCGCGGCAATACCGTTAAGCAAGGCGGCGTCCAGAGCGTTGACGCGTAGCGCCGTGCCAAATACCCGGTTACGCCCTGCGGCGGCGGGTTCTATCACCGCGCGTAATTTTAGCGCCCCGGGCTGTACTCTACCGGCCAGCATAACGCCAAGGGTATCGATAATGGCGTCGCGTGCCCGTTCAACGGCCTCTTTGGGCAAGCTCCTTTGATGAAACTGATGAATATTACGGGCGAATTGCAAAGCGATAGTCATAGGCTTCCTTATCTCGTCGGCTCCGGATTAGTGGCGCCCGGCCAGCTGCTGGTTCCGGTCACGCCCGATCACTGATTCTGATTTCATCCGATCACTGATTCCGGTCGCCCGATCAGCGATTCCGATTCTGTCCGATCGCTCATCTTCTGTTCCGCCATACTCTGGAGACTTTTAGCTTCCGGGGGTA
>NZ_JBLKSS010000289.1:0-1715 GCF_047607725.1 Sodalis sp. (in: enterobacteria) | reverse complement strand
CCCCGGAAGCTAAAAGTCTCCAGAGTATGGCGGAACAGAAGATGAGCGATCGGACAGAATCGGAATCGCTGATCGGGCGACCGGAATCAGTGATCGGGTGAAATCGGAATCAGTGATCGGACGTGACCGGAACCAGCAATAATCAGCGGCGCGCGAAACGGCGCCTGTTTCGCTTTTTCAATGCCTTTTTGATCCATACCGGCGTTCATCGCCGACTGGCTGAGCAATTCGCTCAGCCGGGTGCGGCCTTCGCCTTCGATGATGATGAAGCGCCACGGTTGCAGAGCGCCATGGTCCGGAGCGCGCATACCCGCACGCAGCAGCAGGTCCAGCGCCTCACCGGCCGGCGCAGGCTCGGTTAAACGGGAAGCTGAGCGGCGATTTAGTAACAGTTCCAATGCATCCATGAGTTCACTCCTAAGGTAGAATAGGGCGTTAACGGTATCATAGCGCCCTGACCTGTAATAGCGTGCTACCGTTGTTGAGGGCGGAGGCAACAGGACGGCGCCCGCTTTTCTCCGTTCGTCCGGGGCGAGGGCCTGAACGCGCGGCGGTAAGGTTTACCTGTAGCGTTTTTTAGAGCGCGGCCGAACAAATTTTATATTATGATTTTGGACTTCGCTGTTTTATTGGAGATCTCATGCGCACATTGTGGCGAATTATTTCCGGACCGTTTAAGTGGGGCTGGCGTTTATTGAATTTTATCCGCGAATTTATCCTCAACGTATTTTTAGTGGTCCTCATCATCGTGGTGGTGGGGATCTATTTACAAGTACGGCACACGCCGCCGACGCCGGCAAAAGGCGTATTGGTGATGGATCTGACCGGTACGGTGGTCGACAAGCCGGCAATGAATAATAAATTGCGTCAGCTCGGCCGCGAATTACTCGGCGCTTCCAGCAACCGGCTGCAGGAAAATTCGCTATTTGACGTGGTAGATACACTGCGCCAGGCGAAAAGCGACGCCAATATCACCGGGCTGGTACTGTCTCTGAAAGATTTCTCCGGGGCGGATCAGGCCTCGCTGCAGTACATCGGTAAGGCGCTGCGCGAATTCCGCGACAGCGGCAAACCCATCTATGCCGTGGGCGACAGTTATAGCCAGGCGCAATACTTCCTTGCCAGCTATGCCAATAAAATCTATCTCACGCCCCAGGGCGCGGTGGATTTACACGGTATCGCCACGAATAACCTCTACTACAAGACCTTGCTCGACAAACTAAAAGTCAATAGCCACATCTTCCGCGTCGGCACTTATAAGTCCGCGGTCGAACCTTTCTTGCGCGACAATATGTCCGACGATGCCCGCGAGGCCGATAGCCGCTGGGTTGGTCAGCTTTGGCAGCATTATCTGACGACGGCCGCGGCCAACCGGTAAATTACGCCGCAGCAATTGTTCCCGGGCGCCCAGGCAATGCTGGACGGCCTGCGCGCGCTGTACAGGGCAATACCGCGCAATTTGCGCTGAATAACAAATGGGTCGATGAGGTGGCGTCCCGTTCGGCGATTGACGACGCGCTGACCAAGGCTTTTGGCTGGAACAAGCGCGACAAGGCGTTCAACGGCATCAGTATTTGGGGTTGTAAGCGGGAAGCCGCCAAAATTTTGCGGGCTTACGCCATACGACTATGACAACGTAAGACCTTCAATCATGGCGTCCAGGTCGAGTTCTTTCCCTTCGCTGATAAAGGTGTAATGTCCGTTCAGAAAGATAT
>NZ_JBLKSS010000288.1:0-1838 GCF_047607725.1 Sodalis sp. (in: enterobacteria) | reverse complement strand
TCGGCAGTTGCAAACTGAACGGCGTGGAGCCGGAAGCGTATCTGCGCCATGTGCTGGCGATTATAGCGGATCATCCCATCAACAAAATCAAAGAGCTCCTGCCGTGGAACCTCACCATCCCTGCTGAATAACTGTCAATACAGCGCTGGGCGTACGCTTACTTTTCACCAAATAGCCGGGGTGGCGTTACCGATAATGCCTGTGCGCCATATGCCCAGAATGAGCACCATGCCTCTCGGATGTCCCCACGCCCGCCGTTAGCGCTTTCAGCGCCGCCGGGCGCGCCAATGCTGATGCAGCGCTTCGTTATAATGGTGGATATCGCCACGCGTCAGACCAATATCCCGTAATTGGTCGTCGCTGAGAGCTAACAGAATCCGTTTGTCACGCCGGTAGAGAGCCGCCCGCGGCGTAACCGCGCCCAACCGCGGCCTACAAAGCCTGACCAGCCAGGGGCGGCCGGGCGAGGGACGGGGTCGGCTGCCGCCGGTATTGCGGCGGTAAGGCATTGCGGTGACGTTTTCATCATAGCTCCTGTGGCTGGGGTGACAGGAATATGATGGAAGATTGTCCTATAACGGTACAGATTCAGAAATGCACCACTTCAATCATATATATTACTAATAATTAAACTGCAATGGTAATCTGATGCGCGATCTGTACCGGTTTATCCGATCTATTGGCCATCTGTATGAGGCATTTATGACCCGTTACCATCGTCTGGCCGATATCATCGGCGACCGCATTGAACAAGGCCTATATAACCGCGGCCAGCGGTTGCCCTCAGTGCGCACTGAGCGTGGAACATGGCGTCAGCATTAGCACCGTACAGCAGGCATATCGGGTGCTGGAACACCGGCAGTTAATCACCGCCCGCCCCAAATCCGGCTATTTCGTCTGTCAGCAGCACGGGCTGCCGGCGCTGCCGGAGATATGCCGGCCCGCGCAGCGACCGGTGGAAATTTCGCAATGGGATCTGGTATTGCAGCTCACCCGCACCCGCAGCGCACGCGATGTCATTCACCTAGGCCCCAGCGTCCCTTATGTCACCGCCAATACCCTGAAACCGCTGCGTAAATTGTTGAGCCGCGTAGCGCTCCACCCGGATCTTCGCAGCCTGCATTACGATGAATTGAGCGGTTCCGCCCCCCTGCGCGAGCAAATCACGCGCTTGATGATAGACAGCGGCAGCCACGTGGCGCCGGAGGGGATCATCATCACCACCGGCTGCCACGAAGCGCTGTCGATCGCCATCCATGCGCTGTGTCAGCCTGGGGATATTGTGGAGGTGGACTCCCCCAGCTTTCACGGCGTCACCCAAATCCTGAAAGGCTTCGACATGAAGGCGCTGGAAATTCCCACCGACCCCCTCACCGGCATCAGCCTGGAGGCGCTGGAACTCGCCCTCGAGCAATGGCCTATCAAGGCTATCCAATTGACGCCCAACTGTAATAATCCGCTCGGGTATCTGATGCCGGACGCCCACAAGGTGGCGCTGTTAACGCTGGCGCAACGCTACGATACGCCCATAATCGAAGACGATGTTTATGCTGATCTGGCCTATCACTATCCCCGCCAGCGGACGATCAAGTCCTTTGATGAAAATGGCCGGGTGCTGCTATGCAGTTCGTTTTCCAAAACGCTGGCGCCGGGATTGCGTATCGGCTGGATCGAACGTAAGCGCCCCGTGGAGGACGTCTTGAATTATTGGTGGGTTTGTTGTACGAGACAGTAAACCTACGTTACACGCTTATGCTCATTGCATTTTCACATTGTATTGATTTTAATAACTTTTATTTCCATCCCGATTTGAGTGATATAAAATTAGTGGTTCTGAA
>NZ_JBLKSS010000287.1:0-1871 GCF_047607725.1 Sodalis sp. (in: enterobacteria) | reverse complement strand
CACTGGCGTGCGTTGTGCTACTACGCCGGCGATGGCTGGGCGGAGATCGACAATAATATCGCTGAAAACGCGCTGCGGGTAATAAGCCTGGGTCGCAAGAACTATCTGTTCTTCGGTTCGGATAGCGGCGGCGCCCGGGCGGCGCTGATGTATACGCTTATCGGCAGTTGCAAACTGAACGGCGTGATTTAGCGACATTAAGCGGTTTCTGGCAAGGGGCGGATATTGATCTGGCCCACCGACTTGGCCTGTATGACGATGAGCAGACCTGGCGGCAGCTGCTGGAGGAACGTCGTCTGGAACGGCAGGCGTTGCTGGACGCGCTGCGGCGCGCGGATTGCCTGCCGGCCGAAACCCCCGCGCGGGCGGAGGATATTCCCATGTCACCGGCGTTGAACGCCGCCATCCACCGGTTTGTGGCGCAAAGCCGCAGCGCGCTGCTGGGGCTACAGCCCGAAGACTGGCTGCAGATGGCAACACCGGTCAATGTGCCCGGTACTATCGATGCCTATCCTAACTGGCGGCACAAGTTGACGCGGGATCTCGAGACCCTATTTAGCGACCCTGAAATTATCAAACTGCTAACGGCGGTCGGCCGCTGGCGGGGGAGGTGCGGCGGAGGTAACGCCGATGATTAAGTCGGGCTAACGCCCACTCGCCGGTCAGTTTTAACGCCGATGACAGGTCGGGCTTAACGCCGATGGCCTGTTCGGGCTAACGCCCATTGACAGATTAGGCCTAACGCCGATTAATAGTAGGAGTGTTCGCCGCGCTGGTGCTCGGTCAAATCGCGCACACCCTTCAGCTCGGGAAATTTCTCCAGCAGCTCTTTCTCAATCCCTTCTTTAAGCGTGTAATCCACCATCGAACAGCCGTTACAGCCGCCGCCGAACTGGAGGATAGCCAGCATATCATCCGTGATTTCCATGAGCGTCACCTGACCGCCGTGGCCCGCCAGCTGCGGATTGATCTGCGACTGCAGCAGGTACTCAACGCGCTCGATAAGGGGCGCATCGTCGTTCACTTTGCGTATTTTGGCATTGGGGGCTTTCAGCGTCAGCTGGGAGCAGAGCTTATCCGTGACGAAGTCAATTTCCGCCTCCTGCAGGTAAGGGGCGGAGAGCTCATCCACATAGGCCGAAATTTTATCGAATTTCAGCTCAGTATCGGTGGCCTCCACCGCGTCCGGCGGGCAGTATGAAACGCCGCATTCCGCATTGGGCGTGCCAGGATTGATAACGAACACGCGGATCTGGGTGCCGGGTTCCTGATTGAACAGCAATTTAGCAAAATGTTCCTGGGCAGCATCGGTAATACGGATCATAACATTCACTCAATAGTTGACTAAAATAATTGGATATTATACGCCCTTTCCCCCACAGACTACAAGGTGCGACAAATGCTCCACAGCTGCACTTCGCGCGCGTGATGGCGCAGCAGCAGCCGGCTTATTTCGCCGGCGGTACTGCCCGTGGTAACGACATCATCCACCAGCGCCACCCGTTTGCCGGCCACACCTACGCGGCACAAGAAGGCGTCGCGGAGACTATGCCGGCGTTGACGGGCGCCTAAACGCTGCTGGGGCGGCCCGCCGCGGTGGCGGAACAGCCCCTGAGCCGTAAGCGTACGCCCAGCGCCGTCTGTTAATTCCCCATCAAGTTATTGAAGATGATGTCCATTATTTTTTTAATGGGCGCCATTCATGAAACAACCCCCACCAAAACCCTCAAGACGTCGTCCCAATTTCCCGCTGGACTTTAACATTAAGCTGGTTGAGCAGGCGCTCCAGCCCGGCGTATCCATTGCCAAGCTGGCACGGGATAACGGTATCAATGACAATTTGCTGTTCAACTGGCGCCAGCTCTACCGTC
>NZ_JBLKSS010000286.1:0-1902 GCF_047607725.1 Sodalis sp. (in: enterobacteria) | reverse complement strand
AACTATCTGTTCTTCGGTTCGGATAGCGGCGGCGACCGGGCGGCGCTGATGTATACGCTGATCGGCAGTTGCAAACTGAACGGCGTGGAGCCGGAAGCGTATCTGCGCCATGTGCTGGCGATTATCGCGGATCATCCCATAAACAAAATCAAAGAGCTCCTACCGTGGAACCTCACCATCCCTGCTGAATAACTGTCAATACGGCGCTGGGCGTACGCTTACCAGTGGGTGCCGGGCATGAGATACAGGCTGGCGGGATGAGTACGATAGGCGCCCAGCAATTGGCTTTCCTCGCCGCGCATCACGTTGCAATTATTGTCGCTCAGGATACTGATACCGGGAATAATGCGGATATCCCAGGGCGCGGCATCGTTAACACGCGTTAGTTTACCGGCAATATCGGTCAGACTGGGTGGGGCAAGACAGATACGGTACCGGCACCCAGCCGGCGTTGCTGCCCACCATACCGGCCATGATCACCGGTACGTTATGCTGCGCCCAAGGCGCGATCACCTCTCGGAACACCTGCTCGGCGCTGAGCCCACCCAATCACGTTACGCCTACATCTGAACGCGTACTTGCAGCCAGTTCGCCGTGCAAATAAAGCCAGGCACGCAGGTTGGTCGACCCCCAATCTATGGCGATGTAGCTGTTGCTCATGTTATATCCTTCAACCGTTGTGTTGATGCTGGTGATCATGGTCAACGCCGCCTGCTGCTCCGCCTCGCTATCCTGATGGCGGATAGCATCGTACAAATTCTGATGTTCCCGCAGCGTGCGGGACATATTGCCTTCGTCGGGCATGATAGGTACGTTCAAATACCGCCCGCTGCAGCGAACTTATTGCCACGCCCAACTGCTGCAGAACCGGATTATGCACGGCATTGAGCACCGCCTCGTGGAAACGGATATCCGCTTCGTTGAACTCATCGCGATTGTTATGGTTGGTTATCATGCCATTGAGCGCTTCCTCAATGACGGCCAGCTCGCTGGAGGTGGCTCGTTCAGCGGCCCAGCGTGCAATGGTGGGCTCCACCAGATTCCGCACTTCGGTCATGGACGCGATAAGCCGCGGATCATAATCACAGGCAAGCACCCACTGCAGTACATCGCTATCCAAATAGTTCCATTTGTTGCGCGGTGACGAACGCACCGCGATAACGAATGATCTCGATGAGCCGCTTAGCCGTCAGCGAACGCAATACCTCGCGAATGATATTGCGCGACGTACTGAATTCCTCGCATAATTCCGCTTCTGGGGGTAACCCGCTACCCGGAATATACTTGCCGCTGATGATCTGCTGGCCCATTTCATGGATAATACGTTCGGTTTTGCTAAGAGAGTGCTTAATCATCCTTGCTCCGAAGGCCTGAGGAAATAAGCATGATTCTATCAGTTCCTGAGGGTCTATCGCACAAGAATGGGCGTTAATGACGAAACCCGACCCAAATTGTAGCACCATTATTATTTATTGTACTACAATGTGGATCACATTTTAATCAGTTCACCCGCGAAAGTGCAGCCTTGGCTCAGGCCCGTTTCGCACCAGCGTCCGACGGCGCGTCCAGAACAAATTTATGAATGGTGCTGGTTCCGGTCACGTCCGATCACTGATTCCGGTCACGCCCGATCACTGATTCTGATTTCATCCGATCACTGATTCCGGTCGCCCGATCAGCGATTCCGATTCTGTCCGATCGCTCATCTTCTGTTCCGCCATACTCTGGAGACTTTTAGCTTCCGGGGGTATGGCATGGCACGTAAAAAGAAGAACACGAGAACAGAAATGTGTCTATATCAATGTATTACGCATAAAATTTGAGCAGCGTCGCTCGAATCGCACCACCGCAGCAGCGCTCGGCATCGGCTGTACCACAGTGAACGATATCCTCGGCCGATTC
>NZ_JBLKSS010000285.1:0-1922 GCF_047607725.1 Sodalis sp. (in: enterobacteria) | reverse complement strand
CACAGGAAAAATAGACTAAAACTGAGTCAGAAGATGAGCGAACACGTGATCGAATATCACTGGAATGGGTGATCGGAAAATATCGGAATAACTGATCGGATGTCGCCGGAACAGATGATCGGATACGTCGGAATCTGCAGTCAGCCGTACTATCGGCGGCAGGGCGAAGATAATCGTGACCACGACGCCTGGCACATTACCGATACCGAATAGCATGACGATCGGTACCAGATAGACGAACGCCGGCGTCGTCTGCATCGCATCCAGCAGCGGGCGGATAATCTTTGCCGCGCCGTTGCTGCGCGCCAGCCAAATCTCCAGCGCCAGCCCGAGTACGATGCAGAACAACATCGAAGTGAGCACTAACGCCAGCGTCACCATCGCCTGCGACCAGGCGCCGATGATAATAAGCGACGCCAACGTGGCGACGCCCATGCCGAGCGGCGACATTAGCCAGGCTATCAGCGCGAAAATGATCATCGCCACCGGGGCCGGCATGCCCAGCAGCAGGTGTTGAAAGCCGCTTAGGATGAAGTCCACCGGGACGCGGATGCCCTGAAACAGCGGACGAAAGTGCAATACTACCCAATCGATGCCTTCGGTGACCCAGCGATCGAGGGGGATCAGCGTTTGATGAAAGGGGTCAAACACATTGAAATGCGCGGGCGCGTCGGCCGGAATGCTGTTAAGCCAGTCAGCGCTTTGCTGCGCCGCGTGTTGCGAGGCGGCATCGCCTCCCGGCGCGGCGACATTGCCCCAGGCATCGGCGGCGGCGGGAGCGCTATGGGCCGCCTCACCGGCGGGTGCCGCGGTGCTGCTCCAGGGATCGGCGGCCTGGCCTGCGGCTTCTTGGCCCGCGGCGTGCTGGGCGGGCGCCGTGTTGGTCGCCGCCCACGGATCGGTTGTGGTGTTACTCATTAGTCATCCCCTCTTTATCCAGCGCCTGCAGCAGCATCCCTTTGGAAATAATGCCGATGTATTGATTATCTTCGCCGACGACCGGTACGGCGCAGGGCGCCTGGGCGACGGTTGAAATCAATTCACTGAGCGGTGTCTCGGCGGGGATGGTGGCCGGCGATGCCAGCAACGCGTCTTCCAAGCGTACCGTTGGCGGAAAGGGCGGCCTTCAACGAATCAATGGACACTACGCCGATAAATTTCTGACCACGTTCCAGCACATAGCCGAAATCACGATCCTCATCTTGCAGCAGCCTCAGCGCGGAGCGCGGGCCGACGCCTGGGGGTTTTACGGATCAGGGTCACCGGCCGGCGACGGGCGATATCTTTGGCGCTGAATACCTGCGAGATATCCACGCCGCGGAAGAAGGTGCGGACATAGTCGTTGGCCGGGTTATTAAGGATCTCGTCCGGCGTGCCCACCTGCACCACCTCGCCCCCTTGCATGATAGCGATGCGATCGCCGATGCGCATCGCCTCGTCAAGGTCATGGGAGATAAAGATGATGGTGCGCTGGTGGCGGGACTGCAGCTTGATAAGCTCGTCCTGCATTTCGGTACGAATGAGCAGGTCGAGGGCGGAAAACGCTTCATCCATCAGCAGAATATCGGGGTTGATGGCCAGCGCGCGCGCCAGGCCGACACACTGGCGCATGCCGCCGGACAGTTCGTCCGGCCAGGAATGCGCATGCTGTTCCAGCCGTAAGCGTACGCCCAGCGCCGTATTGACAGTTATTCAGCAGGGATGGTGAGGTTCCACGGCAGGAGCTCTTTGATTTTGTTGATGGGATGATCCGCGATAATCGCCAGCACATGGCGCAGATATGCTTCCGGCTCCACGCCGTTCAGTTTGCAACTGCCGATCAGCGTATACATCAGCGCCGCCCGGTCGCCGCCGCTATCCGAACCGAAGAACAGATAGTTCTTGCGACCCAGGCTTATTACCCGCAGCGCGTTTTCAGCGAT
>NZ_JBLKSS010000284.1:0-2018 GCF_047607725.1 Sodalis sp. (in: enterobacteria) | reverse complement strand
ACTATCATCGCCGGATTATCCATGATCTGACAGCCGTCCCTTATAGGATGCGGGTTCACTAGGCATCGTAGTGGAACATATTCTTACCGGCCATACAACAAACCCACCAATAATTCAAGACGTCCTCCACGGGGCGCTTACGCCTTTAACGCCTGCCACACGTTTCAGGGCGGCGATATCCACTCGCCGTTCATCGACGACTTCCACCCGCACCCGGGTCATGCAATTCTCCAGCTTCAGCACATTGTCCGGCCCGCCAAGGCTGGACAACAGCGCTGCCGCTCTCTTACATTCTGGGGCTCCCGTCCTGTTAATTGATAACGTGCCGCTGTGAGCCGGCACGCCGTAATCGTCAGTTACACCGACGGGCGCATGGCGCACCGTTAGGCGGCGGGTTGGCGCTGGCTAGCGGCACGGCAGGATGGATGCCCTCGTTGTCATGCCACGCCGTAGCGCTGGCGAGATAGCGTGCCAAATTATGCCACGCCGCCGTCATGCAACGGTTTGGTGCTGATTAGATACCGCTTTGCCGACATATGCCGCTCGCCGCCACCGTTACGCGCGGCCGTCAGCCAGCACCGCCCGCAAAAAGCCGTCGTGCGCCCCCAGCGCCGCTTGCGCCTCGGCGGCGCTCTTGCCGCTCAGCAGCATGAGAATAGCCGGTTTAACGTCATAATCGGTCTGCGCCAGAGCCGCCTTTGCCCGGTCACCGTCGACGCCGCAGGCCTCGCAGACAATGCTGCAGGCGCGGTCGTGTAACTTCACATTGGTAGCCTTTACGTCCACCATCAAATTTTAATAAACCTTGCCCAACTTCACCATGGCGCCGGTAGAGATCATATTCAGCACCAGTTTCTGCGCGGTGCCGGATTTCATGCGCGTCGAACCGGTCAGCACTTCTGGCCCCACAACCGGCGATATCGTAATGTCCGCCGCCTGGGCGATCGGCGAGCTCGGGTTACAGGAGACTGCGATGGTGGCGCAGCCCAGCGAGCGGGCATAGCGCAACGCGCCCAGCACGTACGGGGTACGGGCCCGACGCCGCGAGCCCCACGACAACATCGGCCGGGGCGAGCTGGAGGTATCGAAGATCGCTTTCTCCCAGCGCCATATCGTCCTCCGCGCCCTCCACCGCCTTGAGCAGCGCGCCGGGACCGCCGGCGATGAGGCCGATCACCTTGTCTGGTGGCACGCCAAAGGTCGGCGGACATTCCGACACATCCAGCACCCCCAGCCTGCCGCTGGTGCCGGCCCCAAGATAGATAAGCCGCCCGATCGATAGGGGCGGCCACCGCCGGCAGCTCGGACGCAATTGCCTCTGGCACCTGCTTGTCCTGCTGATTAAACAGCCTCACCATCTCAAGCGTTGATAAGCTATCCAGCGCCATCGAGTCCGGATAACGTGTTTCCGATACTAATGCCCCTAAATTCATACAGTCACCGTTGAATTTTTAATTCAAATAATAAAAACTATTATCGAATAGATAATTCCTGCAGGCGAGGGAAATCTCGCCGCCCGATCCCGGGAAGCCTTCCCCTCGTCCCCCTACGACGGTGTGACGCCGGAGAACAGTCCATGAGCAGTTTATTACGGATACGCCAGTTATACCGATCGCTATCGCGCAATGACCAGAAATTGGCGGATTTTTTACTGCATCATACCGAAGAGGCGCGCCATCTTAGTTCGCCGCGAGTGGCGGAAATGACCGGCGTCAGCCAGTCAAGCGTGGTGAAATTTGCCCAAAAGTTGGGTTATAAGTAAGTGTACGCCCAGCGCCGTCTGTTAATTCCCCATCAAGTTATTGAAGATGATGTCCATTATTTTTTTAATGGGCGCAATTCATGAAACAAACCCCACTAAAACCCTCAAGACGTCGTCCCAATTTCCCGCTGGACTTTAAAATTAAGCTGGTTGAGCAGGCGCTCCAGCCCGGCGTATCCATTGCCAAGCTGGCACGGGATAACGGTATCAATGACAATTTGCTGTTCAACTGGCGCCAGCTCTACCGTCAGGGCAA
>NZ_JBLKSS010000283.1:0-2203 GCF_047607725.1 Sodalis sp. (in: enterobacteria) | reverse complement strand
TCGGTTCGGATAGCGGCGGCGACCGGGCGGCGCTGATGTATACGCTGATCGGCAGTTGCAAACTGAACGGCGTGGAGCCGGAAGCGTATCTGCGCCATGTGCTGGCGATTATCGCGGATCATCCCATCAACAAAATCAAATAGCTCCTGCCGTGGAACCTCACCATCCCTGCTGAATAACTGTCAATACGGCGCTGGGCGTACGCTTACGAAAATACAGCTGGGCGTCGAGAGTTTCGCCTGTTGCGCGCCCTTAACGGCAGCGGCCTGGTGCCGTGCCCGCGGGGCATCACCGCCGGTTGGCTGCTGGTGGAGTGGCTCCCCGGCGCACCGATGAATGCGCAGGGCTGGCAACAGGCGCTGACGACGGGCACGCTGGCGGGCCTCCTGGCCAGGCTGCATCAGCGTCGGCACAGCGGCTATCCGCTGAACCTGCAGGCGCGCTATGCGCGTTACTGGCAAACAAGCGACCCGGCGCGACGTTCACCGGCCTTTCTGAGGCTACATAGGCGGTTTTTGTGCCGGCGTCCGCCGACGGCCATACGCCAGGCGCTGTTGCATATGGATGTGCATCAAGGCAATGTGCTGCTTCAGCAGGCGGGTTCGCTGACGTTTATCGACTGGGAATATGCCGGCGATGGGGATGTTGCGCTGGAGCTGGCGGCGCTGTTTGGCGGCAATGCCCTGCAGGCCGCGGATCGCGAGCGTTTGCTGGCCGATTATGTGCGGCTTATGCCGGGCCTGGCGAGCGATCGTTTACGCCGGCAGATTGACGCCTGGCTTCCCTGGGTCAACTATCTCATGCTGCTGTGGTATGAGACCAGTTGGCACCAAACCGGGCAACCGCGACTTTATCGCCCTGGCGGCACCGCTGCGCCACTATTTTAATCTGTCGGGCTAACGTCTTTTGTGGGTAGGCCATAGGCGGCAACCCGTTTTGCCGCTTCCCCTGCAAAGGTGCGCCAATTAGCGTGCTGCATGGCCGCCACGCAGGTTATCGATAGTGATGTGTTGTCACCGAAGGCAGGGGGATTCACGGCGCCCGCGCATCCCAACGTTAGCATTCGTCGGCGCTCAGGCATGGCGCCGCGACAGCAGCGTTAATAAAATCCCGGCGCTGAGCGGCACCAGCAGCAGGCGCGAAACCGGTGAAAGCGTATAGCCATACAAGGCATTTTCCAGCAATAGCGCGATCACCGGGAAAATCAAAAACACCGTGGACGCCTGGAAAGCGCTGGCTTTTTTTATAGCGCAAAGTAGCACAAAATACCGAATACGCCGGCCACTACGCCTAAATACAGGGTTGCCCCTACCGAACTTGGCGAAAAATCATGCCAGCGGGGGTGTTCATACAGCCAGCCGACGGTGGCCAATGCAACTCCCGCCGCGCAGCAAGGTAGGGCATTGTAAGTCAGCACAGCCACGTAACAACCGCGCTTCTTGCAAAGGGTATACATAATTGCATGCATAATCAGGGCCGCGACCAGGGCCAGGGCACCCTGCCAGTGACAGCGGCTGGTTTCTTTCGCTTCGCTTATCAGCACTACGGCCAACGATGCGATCGCCAGCCGCAATCCCAGAAGTTGCAGCCTGCAGGTTTTTTCCTTTAACAGCAGCAGCGAGGTGCCAAGCACCACAACGGGCATGTTGGCGAAAATTACCGACGCCAGCCCCGAGCTGACGGTTTGCTCACCGTAAATCATTAATGAAAACGGAATGGCGAAATAAAATAGCGCGACCGCACATTGGAAAAGACGCTGCCCACGGGGAAAAAGTAACGGCGCACGGGTTAGCCAAGCCATAATAATAAGCAGCGGTGACGCGGCAATAAAACGCATGCCGGTCGCAAACACGGGCGGAATGGTATCAACCGCGATTTTCATGGCAAGCCAGGTGGTGCCCCAAGTTAAACAGATAAGGATAAATAGCAGTGATATCGTGATCATTCGCATAAAAATCTCCTCATCTAAAAAAATAATTATACCCGGACGGAGGAAGAAAAATATTGTCTAGCGGACCCGGTATTAAGTCATTGCGCGGTAAAATATTCTCTGCGTAGAACACGTGCAGATTCCGACGTATCCGATCATCTGTTCCGGCGACATCCGATCAGTTATTCCGATATTTTCCGATCACCCATTCCAGTGATATTCGATCACGTGTTCGCTCATCTTCTGACTCGGTTTTAGTCTATTTTTCCTGTG
>NZ_JBLKSS010000282.1:0-2204 GCF_047607725.1 Sodalis sp. (in: enterobacteria) | reverse complement strand
ACTTAATTTAATGTTTTATATAATTATTTTTATTTAAAGATGATGCTCAAAAGGCGTTTAAACGGCTTTCAAACTTACTCAAACTACAACCAATCCAGTCCAGAATATAGTGCAAAAAAATCATTTTCTGATCATTTTTTTTGCAATGAGTCCAGAATCCTTAAAATCGTTGTAAGCCGCGCCAATAAAGGGCTTACGACTAATCCAACGTTCCCTTTGATAGTCCAGAAATACTTGCCACCCCACAGGTAGTCAACGATTGAGCTGGCGTCGGTCCAACTGCGGAAAAGGTAATTGTTTTTAAAAAACGAATTGTGCCCGTAACAGGCGTGAGCCATGACCAGCGCCTGCATGGTCATGGTATTCTCTTCCATGAGGTAGGCGATACAAGGATTGGAGTTAATCACAATCTCATAAGCCAGCCCCTGCTGACCGTGCTTATAGCGCTGCTCGGTTTCGATAAACTTCTTGCCAAATGACCAGTGGGTGTAATTGATAGGCATCCCCACGCTGGAATAGGCGTCCATCATCTGTTCGGAAGTGATAACTTCTATTTGATGGGGGTAGGTATCCAGCCGATAATGTTTGGCTACCCGGTCAATCTCATCGAGATATTGCTGTCGCAGTTCAAATGTCCAATCCGGTCCATCGCTAAGACATGTGGCAGAGCGTGATCGTTCATCAATAGAAATCGTCATCAGCGTACCTCATCGTTACAGACAGCACGAGATCATGCTGTCTTAATTATTAATCCTAGCGCAAGATGAAAATCGCGGAGGATGCGCTAAGACCCTTACGCGCCTAGACACCTCCTCTATACAAACGCGACACGGGCAGAAGGCCAAGCGCCGTTAGCAGGGGCACGCTGCCTGCACAGGTTGTCGTCGGCGAGCACGCGCGGGGGCGAAGCGCCTTAGACGGAATAGTCTGCCGTGAAGACATGACCGAGCGCCGGAGGGGCCACTGGCACGCCTGAGAAATCGCGCCCGGGACCTCGACGCTAACGCGCGGCCTAAGAGCCGAGCGCTCAAGGGAGCCACTGGCGTGCCCCTTTGACATCGTGCGCAAGGACCGCGCCGCTGGCGTGCGATCCCTATACAACGCGCCGTTCGCGCCGTGATATCATGATATAAGGCACAGGCGTAGAGAAAGTCCCTGGCGGGATGCCGGCAGGGCATTATCCGCTGTCTGACTCGTTAAACCGTATTACCTACTTATCGCCAGACTCGCTCTTATCAGCGCGTCGTGGGGATAACGAGGAAATAGCGCCGTTTTTTATGCTGTGTAATGATGATAGTTAAGAGATTAATGCTGATTTGTCAGGCTAATTATCACTTTAAATGATTAAATCAGTTTTTCTATTTTGCTATTGAATTAGCCTCGCGGCAAAGTATTTAATAAAATGTAAATAACTCTCCGGTAGGCGTTATTGACGCTCGCGGTGCATCTTTCTCATCATCTTTCGTACGCCAGCATTTTCTGCTGTGGCGGATGTGGCTATAAGGCAAGACAATCATGCAGGTAATTGTTTTAGGCAGTGGCGTGATAGGCGTGACGTCGGCCTGGTATTTGGCGCAGCAGGGGCATCAGGTCACCGTGCTCGATCTCCAGTCCGGCCCGGCGCTGGAAACCAGCGCAAACAATGCCGGCCAAATATCGCCCGGTTATTCCGCGCCCTGGGCCGCGCCGGGCGTGCCGCTCAAAGCCATTAAATGGATGTTTCAGCGCCCCGCGCCGCTGGCCGTCAGATGGCATGCCGACGCGGAGCAACTACGCTGGATGTGGCAAATGCTGCGCAATTGCGATAGCCGACATTATTATCTTAATATAAGCCGCATGGTGCGGCTGGCGGAATACAGTTGCTGGTTCCGGTCACGTCCGATCACTGATTCCGATTTCACCCGATCACTGATTCTGATTTCATCCGATCACTGATTCCGGTCGCCCGATCAGCGATTCCGATTCTGTCCGATCACTCATCTTCTGTTCCGCCATACTCTGGAGACTTTTAGCTTCCGGGGGTATGGCATGGCACGTAAAAAGAAGAACGCGAGAACAGAAATATGCATCTATATCAATGTATTACGCATGAAATTTGAGCAGCGTCGCTCGAATCGCAGCAGCGCTCGGCATCGGCTGTACCACAGTGCACGATATCCTCGGCCGATTCACGGTAGCTAACCTGGTCTGGCCATTGCCGGCGG
>NZ_JBLKSS010000281.1:0-2390 GCF_047607725.1 Sodalis sp. (in: enterobacteria) | reverse complement strand
ATTTTAGGTTGGACACCGAACTTGCCCTGACGGTAGAGCTGGCGCCAGTTGAACAGCAAATTGTCATTGATACCGTTATCCCGTGCCAGCTTGGCAATGGATACGCCGGGCTGGAGCGCCTGCTCAACCAGCTTAATGTTCAAGTCCAGCGGGAAATTGGGACGACGTCTTGAGGGTTTTGGTGGGGTTTGTTTCATGAATTGCGCCCATTAAAAAAATAATGGACATCATCTTCAATAACTTGATGGGGAATTAACAGACGGCGCTGGGCGTACGCTTACCCTTTGAACAGCCAGCGGTCTCAGGCCCGCGCCCAGGCAGCAGCAGCCGTCCGACGGCGTGGTGCACAGCGGAAGGTCTTAACGCCTCTCGCCCGCGGCGATAAGCTGCAAAATCTGGAGATGTGAAGAGACATTGGCGGCGCAAAAAAAAAAGAGCTGCCATGGGCAGCTCTTCACGATCGTCTCAGGCCACGGCCTGCACCGCGCCCGCCCGGTTAGGCCTACGGCAAACGATAAGCGATGACCGCATCACCGGGCTTGGTGGCCATCGAACCATGGCCACCGGCGGCGATGATGACATACTGCTTGTTATCCTTACCCATATAGGTGGATGGCGTCGCCTGACCGCCGGCCGGCAGTTCGTTTTCCCACAACAGTTTGCCGGTATTGACATCATAGGCGCGGATGAAGTTATCCGCCGGGGCGGCGTGGAACACCACATCGCCTGCGGTGATAAGCGGACCACCATGGGCGACCATCCCCATCGGGAAACCGATAGGAAAGCGCCCGGGCAAAAAGGTGGTCGCCAGATTTTTGGTGGTGCCGACCCGGCGCCGCCAAACGGTCTTACCGCTGGTTAAATCAACGCTAACCATTCTGCCCCACGGCGGCGCGATACAGGGAATACCGAGGCTGGAGGCAAATTGCTGGATGTGAATCGCGTAATTACCCTCGAAATTCTCATTCCAGTACGACTACCCTTCTTGGGTGAACAGCCGTTTATCTTCAGTATCCGCAGTGTGCTTAATCAGGTTGTACTTATAGGATAACCGTACGGGCGACGCGATGAGGATTTGCCGTTCGGGATCTATCGCCACCGATCCCCAGTTGAAAACGCCGATGTTGCCGGGGAAAACCAGGGTGCCGGTTTCGGTTGAAGGCGTCCAGGGGTTACCGTCATAGCGCAAAGCGGTAAATTCACGACGGCAGGCCATTTGGTCGAACGGCGTCAGCCCCCACATCGCTTTTTCATTGAGTGCTTCAGGAATAAAGTTCAATGCGGAACCGGGCTGCGTCGGCGCCAATTTTTCGCCCGGCACGCCGCCTTGTGTCGACACCTCTACCTGATTGACCGGATAAACGGGTTGGCCCGTCAGACGGTTCAAGACAAAAAGATTGCCGGTTTTGGTCGGCAGGACGACCACTGGCTGCTTATTACCTTGATAATCGATATCCAGCAAGGAAGGCTGCGAGGGAATGTCCCGATCCCAGAGATCGTTATTGGACGATCGGAAGCGCCATTTGAAGGCGCCGGTATGCAAATCCAACGCAACCAGCGTATCGCGGAATTTTTCGGTATTGCTATTGGGGTCGCGGTTGATGCCCACTTCGTCCGGCGAGGCATTACCAAACGGCACATAGACCAGACCATTTTTCACGTCAGCGCTTAGGGTGCCCCAGGCGACCGGCGTATCCTGCGGGTAAGTTTGCCCTTCGCCAATCGGTTGGGTGTTCTCCGGCGGCGCGGGATCAAAGTTCCATACTAATTTACCGGTTATGGCATCGTAAGCGCGAATGACGCCCGAGGGATTGCCGGCATGATAGCCGTTATCCATGAGCGAGCCACCGACGATCACCAAATTTTCCGCCAGCAGAGAGGCGGCGGTTTGCATCAGCGCGTGGGGGCGAATCTGTCCCATCGCGGCATGCAGGTCAACGACACCGTTGGTGCCGAAATCCGCACAGGGCTTGCCGCTATCGGCATCCAGCGCAATCAGCCGGGCATCGGTGGTGGCGTTGAAAATACGTTTACGGCACAGCGCCGGTGTCATAATAGCTTACGCCGCGGCAGGTCTGATGCTGCTGCAAATTCGAGGGATCCGCGGTACCCTGGTATTTCCACTTTAACGCGCCGGTTTCAGGGTTCAAGGCATGAACTTCATTGTGCGGCGTACAGAAATACACCGCATCATTCACTTTCAGCGGCGTGGCCTCGAAGGTAAATTCCGAGGCATCTTTGGCCGGGGCGCTTACCTTTTAACGAGAGTTGCCGTAACGTGAACCCCTTCACGTGTACTGCTGCAACAATGTACTCCCTGCGCCAGTCACGGTTTATTTCTTCATTTCTAAGCATCATTCGATTACCCTGAACAGTTAGGCGTACCGATA
>NZ_JBLKSS010000280.1:0-2398 GCF_047607725.1 Sodalis sp. (in: enterobacteria) | reverse complement strand
ACTCAAACCGGGATGGAAATAAAAGTTATTAAAATCAATACAATGTGAAAATGCAATGAGCATAAGCGTGTAACGTAGGTTTACTGTCTCATACAACAAACCCACCAATAATTCAAGACGTCCTCCACGGGGCGCTTACGTGAAATAGGTGATAAGCGTGCCGACGCAGAGCGCGAAGCCGAAAATGATACCGGAGAGGGTATAGGCCTCCGCGCCGTCCTTACCCAGGACGGAAAGTAAAATAGCCGGTAGCCCGGTTACCGCGAAAGTACCGAAGACGGCAATAAACATCCGTACCGAACTGAGTTTTACCCGTTCATTGGCGTTATCGGCCATCTCAGTCGCCAGCGTTTCGTAAGCGATATTGTTGAATGATTGTGCGGTGTCCAGCAGAAACAGGACGATGAAATACCACCAATAGGAGCCCACTTGAACGCTAAACAGCAGCGGAAAGCAAATGAGGGTCAATATCGCGCCGATGATAAATAGCGTATGGCGGCGGCCAAGCCGTCGTCCGATACGAGTGCGGAATAAATGGTCGGATACGCCGCCGATAGCGCCGCACACCAACATATCCAGTATTTTCAGGACAAATAACATTGTGCCGACGAGGCCGGCGTTAAGCTCGGCGAAAGTGGTCAAGAATAACACCAAATAGGAGCCGACCAGCGTTCCCCACGCTGAACCGTTCAGGTCCGTCATGGCATAGCCTAGGGAGCGAAGCATCGTGATGTTTTTTTTCTTATAAACGCGCATGTTTTCATAGTCAGGCTGCTGCAACATTTCTCTCCCTCGCAAAAATGGAATCATCAATCAAGCGTGTCGAAGGTGCTTCAGGGCAGGAGCGGGTCATGATCTGCCGCAATAACGGTACCCAAGGCTCCGCTTTGGGGCTGGCTGGCGCGGTCATCTGATGGCATGGGCGGCGGCGCGATCGGGCGATACCCGATTGGACGCCGCGGTTTGTGTTTTACGGTAAACCGCCCTGCGCAAGCCACCGGCTCGGGGGTATTCTTGGTGCTATCGGTAGCGGGAACAATTCCATTATTTCACTATGTTATTGAAAAATTTTCCAAACGTGCGCCAGCTCACAATCCGGAGGGGCGGTGACGCCGCCGGGCCATGGCCTAAAAGGCGCGTTGTCGCGGACAGTGAAGGGCGTTCCATCAACGGCGCCGGAGGTAATGTCGAGGGGCGCGTGACAATACGGTCTCAATCGTTGTCAACGGCGGCCGCCAATGGCCAAAACGGCACAAGCGGCCAGCGCCGGCCGTGCTGGGTAAGAGACGCCGTGGTCAGTGGTGCGCGCCGCGCACCTGAGGGGATGAGAATACCGGCCAACCAACCAGGGGGCGTTTCCCGGTTGGCGCGCAGGGCCGCCACGAAGAGGGAAAAAGCCGTCGTTTGCGGCCTTCGGCTGGGATAATAGAGATAATAACCGGGGAAAACGTCACACCACGCTTCCAAAATCCGGACCAGACGCCCATCGGCAATCTCATGGCTTACCGTGTCTTCGGGCAGGTAAATCAGGCCCAAATCGGCTTTCGCCGCGTCAATACGATGACGTAAGGCGTTAATGGTCAACTGGCCTTCTACCCTGACCCGCACTTCTTTACCGTCGCGCGCAAATTCCCAGGGCATAAGCCCGCCCAGCGTCAACGAGCGCATAGTGATACAACGATGGTGTTAGGTCCGATGGCGCGCGCGGCGGACGATGGCGGGCGAAATAAGCGGGCGAACCCACTACCGCCATCCGCATCGGCGGACCGATTGGGACGGCGACCATATCTTTCGCCACCTGATCTCCTAGACGGACCCCCGCGTCGAACCGGTGGCTTACGATATCGGTCAAAGCATTATCTACCGTCACTTCAACATGGATATCGGGCCATTGCGGCAAAAAATGCGCAATACCGGCCATAGGATACAATCAGCGGCATGCTCGCCGACGGTAACTCGAATATTCCCGGCCGGCACATCACGCATGTCTTTCATGGCGTTCAGCTCAATTTCAATATCGTTGAAATGCGGCCCTATGCGTTCAAGCAGACGTTCGCCGGCCTGCGTTACAGATACGCTGCGCGTGGTACGCGTACACAGGCGAATACCCATTCTCTCTTCCAGATTGCGCATGGAATGGCTGAGGGCGGATTGCGATAACCCCAACCGCGCCGCCGCGCGGGTAAAACTGCGCTCCTGGGCGACAATGAGAAACGCCATGAGATCGTTGAAATTTTCTTTTAACACCCGAATCACGCGTAAGCGCCCCGTGGAGGACGTCTTGAATTATTGGTGGGTTTGTTGTATAGCCCGGTAAGAATATGTTCCACTACGATGCCTAGTGAACCCGCATCCTATAAGGGACGGCTGTCAGATCATGGATAATCCGGCGATGATA
>NZ_JBLKSS010000279.1:0-2426 GCF_047607725.1 Sodalis sp. (in: enterobacteria) | reverse complement strand
CACTCAAACCGGGATGGAAATAAAAGTTATTAAAATCAATACAATGTGAAAATGCAATGAGCATAAGCGTGTAACGTAGGTTTACTGTCTCATACAACAAACCCACCAATAATTCAAGACGTCCTCCACGGGGTGCTTACGTGCAAACCACCGGGCTGCACGCTGCGGGGAAAGACATTAACGTCGCCAAAGTTCTGAAAGATTTGGGCATCGACGTGACCGTTGGCGGTTTTTTGGGGAAAGAAAATCAGGACGGCTTCCAACTGCTGTTTAGCGATCTGGGCATCGCCAATCGTTTCCAGGTGGTGCAGGGCCGGACGCGTATCAATGTCAAATTGACCGAAAAAGACGGCGATGTAACCGACTTTAATTTCTCGGGGTTCACGGTCACGTCGCAGGATTGGGATCGTTTCGTCAACGACTCGCTCACCTGGCTGGGCCAGTTCGATATGGTGGCGGTCAGCGGCAGTCTGCCCGCCGGCGTGGCGCCGGCGGCCTTCACCGACTGGATGGTGAAGCTGCGCAGCCATTGCTCATGCATTATTTTCGACAGCAGCCGCGAAGCGCTGGTGGCCGGGCTAGAAGCGTCCCCCTGGCTGGTGAAACCCAACCGCCGGGAATTGGAAATCTGGGCCGGGCACCCATTGCCGGCGCTAAGCGATGTCGTCGAGGCCGCCCATGCCCTGTGCGAACGGGGGATAGCCCATGTGGTCATCTCGCTCGGTGCCGAAGGGGCGCTGTGGGTAAACGCCTCCGGCGCCTGGCTGGCCAAACCGCCGGCCTGTGAAGTGGTCAGTACCGTCGGCGCCGGTGATTCGATGGTGGGAGGCTTGATTTATGGCCTGCTGATGCGCGAGTCAAGCGAGCATACCCTTCGGCTGGCGACGGCCGTGGCGGCGCTGGCGGTCAGCCAAAGCAATGTGGGCGTGACCGACCGTCCGCAACTGGCGGCCATGATGGCCCGGGTCGATTTGAAACCCTTAATTAAGCGGGAGTGAGGATGAAAACACGTCTGATTCTGGGCAGTGCATTGGGCCAGGCCCGCAGCCATCTATTGCGGACAGTATTGGCTGATGCGGCGGGGAAAAGCGGGCTGCAGCTCGTCAACGACGACGCGGACGCGGAACTGTGGGTACTGGTGGGCGAAGGGGCCGGCGATGCAACGCTTAGCGGCAAGACCGCTTTCCAAGGAACGGTTGAGGATGCTGCCGCCGACCCTGACGCCTTTTTGCAGCGCGCCCGCGCGCAGGCCGCGCCTTATCAGGCGGTGGCCGCCGCACCGTCCGCCTCCGTCACGGCGCCGTCGTCCGGTCCGAAGCGGGTGGTGGTGGTGGTGACGGCTTGTCCCACCGGCGTCGCGCATACCTTTATGGTGGCTGAGGCCATTGAGGCCGAGGCGAAAAAACGCGGCTGGTGGGTGAAGGTAGAAACCCGCGGGTCGGTCGGCGCCGGCAATGCCATCACGCCAGAGGAGGTGCGGGAGGCGGATCTGGTGATTGTGGCAGCGGATATTGAAGTGGATCTCGCTAAATTCGCCGGCAAACCCATGTACCGGACCAGTACCGGGCTGGCGCTGAAGAAAACCGCACAAACGCTGGATAACGCAGTGGCGCAAGCCCAAGTCTTCCAGCCAGCGGGACAGGGGGCTGCCGCCGAGGAGAAAAAGGGGTCTCCTGGCGCCTATCGCCATCTGCTCACCGGAGTCTCCTATATGCTGTCGATGGTGGCGGCGGGGGGGGGGCTTTGTATCGCGTTGTCTTTCGTGTTCGGCATTCATGCCGCCGACGAGCCGGGCACCCTGGCCGCGGCGTTGATGCAGATCGGCAGCAAATCCGCCCTGGCGCTGATGGTGCCGGTACTGGCGGGTTTCATCGCCTTTTCTATCGCCGATCGTCCGGGTCTGACGCCGGGGCTGGTGGGGGGATGTTGGCGGTCAGCACCGGCGCGGGTTTTATCGGTGGGATTATCGCCGGTTTCCTGGCGGGCTATGTGGCCAAACTTATCAGCAATAAACTGCCTCTACCGCAAAGTATGGCGGCGCTGAAGCCCATCCTTATCATTCCGCTTATCGCGCCTTTGGTCACCGGATTGGTGATGATTTATGTGGTGGGTACGCCGGTCGCCAAAATATTGACCGCGCTGACGCATTGGCTGCAGGTCATGGGAACCGCTAACGCGGTGCTGCTAGGGGCTATCCTCGGTGCGATGATGTGCAGCGACATGGGGGGCCCCATCAACAAAGCCGCCTACGCTTTTGGCGTCGCGCTGCTCAGCACCCAGACCTATGGTAAGCGCCCCGTGGAGGACGTCTTGAATTATTGGTGGGTTTGTTGTACGGCCCGGTAAGAATATGTTCCACTACGATGCCTAGTGAACCCGCATCCTATAAGGGACGGCTGTCAGATCATGGATAATCCGGCGATGAT
>NZ_JBLKSS010000278.1:0-2514 GCF_047607725.1 Sodalis sp. (in: enterobacteria) | reverse complement strand
CATACTCCCGGAAGCTAAAAGTCTCCAGAGTATGGCGGAACAGAAGATGAGCTATCGGGCAGAATCGGAATCGCTGATCGGGCGACCGGAATCAGTGATCGGATGAAATCAGAATCAGTGATCGGGCGTGACCGGAATCAGTGATCGGGTGAAATCGGAATCAGTGATCGGACGTGACCGGAACCAGCAAATGTGGCACAGGTGGAGAGCCAGGCCTTGTCCTCGTCAGCCAGCGATTCACTGTCGAGATTGAGCCACTGCGCGTTGGCCGGGGTCATGCCGGACATGAGCGCCGAGGTCAGCATACGGGCGCTATCGGTGCCGGTGCCGTCCAGCAGCTTCGCAACTTTCGACTTAGCGCTCTGTGCGTCCAGCACGTCAGCCGAAAAACCCGCGCCAGACGCTTTCATGCCGCTGGCGGTGGGATTTTAGCGCATCAGCACGCTTAATCAGCTTGACGGCGAGTTCATCCATCGGTTACGCCCCTAATGCCTTTTTCTGCGCAGGCTGCGCGCCCGAAGACAACAAAGAGCTGCCTGAGTCCGCGGCCCCTTCTGCACCACTTGCCAGCAAAGACGAGCTTTTCTTGCGTTTCTTGCGCGCGGCGGCATCTGCGTTCGCCGCCTTTGCCGCTGCGTCAGCCGCCGCATTGACTTCAGCCTGCGGATCCGTTCGTACGACCTGGGGTGCACTCCCTCCACACATCACGTTCTCCTTAGCCCGGCACGTGCCAGCCGTGTTCCGTTAAAATCGGCTTACCCGGTACGGGCTGACGTTTACCCTCTTCATTCGTCACAACTCCAAGCGGCGCGACGGGTGCTGCCATGGTGGCTTTCTTGACGAGTTCGAGGAAATAGAGATTATCGGTCAGCTTCTGGTCGGCCATATCGGTAAAGCCCAGCGCGTCAAAGCGGGTGATGAGTGCTGCGGCCGGCTTGTCAAGCGTTGACAGGATAGCGTTACGCTCAGCCTGCGCAGTACTGTCTAGCAGTGCAGAAACCCTCTGCTGCACGGTCTGCTCATCGGAAGTGCCGACACACCCTCAGGCAATGTTTGATTGCCCCCTGTTCGTCTGTAGCAACGTCTACGGCGGTTGTGGATTCCTGCCCTGGGACTTCGACGGCTTTTCTTTTTCGTGCCATTGTCGTGGCTCCTGTCGATAATAGAGCCGCCAGTGTGAAAGGGATTCACGGTCAGGACCCCGACCAAATCCCCCCCTGCTCGCGGAAGAGGGGCTAGCGTTTGTGGCGCCAGGCGTACACAAAGCGCCGCGATGATACCTGCACAGGCAGCTCTATGCGCTGGCGATGCGTCACATAACACCAGAAATCAATCAGCGCCTCGCCGGTGTGATGATTAGGTGCCGCGCCCTGCTTCCAGCCAATAATCACAGACTTGGACACGTCCAGCTCTCTGGCGATTTTCTGTAACGGGATCCCGGCGCAGGTAATGTCGTTTATCACCCGGAACCAGTCGGTTTTGACCGTTGCAACTACTGGCACGGTTTCCCCCCAAAACGCGCGTGCGCGCGACCCTGAGAGCGTGTTTTTGTCGGTTGCAACAAACCGCCGGCCTCGACTGTCGCCGTGGTCAGTGTGGTAGGTCTCGTTTTTCGATATGCCGCCTGCGCCATCTTAACCCCTAGGTTGGACGGCACAGCAGTTGAGTTAGGAGGTGCCAGTTGTCCAGGCTGGCAGAGTGATTATAGCAAATTCTCTGTGGCATCGTTGGCGCAAGTTGCCTTGCCATGCCCCCGACAGCTATACTGCCTGCATCACCACGAGGATACGCATATGGGCCAAGTCGCATTTGATACACAAGAGTTCGTCGAAACGCTAGAGAACGCCGGTCTGCCGAAAGATCAGGCCAAGGCGATATCTCTCGTTGTGCGTAAATCTCATGAAGTAGCCGATCTTGCTACCAAGGCCGATATCAACGATGTAAAACGCGATATTGCTGATGTACGTAAAGATTTTTCGGCTGAAATTGTCGGTGTAAAGCGCAATCTTGAGGACGTACGCAAGGACCTGACGATTCAGATAACTGACGTTCGTAAAGATATGGATGCTCGCTTTGAGAAGACCGACGCTCATATAGCCGACGTGCGCAAGGATATGCAAGCTCGCTTTGAAAAAACCGATGCCCAAATCGCCGATGCCAGAAAAGAAACGGCGACACAGATAGCCCTTTTGCGTAAGGACGTTGAAAGCATATCAACGTGGTTGCTCATTAAGATGGCTGCCATGATGACGGCACTCCTTGGAGTTGCGGTCACGCTCGTCAAAATCCTCATTTAACCTTTCTTGGCAACCCACGCCCAGCTCCAAATTATCTTCAGAACGGGATTGAATCCTCATAGGCATCGACGGGCGGTATGCCTTGAGATGGATGACCGCTGTATTGCGGATGATGGCGGCGCTCATCCTTGTCCTTGAGCGTGGAAAGCATCATATCGATAGTCTTTGCATCCTGGCTTTCGAGACGTTCCTTGATAGTCTGCTTCGTATCAGGATA
>NZ_JBLKSS010000277.1:0-2518 GCF_047607725.1 Sodalis sp. (in: enterobacteria) | reverse complement strand
TCTTCAATAACTTGATGGGGAATTAACAGACGGCGCTGGGCGTACGCTTACGTCTTATACAACAAACCCACCAATAATTCAAGACGTCCTCCACGGGGCGCTTACGTTTTAAGGCCGTTACGTTAAGTATCAAATGTTTTGCCTATAGGCTCTATTTTGTTCTTTTTTTGTTCATCGGTATCAAATACATAAATCATCCCTAATCCTAAGAAATCCCACGAATTCCCGCCAGATCCCGTAAGTATCAAATAAATTACTTCTCTTCTCTATAGGGTGGTCAGCCACGACGCCACCTTCCGCGTGCTGCAGCATCTACGGCTTTACACCTTCAGCCGTATTCTTCCCCTTGCTCCCGGCGCGATTGCCCGCTTCCACCAGGCGGAACTGCTTAATCGCCTGGTGGCGGATGTGGATACGCTCGATCATCTTTATCTGCGGGTGATCTCTCCGCTGGCGGGGGCGCTTGGCGCGGTGATGCTGGTTATTCTGGCGCTGTTCCCATCGCTGTTTTACCGCGCCGGCAAGCCGGTGGGCGAAGCGCTGACCGCGTTACGCGCCGATTATCGCCTGCGGCTGAATGCCTGGCTTTCCGGCAACGCCGAACTCACGCTGTACGGCGCCGCCGAGCACTACCGCCAACAGTTGGATGCCACCGAGCAACGCTGGCAAGGACATCAGCGCCGCCAGAACGGCCTGGGCGCCGGCGCACAAAGTTTGCTGCTGCTGCTGACCGGGCTGACGTTGACGCTGGTGCTGTGGCTCGCCGCCGCCGGCGTGGGCGGCGATGGATCGTCCGGTCCTCTCATTGCGCTGTTCGCGTTCGCAACGCTCGCGGCCTTTGAGGCGCTGGGTCCGGTGGCCGGCGCATTTCAACATCTGGGACAGGTGATGGCCTCCGCCGCGCGCCTCAACGTGGTTATCAACCAGTCACAAGAAGTGGTTTTCCCTGCCGCCGGTCCTGCGCCGGCCGCGGTTTCACTATCCAGGGCAGGCGGCGCCCGCCATCGATGACCTGTCGCTGACGGTTGCCGCCGGCGAGCATATCGCCCTCCTCGGCCATACCGGTAGCGGGAAATCCACGCTGCTGCAGTTATTAACCCGCGCCTGGGATCCCGAGGCGGGAGATATCGCGCTCAATGGCGTGCCGCTGCGGGAGTGGAGCGAAAGCACGCTACGCGCGATAACCGCCGTGGTGCCGCAGCGCGTGCATATTTTCAGCGCGACATTGCGCGATAATCTTCGCCTGGCGGCCCAGGACGCCGACGATGAACAACTGTGCGTGGTGGTGCGGCAGGTGGGCCTAGAAACGCTCTTGGCGGGCGAGGGATTGAACGCCTGGTTTGGAGAGGGCGGTCGAGTGCTCTCCGGTGGTGAACAACGCCGCATGGGCATCGCCCGCGCGCTGCTGCACGCCGCGCCACTGTGGCTGCTCGACGAGCCTACCAAAGGGCTGGATGCCGTCACCGAACAGCAAATACTGCAGTTGTTGACCACGCTCGGTCAGGGGCGGCCGGTTATTATCGTCACCCATCGGCTGCGGGGATTGGAACGTTTAGACCGCATTTGTATTATGGATCGCGGTAACCTGATTGAACAAGGTAGCCATCAGGCGCTGATGGCGCAGCGCGGACGCTATTATCACTATCACCGGCCGCTAGAGATAGACTCGTCGGAGGATAGCCGACGCCGGTCGGTCTCACCCCGCCGGTTGTGTTCAGACGGATTGGAGTAATTAACGGCAGCATGCGACTATACCGGCTTTCACCCGATTCTGTGCATTTCCCACCGCCGCAGACGGCGCTCAGCGAGCCCAACGGCATGCTGGCCTTCGGCGGCGATTTGTCGCCACAGCGGCTGCTGGCGGCCTATCGGCAGGAGATTTTCCCTTGGTATTCCCCTGGCGACGCCATTTTGTGGTGGTCGCCGGATCCGCGCGCGGTGCTGTTTCCCCATGCGTTCCATCAAAGCCGCAGTTTTAGCCGCTTTGTCCGCCGCTGCCGCTGGCACGTCACGCTGAATCAGGCGTTCGCCGAGGTGGTCTCCGCCTGCGCCGAACGCGGCGCGGAGGGAAGCTGGATCGGTACGGAAGTCGAAATCGCCTATAGTCATTTGCATCAGCTCGGCCATGCCCATTCGATCGAGGTGTGGGACGATGAAACGCTGGTCGGCGGCAATGTGCAGATTCCGACGTATCCGATCATCTGTTCCGGCGACATCCGATCAGTTATTCCGATATTTTCCGATCACCCATTCCAGTGATATTCGATCACGTGTTCACTCATCTTCTGACTCAGTTTTAGTCTATTTTTCCTGTGCTGGCTACTCCTCGCTCTTTGCGTAGTGATTCGCCTTTAAGTTCCAGTCGATAGCTGGGGTGTACTAGCCGATCGAGTAACGCGTCAGCTGTCGTGGGGTTTTCTATCAGTCCATACCATTTTTTTACCGGCAGTTGACTGATCAGGATGCCGCTGCTTTTGTCGTAACGATCTTCCATCACCTCCAACAGCATCGTTGCCTG